>NZ_JBSFHO010000004.1:70463-357934 GCF_053597075.1 Streptomyces sp. NPDC001514
TGGCCCGGCGCGGCGCGGCCCGCCGCGGGGGCCCCGACCCGGGGCCGGCGGCGGGCGGGGGGGGCCGCCGGCGCGCGGGGCGACGGCGGGCTCGTGCGGCATGCCTCCATCATCCAAGGTGCGGGGCGCGTCGCACGCCCGCGCGTTTCCGCGCGGGCCCCTGGGGGCGCCCGGGACCGTGCGGTGGGCCCGCGTGTGCGTCCTCAGGCGGCGGACGGCCTTGATGGGTGCCCGGCACCGCCAGGCGGGCCGGTATGTCCGTCCTCAAACGCCGGACGGGCTCAATACGCGCCCCGCACCGCCGCGTAGGCCGGGGTGTCCGTCCTCAAACGGCGGACGGCCTTGATATGTGCCCAGTACCGCTGGCTGGGCCCGTGTCCGTCCTCGAACGCCGGACAGGCTGGGTATGGCGGCATGTCCGTCCTCGAACGCCAGACAGGCGGGAAAGGGCCCGCCCTGTCCTCAAACGCCGGACGGGCTCCCGAAGGAGCCCGTCGGCGAGTCACACCCCGAAATCCAGACCCGCTGGGTTCCCCCGCGCCCGCAGGGCGCAGGGGAACCGGGGCTCGGGAGTGCGGGGGCGAAGCCCCCTGCCTAGGCCTGCGGCAGGCCGGCCAGCTGGGCGCTGATGCGCTCGATGTCCTCCTCGGCCTTGGCGAGACGGCCGCGGATCTTGTCCACGACATTGTCCGGGGCCTTGGCGAGGAACGCCTCGTTGCCGAGCTTCGCCGTGGCCTGGGCCTTCTCCTTCTCCGCCGCCGCGAGGTCCTTCGCGAGGCGCTTGCGCTCCGCGGCGACGTCGATCGCGCCGGACAGGTCCAGCGCGACCTCTGCGCCCGCGACCGGCAGGGTCGCCGTCGCGTGGAAGGAATCGCCCTCCGGCTGGAGGCGCAGCAGCTGCCGGATGGCGCCCTCGTGCGGCGCCAGCGCGGTGCCGTCCAGGGTGAGGCGGGCCGGGACCTTCTGGCCCGGCTGCAGCCCCTGGTCCGAGCGGAACCGGCGGACCTCGGTGACGACCCGCTGGACCAGCTCGATCTCCTGCTCCGCGGCCTGGTCGCGGAAGCCGGAGTCGTTCGGCCAGTCGGCGATGACGACGGACTCGCCGCCCGTGAGGGTGGTCCACAGCGTCTCGGTGACGAAGGGGACGACCGGGTGGAGCAGGCGCAGCGTGACGTCGAGGACCTCGCCGAGGACGCGGGCGGAGGCCTTCGCGGGCTCGCCGCCGCCCATGAACGTGGTCTTGGACAGCTCGACGTACCAGTCGAAGACCTCGTCCCACGCGAAGTGGAAGAGCGTGTCGGACAGCTTCGCGAACTGGTAGTCCTCGTAGTACGCGTCGACCTCGGCGACCACCGAGTTCAGCCGCGACAGGATCCAGCGGTCGGTCGCCGACATCTGCTCGGGCGTGGGCATCGGGCCCTCGACCGTGGCGCCGTTCATCAGCGCGAAGCGGGTCGCGTTCCAGATCTTGTTGGCGAAGTTGCGGGAGCCCTGGACCCAGTCCTCGCCGATCGGGACGTCGACGCCCGGGTTGGCGCCGCGCGCCAGCGTGAAGCGCAGTGCGTCGGAGCCGTACTTGTCCATCCAGTCCAGCGGGTTGACCGCGTTGCCGAAGGACTTCGACATCTTCTTGCCGAACTGGTCGCGGACCATGCCGTGCAGGGCGATGGTGTGGAACGGCGGGGTGCCGTCCATCGCGTACAGACCGAACATCATCATCCGGGCGACCCAGAAGAAGAGGATGTCGTAGCCGGTGACCAGGACGGAGTTCGGATAGAACTTCGCGAGGCTCTCGGTCTGCTCCGGCCAGCCGAGCGTGGAGAACGGCCACAGCCCGGAGGAGAACCAGGTGTCGAGGACGTCGGTCTCCTGGGTCCAGCCCTCGCCGCTCGGCGGCTGCTCGTCCGGTCCGACGCAGACGATCTCGCCGTTCGGGCCGTACCAGACGGGGATGCGGTGGCCCCACCACAGCTGGCGCGAGATGCACCAGTCGTGGAGGTTGTCGACCCAGTCGAAGTACCGCCTCTCCATCTCCTGCGGGTGGATCTTGACCTTGCCGTCGCGGACCGCGTCACCCGCGGCCTGCGCCAGCGGGCCGACCTTGACCCACCACTGCATGGACAGCCGCGGCTCGATCGTGGTCTTGCAGCGCGAGCAGTGGCCGACCGAGTGGACGTACGGACGCTTCTCGGCGACGATCCGGCCCTCGGCGCGCAGGGCGCCGACGATGGTGCTGCGGGCCTCCAGCCGGTCCAGGCCCTGGAAGGGGCCGTGGGCGGTGATGATCGCGTGCTCGTCCATGACGGCGAGGCTCGGCAGGTTGTGCCGCTGGCCGATCTCGAAGTCGTTCGGGTCATGCGCGGGCGTGACCTTGACGGCACCGGTGCCGAACTCGGGGTCGACGTGCTCGTCGGCGACGACGGGGATACGGCGGCCGGTCAGCGGCAGCTCGATCTCCTTGCCGACCAGGTGCTTGTAGCGCTCGTCGTCCGGGTGGACCGCGACGGCCGTGTCGCCCAGCATCGTCTCGGCGCGGGTGGTGGCGACGACGATGGACTCATCGCCCTCGCCGTACCGGATGGAGACGAGCTCGCCGTCGTCGTCCTGGTACTCGACCTCGATGTCGGAGATGGCGGTCAGACAGCGCGGGCACCAGTTGATGATGCGCTCGGCGCGGTAGATGAGCTCATCGTCGTAGAGCTTCTTGAAGATGGTCTGGACGGCCTTGGACAGGCCCTCGTCCATCGTGAAGCGCTCACGCGACCAGGCGACACCGTCACCCAGACGCCTCATCTGTCCGGAGATCTGGCCGCCGGACTCGCCCTTCCACTGCCAGACGCGCTCGACGAACGCCTCGCGGCCCAGGTCGTGGCGGGACTTGCCCTCCTTGGCGAGCTCGCGCTCGACGACGTTCTGCGTGGCGATGCCGGCGTGGTCCATGCCGGGCTGCCACAGCGTCTCGTACCCCTGCATCCGCTTGCGGCGGGTGAGGGCGTCGATCAGCGTGTGCTCGAAGGCATGACCCAGGTGGAGGCTGCCCGTGACGTTCGGCGGCGGGATGACGATGGTGTACGGAGGCTTCTCGCTCTTCGCGTCGGCCTCGAAGTAACCGCGTTCTACCCAGCGCTCGTACAGCTTCCCCTCTACCTCGGCCGGCGCGTACTGGGTCGGCAGTTCGGGGTTGCTGGCTGGCTGCTGCTGAGTGTTCTCGGTCACGGGCCACAGTTTAGAGGTGTCACGGGCCCGTTCTGAAACGGGAATCTTCCGTAACGGTGTGTGCCCCGGTGCCCCGGGGCAGCGGCCCTTCCGCCAGGATGTTCGGAACGCATAAGCATCTGGAGGGGAACCCAGTAATGAGCTACAACCAGCCGGGCCCGTACGGCGGTCAGCCCCAGCAGCCCGGTCCGTACGGCCAGCCGGGCCCTTACGGCCAACAGCCGCAGGCGCCCCAGCCCGGCTACGGCTACCCGCAGCAGGCTCCCCAGCAGCCTGGCTACGGGTACCCCCAGCAGGCTCCCCAGGGCGTCCCGCCGCAGCAGCAGGGCTGGGGCCAGCCCCAGCAGCAGGCCCCCTACGGCCAGCCTCCCCAGCAGCCCCCGTACGGCGCGGGCCCCGGCGCGTACCCGCCCCCGCCGCCTGCCCAGGGCGGCGGCAAGAAGACGGGCCTGATCATCGGCGCGGTGGCCGTGGTGGTCGCGCTCGGTGTCGGTGCGTACTTCGTGTTCGGCGGCGGTGGCGGTGGCCTCTCCGACGACGGCCCGCACAAGCTGGCCACGCCCGCGAAGGTCCTCTCCGACTACAACCGGATGTCCAAGGACGGCGAATCCGGCAGCAAGGACGCCTCCGTCGTCAAGGACTTGGAGCAGAGCGGCATCAAGAACGGCACGTCCGTGCTGGGCTCGTACACGACCGCGGACATGAGCAAGTACGACCCGTCCGACCCCAGTTCGTTGCCCGACCTGACCACCGCCAAGGGAATCGTCTTCGTCGGCGCCTACGGCAGGATCGATGACCCCAAGAAGGCGCTGGACACGTTCTTCGCGCAGGTCAACAAGGACTCGTCCAGCAGCAAAGGCAACACGGGGAAGCTGGTCGGAGCGCCCGAGGAGGTCAGCCCTGACGGCTTCGACAACGGCATCATGAAGTGCCAGGCCGCCGAGGGAAAGAACCCGCAGACCAAGCAGCCCAAGACCGACTGGTTCTGTGCCTGGGCGGACTACAGCACGATCGCGATGGTCTCGCCCGGCGATGCCACCAAGGGCATGGACAAGGACACGGCGATCAAGCTCACCGTCGACCTCCGCAAGGAGATCCGCGTCAAGGCGTGACGCCCAACGCAGAGGGGCGCCCGGCCGGTTGACGTAACCGGCCGGGCGCCCCTCTCGTATGTGCGGTCGAGCGCTACGCGCTCTTCTCGTGCCGTCCGTCGTTCTTCACGATCCTCGGCACCAGCGTCGGGTTCACGTTGTTGTGGACCACGTCCGCCGTGATGACGACGCGGGCCACGTCCTTGCGCGAGGGCACCTCGTACATCACGGACATGAGGACTTCCTCCATGATGGCGCGCAGTCCGCGCGCGCCCGTGCCTCGGAGGATCGCCTGGTCGGCGATGGCCTCGAGGGCCGGGCGGTCGAAGTCCAGCTCGACGCCGTCGAGTTCGAACAACCGCTGGTACTGCTTGACCAGGGCGTTGCGCGGCTCGACAAGGATCTTGAGGAGCGCCTCGCGGTCGAGGTTGTGGACCGACGTGATCACCGGGAGGCGGCCGATGAACTCGGGGATCATGCCGAACTTCACCAGGTCCTCGGGCATGACCTCCCGGAACTGGTCGCTCGCCTCGATCTCCCGCTTGGAGCGGATCGTGGCGCCGAAACCGATGCCCTTGGCTCCCGCGCGCGACTCGATGATCTTCTCCAGGCCGGCGAAGGCACCGCCCACGATGAAGAGCACGTTGGTCGTGTCGATCTGGATGAATTCCTGGTGGGGGTGCTTCCGGCCACCCTGCGGGGGCACGGAGGCAGTGGTGCCCTCGAGGATCTTCAGCAGCGCCTGCTGAACGCCCTCGCCGCTCACATCCCGTGTGATCGACGGGTTTTCGCTCTTGCGGGCGACCTTGTCGATCTCGTCGATGTAGATGATCCCGGTCTCGGCCTTCTTGACGTCGTAGTCGGCGGCCTGGATCAGCTTGAGGAGGATGTTCTCGACGTCCTCGCCGACATAGCCCGCCTCCGTCAGCGCCGTCGCGTCGGCGATGGCGAACGGGACGTTGAGCATACGGGCCAGGGTCTGGGCCAGGAGCGTCTTGCCGGAGCCGGTGGGGCCGAGCAGCAGGATGTTGGACTTGGCGAGTTCGATCGCGTCGTCGCGGCCCTGCCCGCCGCCGTTCTCGCCGGCCTGGACGCGCTTGTAGTGGTTGTACACCGCGACCGAGAGCGCCTTCTTCGCGGGCTCCTGCCCGACGACGTACCCCTCGAGGAACTCGTAGATCTCGCGCGGCTTGGGGAGTTCCTCCCACCGCACCTCGGAGGTCTCGGCGAGCTCCTCCTCGATGATCTCGTTGCAGAGGTCGATGCACTCGTCGCAGATGTACACCCCGGGGCCTGCGATGAGCTTCTTCACCTGCTTCTGGCTCTTTCCGCAGAACGAGCACTTGAGCAGGTCGCCGCCATCACCGATGCGTGCCACGAGGTGCTTCCCCTTCGCCTGGGAGCGCTTGGTTCAGCGGCTCCTGGTGCCTCATATCCGACGGTACCTTGCCGGGCCCCTCGTTCGGGCCCCCCTTGGCGCGGTTCACATTGACGTGTACCGCGCCAAGGGAAGGTCGGGCGTCAGGCGGCCGCTGCGGCCGTGCTCTTGCGGGTCGACACGATCTGGTCGACCAGGCCGTACGCGAGGGCGTCCTCGGCGGTAAGGATCTTGTCCCGCTCGATGTCCTCGCGGATCTTCTCGATCGGCTGCGAGGAGTGCTTGGCCAGCATCTCCTCGAGCTGCTCACGCATGCGCAGGATCTCGTTGGCCGCGATCTCCAGGTCGGAGAGCTGCTCCCGGCCGGTCTGCGAGGACGGCTGGTGGATCAGCACGCGGGCGTGCGGCAGGGCCATCCGCTTGCCGGGGGTGCCCGCGGCGAGCAGGACGGCGGCGGCGGAGGCCGCCTGGCCCATGCAGACCGTCTGGATGTCCGGCTTCACGAACTGCATCGTGTCGTAGATGGCGGTCAGCGCGGTGAAGGAGCCACCGGGGCTGTTGATGTAGATCGAGATGTCGCGGTCCGGGTCCATCGACTCCAGGCACAGCAGCTGCGCCATGACGTCGTTGGCGGAGGCGTCGTCGATCTGGACGCCGAGGAAGATCACGCGCTCCTCGAAGAGCTTCGCGTACGGGTCGTACTCGCGCACGCCCTGCGAGGTGCGCTCGACGAAGCGGGGGACCACATAGCGGTTGTCCACCTGCGGGCCCGTGTACAGGCCGCTCGCGGAGAGATTGTTCTGCATGTGCATGTCGGTGTTCACCATCCTGGTGGCGTTCGGCGGGCTGAGGGTCCGGTCGGGCGGGGGCGGGGCTCAGGCCCCGGTGCCGCCACCGCCTGGAACGCCCGAGGCGAGGGAGATGATCTCGTCGATGAGCCCGTAGTCCTTGGCTTCCTCGGCGGTGAACCAGCGGTCGCGGTCGCCGTCGCGGATGATCGTCTCGACGGTCTGGCCGGAGTGGTGGGCGGTGATCTCCGCCATGCGCTTCTTGGTGCGGAGCAGGTACTCGGCCTGGATCTTGATGTCCGATGCGGTACCGCCGATCCCGGCGGAGCCCTGGTGCATCAGGATGTCGGTGTGCGGGAGCGCGAAGCGCTTGCCCGCGGAGCCGCCGGTGAGCAGGAACTGGCCCATGGAGGCGGCCATGCCCATGCCGATGGTGACGACGTCGTTCGGGATGTACTGCATGGTGTCGTAGATCGCCATGCCGGCCGTCACCGAGCCACCGGGGCTGTTGATGTAGAGGTAGACGTCCTTCTCGGGGTCTGCGGCCAGGAGAAGGAGCTGCGCCGTGATCTTGTTGGCGATGTCGTCGTCGACCTGCTGGCCCAGGAAGATGATGCGCTCGCCGAGCAGCCGGCTGTAGACCTGGTCGCCGAGGCCTCCACCGATCGACGGCTCACCGGCGGCGTTAGGCATCAGATTCGTCACGTAATCCACCTGCTCGTCTCTGACGGCTGCGGCCGTCTCAGCGTCTTCGTACTAACGGGGGCCGGAAGATCCCCGGGGCGGGTAGTCCCCTGCCCTCGTATTCATGGACCCTAACGCGCTGGTGGACGGGCGCCATCCCGCTTCCCGAACTGTTCGCTGGGAGCGCAAGGTGCGGGGGCGCGCGAGTGTCGCGTACGCCGACGTCAGCGCTCCGCGTACGTCCACGTGCGGGCTCCGCGGAGATCCGGCCGGGCCGGTGCGCCCGGCCGTGGTACGGCGCCGTGGTACGGCGACGGGCCCGGGCGCGCACAGGGCGCGGCCGGGCCCGTCGTACGGGATTCAGCGCGAGGCTCAGGCCTCGGTCTTGTCCTCGTCGTCCTTCGCGGCGGCCTCGGCGTCGGCGTCACCGGTGGCCGCGGCGGCGACCTCGGTGGCCTCCTCGACCTCGTCCTCGTCGCTCAGGTCGATGACCTCACCGTTGGTGTCGGTGACCGTCGCGGCCTCGACGACCACGGCGAGCGCCTTGCCGCGGGCGACCTCGCCGACGAGCATCGGCACCTGGCCGCCCTCGACGACCGCCTGGGCGAACTGGTCGGGGGACATGCCGGAGGAGGCGGCGCGGCGCATGAGGTGCTCGGTGAGCTCCTCCTGGCTGACGTTCAGCTTCTCCTTGGAGACCAGCTCGTCGAGGACGAACTGGGTCTTGATGCCCTTGACCGCCTGCTCCTTGGTCTCGGCGTCGAACTCTTCCTCGGTCTTGCCCTGGATCTCCAGGTACTTGGCGAGGTCGAGGCCCATCTGGCCGAGCTGGTGGTGCTGCAGGTTGTGCTTGCGGGTGTTGATCTCGTCCTCGAGGAGCTTCTCGGGGATCGGGACCTCGACCAGCTCCAGGAGCTTGTCCAGGACGCGCTCCTGGGCCTGGGTGGCCTGGTCGTACTCCTTCATGTTCCCGAGGCGCTTGCGGCTGTCGGCCTTCAGCTCCTCGAGGGTGTCGAACTCGCTCGCCATCTGCGCGAACTCGTCGTCGAGCTCGGGGAGCTCACGGGCGGCGACCTGGGTGACCTTGACGGTGACCTCGGCGTCCTTGCCCTCGGCGGAGCCGCCCTTCAGCTGGGAGGTGAAGGTGGCCTCGCCGCCGGCCTCCAGGCCGGTGACGGCCTCGTCGATGCCCTCGAGGAGCTCGCCGGAGCCGATCGTGTACTGCACGCCGTTGGCGACGCCGTCCGCGAGGACCTCGCCGTCGACCTTGGCCTCGAGGTCGATCGTCACGACGTCGCCCTCGGCGGCGGCGCGCTCGACCGGGGAGGTGGAGGCGAAGCGGGTGCGCAGCTGCTCCACCGACTTCTCGACGTCCTCGTCGGTGACCTCGATCGCGTCGACCTCGACCGAGATGCCGGAGTAGTCCGGGATCTCGATGGTCGGGCGGACGTCCACCTCGGCGGTGAAGGCCAGCGTCTCGCCGTCCTTCAGCTCCGTGATGTCGACGTCGGGCTGGCCGAGGACGTTGACCTCGGCCTCGTTGACGGCCTGCGTGTAGAACTTCGGGAGGGCGTCGTTGACGGCCTCCTCCAGCACCGCACCGCGGCCGAACCGCTGGTCGATGACCCGGGCCGGGATCTTGCCCTTGCGGAAGCCCTTGACCGTGACCTGCTGGTTGATCTTCTTGTACGCCGCGTCGAGGCTGTCCTTGAGCTCCTCGAAGGGCACCTCGACAGTGAGCCGAACCCGGGTCGGGTTCAGGGTCTCCACGGCGCTCTTCACGGTTCGGTCTCCTTGGTGGGCTGAATTCTGGGGTTCTGCTGTGGTCGCTGCGGCGTGATGTCCGGCGGCGGCTCAGCGGATCGGGCCCGGCTCTTCAGAGACTCGTCAGACACACGGGCACACAGCTTGCATAGTAACCGCAAGCGGGATGAGCCCCACAACGTGATCTTGCCTGGCGATCAGGACTGATGGTCGGGGTGGCGGGATTTGAACCCACGGCCTTCCGCTCCCAAAGCGGACGCGCTACCAAGCTGCGCCACACCCCGTCGGTGCGACACGTAGGGTACATGCCCGCAGCCAGTGCTCCTGCCCCTTTGTTTCGTACGAACGCGCTGCGTACGGAATGGGGTGTGCGGCGACCGGCAGGGACCCGCTACGATGCTCTTCGTGCCGCGGCCTTGATGACCTGCGGCGCGCGCCTCGCGGGCGTAGCTCAATGGTAGAGCCCTAGTCTTCCAAACTAGCTACGCGGGTTCGATTCCCGTCGCCCGCTCCATACGGCTCAGGGCCGGGTCGGAAGGATCACCTTCCGACCCGGCCCTGAGCCGTTTGTCGTTCTGCAGCGCGCGTCACGTCAGAATTTGATCGCGTTGATCGAATCGGCCAGCGAGTTCAGAAAGTTGTTGATCGACGGCGCCATACCGGTCGACGCGAGGAAGAAGCCGAAGAGCGCCGCGACTATCGCGGGTCCGGCCTTGATCGAGCCGCCGCGGACCATCACCACGAGGATGATCGCCAACAGCAGCACCACAGACAGCGAAATGGCCACAACTGATCACACCCTCGGTCGGTCCCACCTTGCCCGCCCGGGGGCATGCGGCCCGGCACACCCCCGTTACCTCCATCGTGCCACCAACCCCACCGTGACGGCTGCCGGCTGACACATCGTCGGCGAATGGATCACGTCACATGCGGCGGGCCGGCGCGCCGGGCGAGGCCCGGCCGTCGCTTCGACGTCTACCCGTCGGCGCGAAATTCACACAGCCCGGTCACAGGAAATTCAAGCAATATCGGTGAGGAAATTCACCCAGCCATTCGGCGTGTTGATTTGCACTGTTTAAGCGGGATTAATTGGGGCATATCGGGCGTTTGGTGGTAGTTTCAGTGGCGAATGGACGGACCCTTGAGCGGGGTTTTACGTAATCGATTCGGCGGGGCTAGGGTGCCTCGAATGTTCCACGCTCCGAATGGATTGCAGAGGGACCGACTCCCCGAGGCCTCCCGGGAGCCGGAGCCCGTCCCGACGACGGTGACGGCGACGGCGGGACCGGCGTCGACCGAGCCGGCCGCACAACCGGCGGAACCTGCCGCGGCGCCGCGGTCCGGGAAACGCGATCCCTACTTCGACAACGCCAAGTACCTGGCCATCGTGCTGGTGGCGGTGGCGCACGCGTGGGAGCCGGTGATGGAGGGCAGTCGCGCCACACGAGCGCTGTACATGCTCGTCTACACCTTCCACATGCCGGCGTTCATCATCGTCTCCGGCTACTTCTCGCGGAGCTTCGACGCCCGGCCCGGTCAGCTGAAGCGGCTGGTGAGCGGCGTGGCGGTGCCGTACCTCGTCTTCGAGGCGGCGTACACGCTCTTCCGGCGCGTGGTCGCCGACGATCCCGGTCAGCCGTTCAGCATGACCGATCCGATGTACCTCACCTGGTTCCTGATCGCGCTCTTCGTCTGGCGGCTCTCGGCGCCTCTGTGGCGCTCGATCCGGTACCCGCTGCCCGTCGCACTGGTCATCGCTGCGTTCGGCTCGCTCACCCCGGGCATCGGGCAGGACCTCGATCTCCAGCGGATCCTGCAGTTCCTGCCGTTCTTCGTGCTCGGCCTCTCGCTGAAGCCGGAGCACTTCCAGATGGTCAGGCGCCGGGAGGTGCGGCTGCTGGCGCTACCCGTGGTCGCGGCCGCGGCGGCCTTCACGTACTGGGTGGCGCCGCATCTGCGGATGGGCTGGTTCTACCGCTCGACCAGCGCCGAGGAACTGGACGCGCCCTGGTGGGCGGCGCCCGTCATGACCGTCGGCCTCTTCGGCTGCGCCCTGCTGCTGACGGCGGCCTTCCTCGCCTGGGTGCCGCGCCGCAGGACCTGGTTCACGGTGCTGGGCGCGGGAACCATCTGCGGCTATCTGCTGCACGGGTTCCTGGTGAAGGGCATGGACTATCTGGGCCTGGTGGCGCGGCACCCCTGGCTGACCGAGCCCGCCGGTGAGATCGCGCTGACGGTGGCGATGGCTGTGGCGGTGACGGTGTTCTGCACGCCGCCGGTGCGGCGTGCGCTGCGGTTCGCGACGGAGCCGGAGATGTCCTGGGCGTTCCGGCAGGACGTCAGCCGGCTGTCAGGCCCAGCAGCCGGCGCACCGTCGCGTACTTCTCGCTGAGACGGACCCGGGTCGGCTCGTCCAGGACGGCGAGGCGGGCCGGGTCCGCGTTGTGGGCGAGATCGGACTCCTTGACGAGGAGAGCACCGGGAGTGGCGAGGATGCGGCGGGTGTAGTCGGGGAGGTCCTCCCCCTTGCGCTTGGTCAGCGCGAGGACCATCTCCTTGACGGACTGCGGGAGTTCGGCGGAGTCCAGCCAGTCGCGGGAGAGGGCGTCGTCCTCGATGGCGTCGTGCAGCCACGCGGCCGCGATCTGCTCCTCGCTGCCGCCCCGGGCACGGACGCCGTCGGCGACGGCCCGCAGATGCTCGGTGTACGGGCGGCCTGCCTTGTCCGTCTGCGTCGCGTGGGCCTTGCGGGCGATGGCCTCGACCTCGGTCAGGGTGAGATGGGGCATGGGGGGACTGTACGGGGCGGTGCGGCGGCGCTGCGCGGAGCTTTCCCCTAACCGCCCCTTCCCGCTGTGCCGATGTACGGCTCCGCCACGGGGGGTCCGCCCCGGACCCCGGGGGGAGGTGACCGGTACCGCCCGGTCGGCCCGCGTGTCCGTCCTCGAACGCCGGACGGGCTGGAAACGGGGCGGAGCCCCTAAAACTCGCGGCGGAGCAGCAGGAGGGCGCGGTCGTCGTTGACGTCCTTGGCGACCGCCTCGATGAGGTGCCAGGCCGCGCCCTCGAAGCCCGTCGCGACATAGCGGTCCGCCTCGCCGGTGAGGCGGTCCATGCCCTCGGCGATCTCGCGGTCGGACGCCTCCACCAGGCCGTCCGTGAAAAGCATCAGCACATCGCCCGGCCGCAGGGTCCCCTTGACCGGGTCGAACTGGGCGCCGTCGTACACGCCGAGCAGTGGGCCCTCCGCGGACTTCTCCTCCCAGCGGCCCGAGCCCGCGTGGAGCTGGAGGGCGGGAAGGTGGCCGGCGGAGAGGAGTTCGTAGTCGCCGGAGTCCAGGTCGAGGACGAGATGGACAGAAGTCGCGAAGCCCTCGTCCCAGTCCTGGCGCAGCAGATAGCCGTTGGCGGCGGGCAGGAAGGCGTGCGGCGGGAGTGAGCCGAGGAGTCCGCCGAAGGCGCCGGACAGCAGCAGGGCACGCGATCCCGCGTCCATGCCCTTGCCGGAGACGTCCGTCAGGACGACTTCGAGCGTGCGGCCGTCGTTCGTCCGGGCCGCGACCACGAAGTCGCCGGAGAAGGACTGCCCGCCGGCCGGGCGCAGTGCCATCTCGCGGTGCCAGCCCCTGGGCAGCCGTGGCAGCGCGCTCTGCACCCGGATGCGTTCGCGCAGGTCGAAGAGCATCGTGCCGCCGCGCCGCCAGGGCACGCCGACCCGGGCCCTGAACTGGGCGATGAGCAGCCCGAAGAATCCGCAGGCGGCCACGACGAGGACCGTTCCGGGGGTGACCCGCGCCGGGCCCTCCATGTACGGACCGAGCACCAGCGACTCGACGATGAGCGCGCCTGCCGCCGTCGCGTACAGCCCGAGGAGGCTGGCGGGCCGCAGCAGCAGACCGCCCGCGACGATCGGGAGGACGAGTGCCGCCGGCGAGAACCAGACGGGCAGCGCGATCGTGCCGCACGCGATCGCCGGGATGGTCAGCAGCAGTCCGGCCAGCGCGATCCAGTCGGAGCCGTCGCCGCGGAAGTAGTCGACGCCGGATTTGCGCAGCGCGGTGCGGGCCCGGCGTACGGACTTCCGCAGCCGGGCCGTGAGCGAGTCTGCTGCGCCACGTGCCATCGTCGTGGACCCTATCCACCCGCTCCGGCGGCGTGCAGGGGGACCCCTGTGACATTGCGTTCGAAATCGGGTCGCGACAGGCCGCGCCCCGCTGGTAGGGATGGCGCATGACGACTGAACTACGGGTGCTCCAGCCGGCCGAGTGGGACGAGTGGTACGGGAAGCTGGAGCGCGCCTTCGGCGGAGTGGCCGAGACGGCGGAGGAGCGCGAGCTGTTTCGCACGCTGACCGAGGTCGACCGTTCGATTGCCGCCTGGGACGGCGACGAGTGCATCGGTACGGCCGGGGCGTTCAGTTACCAAGTGTCGGTACCGGGCGGCGCGTTCGTCCCCGCTGCCGGGGTGACGATGGTGAGCGTGGCGGCGACGCACCGCCGGCGCGGAGTGCTGACCTCCATGATGCGGCGCCAGCTGGATGACGTACGGGGACGGGGCGAGCCACTCGCCGTGCTGACGGCGTCCGAGCCGGCGATCTACGGGCGGTTCGGGTACGGCGTCGGGACGCAGCAGCTGAATTTTGAGATCGACACGTCCCGGGTGCGGATCGCCGCGCCGCCGGGGACGGACGACGTACGGCTGCGGTTCGTTCCCGTCGCGGAGGCGGCCGAGGCGTGCGAGGCCGTGTATCTGCGCACGATCGGCTCACGGCCCGGGATGCTCGCCCGGACGCCCGGCTGGGATCGGCTGCCTCTGCTCGACCCCCCGGGCGAGCGGGAGGGCGGTTCGCCGATGCAGTGCGTGCTCGCCGAGCGGAACGGCGAAGTGGTGGGGTACGTCCGCTTCCACAACAAGCCGGAGTGGCAGGCGTCGGGAGCGCACGGCTCGATCATGCTGCGGCACATCGACGCGCTGGACCCGGCGGCGTACGCGGCGCTGTGGCGCTTCCTCTTCGACATCGATCTGACGTCGACGGTCAGCGCGCGGATGCGGCCGGTGGACGACCCGCTGCTGCAGCTGGTCACCGACATCCGGCGGTGCGGTGTTCTCGTGCGGGACTCGATGTACGTACGGCTGGTGGACGTGGGCGCGGCTCTGGCGGCGCGGACCTACCAGGCGCCGGTGGATGTGGTGTTCGAGGTCGAGGACGCGTTCTGCCCCTGGAACGAGGGGCGCTGGCGGCTCACCGGTGACGCGAAGGGCGCGTCCTGCGAGCGCACCGGGGACGCGGCGGATCTGGCGCTGTCCGTAAGGGAGTTGGGCTCGGCCTACCTGGGCGGGGTGACGCTGTCGTCCCTGGCCGGGGCGGGGCGGGTGCGCGAACTGCGCGGCGGCGCGCTGGCGGAGGCGTCGCTCGCCTTCGGCTCGGACGTCGCGCCGTGGCTGCCGCACGGGTTCTAGTGCCGGGAGTGGGTGGGGCGCCTGCGGCGGGCCCACGCGGCGGAGCCACATATCGGACAATGCCTCGCCCCGCCCTGCCCCGCCCCTTCCCGAGCTGGGGCGCTGTCCGGGACCCCGCGACTCAAACGCCGGCGGGGCTGGATTTCTGGCAGGACGGGCACCAGAAGAGATTGCGGGCGGCGAGATCGGCGGTGCGGATCTCGCCGCCACAGATGTGGCAGGGCTGAGCGGCCCGGCGGTAGACGTAGACCTCGCCGCCGTGGTCGTCGACGCGCGGCGGTCGGCCCATGGCCTCGGGGGTGTGCTCGGGGCGGACTGTGTCGATGCGGTTGTTGCGTACGCCTTCACGCATGAGCGCGACCAGGTCCGCCCAGATGGCGTGCCACTCGCGCTCGGTGAGGTCCTTCCCCGCGCGGTACGGGTCGATGCCATGGCGGAAGAGGACTTCGGCGCGGTAGACGTTGCCGACGCCCGCGACGACTTTCTGGTCCATGAGCAGCGCCGCGACGGTCGTACGGGAGGCGGAGACCCTGGACCAGGCGCGGTCGGGGCCGTCGTCCGGGCGGAGCGGGTCCGGGCCGAGGCGCTCGTGTATCGCGCGCTTCTCGGGGTCCGTGATCAGGGCACAAGTGGTGGGGCCGCGCAGGTCGACATAGCTGTCGGGGTTCGCGAGCCTCAGCCGTACGGTCTCGGTGGGCGGGGGCGCCGGGGCGTCGCCGAAGTTCACCTTGCCGAACAGGCCGAGGTGGATGTGGATCCATTCCTCGCCGCCGAAGCCGAGGAAGAGGTGCTTGCCGTGGGCCTCGGTGCGCTCCAGCACCGTGCCGTCGAGCAGCGCCGCGGAGTCGGCGAACTTGCCCTGCGGGCTCGTCACCCGCACGGACCGGCCGCCGAACCGTTCCCGGTAGTCGGCGGCCAGTCGGTGGATCGTGTGCCCCTCGGGCATCAGGCGGTCGGCTCCTGCGGGTGGTGGGCCGGGATCGGAGGGAGCTCGCCGGTGGTCTCGTACGCCGACAGCATCTCGATGCGGCGGGTGTGACGCTCCTCACCCGAGTAGGGCGTCTTCAGGAAGACCTCGACGAAGGTCGTCGCCTCGTCGGTGGTGTGCATCCGGGCGCCGACGGCCACGACGTTGGCGTTGTTGTGCTCCCGGCCGAGCGCCGCCGTCTGGACGCTCCAGGCGAGCGCCGCGCGCACGCCCTTGACCTTGTTCGCGGCGATCTGCTCGCCGTTGCCGGAGCCTCCGATGACGATGCCCAGGCTGTCCGGGTCCGCGGCCGTCCGCTCGGCGGCACGCAGGCAGAACGGCGGGTAGTCGTCCTGGGCGTCGTAGATGTGGGGGCCGCAGTCGACGGGCTCGTGGCCATGGGCCGTGAGCCACTCGACGAGGTGGTTCTTGAGTTCGAAGCCGGCATGGTCGGAGCCGAGGTACACGCGCATGGTCCGAGTGTGGCACGCGGCGGACCGGGTAGCGATCAGCGGGGTCGCGCCCGGCCGCCCTGTCACCAGGCCTGGCGGACGTCCCGGGCCAGTGGGGACGAAAGTGCCCTTTATCACGAATCGGAATCAGCTCTTCCGTACCGGCGAGTCACCCGTTTGAATGCACGGGCTCGCAACCTGAGCGATCCGCACACGTAAGGAATCGTCCATGACCTCGCAGTCGACCCTTACGAAGGCAGGCGAAAGCACCGGAGAACCCGGTATTCCCCAGCCTTCGGACGGTCTCAAGGCCGGACTGAAGAACCGCCATCTTTCCATGATCGCCATCGGCGGCGTGATCGGAGCAGGCCTGTTCGTCGGGTCCTCCGGTGGCATCGCTGCGGCCGGCCCCGCCATCCTCGTGTCGTACCTCCTCGTGGGCGCACTCGTCGTCTTCGTGATGCGGATGCTCGGCGAGATGGCCGCCGCGAGCCCGAACTCGGGCTCCTTCTCGGCGTACGCCGACCGTGCGCTCGGCCGCTGGGCGGGCTTCTCCATCGGCTGGCTGTACTGGTTCTTCTGGGTCGTGGTGCTGGCGGTCGAGGCGACCGCGGGTGCGGTGATCCTCGAGGGCTGGGTCCCGGCCGTGCCGCAGTGGGCGTGGGCGCTGATCGTGATGGTCGTGCTGACGGCCACCAACCTCGCGTCGGTGTCGTCGTACGGCGAGTTCGAGTTCTGGTTCGCCGGCATCAAGGTCGTCGCCATCGGCGGCTTCGTGATCATCGGTCTGCTGGCCGTGTTCGGCGTGCTGCCGGGCTCCGACAACCCGGGTGCGGGCTTCGCGCACCTGACCGACGCCGGGGGCTTCCTGCCCAACGGCGCGGGCGCCATCCTCACCGGTGTGCTGATGGTCGTCTTCTCCTTCATGGGCAGCGAGATCGTCACCCTGGCCGCCGGTGAGTCCGAGGACCCGCGCCGCGCGGTCACCAAGGCCACCAACAGCGTGATCTGGCGGATCGGCGTCTTCTACCTGGGCTCGATCTTCGTGGTCCTGACGCTGCTGCCGTGGAACGACAAGTCGATCGTCGAGAAGGGCTCGTACGTCGCGGCCCTGGACTCCATCGGCATCCCGGCCGCCGGCCAGATCATGAACGTCATCGTCCTGACGGCCGTGCTGTCCTGCCTGAACTCCGGCCTGTACACCGCCTCGCGCATGGCGTTCTCGCTGGGCGAGCGCGGTGACGCCCCCAAGGCCTTCGCCAAGGTCAACGCCAAGGGCGTGCCGATGTGGGCGATCCTGGGCTCCGTGGTCTTCGGCTTCATCGCCGTCTACTTCAACTACGCGTTCAAGGACACGGTCTTCCTGTTCCTGCTGAACTCGTCCGGTGCCGTCGCCCTGTTCGTCTGGCTGGTGATCTGCTTCACCCAGCTGCGGATGCGCGGGATTCTGATGCGCGAGGTCCCGGAGAAGGTGACGGTGAAGATGTGGCTCTTCCCGTACCTGACCTGGGCGACCGCCGCGATGATCGTCTTCGTGCTCGGCTACATGCTCTACGACGACGAGAACCGCGAGGTCGTGCTGCTGTCACTGCTGGTCGCGGCCGTCGTGCTGGTCATCGGCTTCGTGCTCGACCGCAAGCGCAAGGCCGCCGTCAAGGCCTGAGGCCCGACGCGCCGCAGTCACCTACGACGAAGCCCCGTCCCGCATCTCGCGGGACGGGGCTTCGCCCTTGGTACGGGCCCCTCGGTACGGGGGGATCAGCCGCGGCGGCCGAGCAGCTTCCAGGCGCCCGGCAGCACGCCCATCGCCAGCGCGGCCTTGAGCGCATCACCGATCAGGAACGGGACGAGGCCCACGGCCACGGCGTCGGAAAGCGTCATCCCGGTGGCGAGGGCCAGGTACGGCACGCCGACCGCGTAGATGATCGCGGAGCCCAGCACCATGCTGCCGGCGGTGCGCAGGACGGAGCGGTCCGCGCCGCGACGGGCGAGCGCGCCGACCACCGTGGCGGCGAGCAGCATGCCGAGGATGTAGCCGAAGGACGGCATCGCGTACCCGGACGAGGCCTCGGCGAACCACGGCAGACCGGCCATGCCGGCCAGCGCGTACAGCGCGAGCGAGAGGAAGCCGCGGCGGGCGCCGAGCGCGGTGCCGACGAGGAGGGCGGCGAAGGTCTGGCCCGTGACCGGCACCGGGGAGCCGGGGACCGGGACGGCGAGCTGGGCCGCGATGCCGGTGAGCGCGGCACCGCCGACGACGAGGGCCGCGTCCACTGCGGACTTCGTACGGGAGGCGGGCAGCAGGTCGGCGAGGACCGCTCCGGATCGGACGGGGGCGGCGGCAGTGCTCATCGGGTCTCCTGAAGTCGGTATGGACATGGCGACGTTAGCCCAGGAGTGAACGAGCGATCACCATCAGTCGATGACAAAGGGCCGGTCGGCGGCTTGGTGGAGTTCGAACAAAACCTCCTCGACAAGCGTCCGGGGCGCGTGATGCTCGTCACTGAGGTGGTGGGCCAGGGAGCCCGTTTTGGTGATCGGTGCCGGGCTTGGGGAGACTGTAGGTTCTTGCCAAATCCCCGAGAGTGACGAGCACCATGCACGACGCACCGCCCAGCCCGTTGGCCACGGAGGCCGAGCCTCTCTCGCACGGGCTGAAGCAGCGTCACCTGACGATGCTCGGCCTCGGCGGGGTGATCGGCGCCGGTCTCTTCGTCGGCTCGGGCGCCGGGATCGCGGTCGCCGGACCCGGGATCGTCGTGTCGTATCTGCTGGCGGGCGCGCTGGCGATGCTCGTGATGCGGATGCTCGGCGAGATGTCCGCGGCGATGCCCGCGTCCGGAGCCTTCTCGGTGCACGCGGAGCGGGCGCTCGGCCGCTGGGCCGGGTTCAGTGTCGGGTGGCTGTACTGGTTCCTGCTGGTGGTCGTGCTCGCCGTGGAGGCTACGGGCGCGGCGACCATCGCGAACGGCTGGATGCCGGGCGTCCCGCAGTGGACCTGGGTGCTGATCTTCATGGTGGGCGGGGGTCCGGGGGTGTCCCCCGGTTGAACACAGCACCGCCGCCAATCTCGCGGCCGTGAAGAACTTCGGCGAGTTCGAGTTCTGGTTCGCCGCGCTGAAGGTCGGCGCGATCGTCCTGTTCCTGCTGCTGGGCACCCTGGCGATCTTCGGCGTACTCCCCGACACGGACCCGGTCGGTCTCACGAATCTGACCGGGCAGGGCGGGTTCCTGCCCCATGGCTGGGAGGGCGTCGTCTCCGGAGTCCTCGCCGTCGTCTTCGCCTTCGGCGGCCTGGAAGTCGTCACGATCGCGGCAGCCGAGTCCGAGGACCCGGCCCGCGCGGTCGGGCGTGCCGTGCGCAGCGCGGTGTGGCGCATCCTCTTCTTCTATGTCGGCTCGATGCTGGTCATCGTGACCGTGCTGCCGTGGACCGCGATGAAGCCGGGTCAGAGCCCGTACGTCGCCGTCCTCGACGCGATCGGTGTGCCGGGCGCCGGGCAGATCATGAACATCGTGGTGTTCGTGGCGCTGCTGTCCGCCCTCAACGCCAATCTGTACGGCTCGTCGCGGATGGTCTTCTCGCTCGCCGAGCGCGGCGAGGCGCCCGCGGGCCTGCTCGCCGTGTCGCGCGGCGGGGTGCCACGGCGGGCCGTGTTCGCCTCGGTCGCCTTCGGCTTCGTCTCCGTACTGCTCAATCTGAAGTGGCCGGACTCCGTCTTCCTCTACATGCTCAACGCGGTCGGCGCGGTGCTGCTGTTCGTCTGGGCCCTGATCGCGGTGTCGCAGCTGCGGCTGCGGCGGCGCATCGAGCGCGAGGCCCCGGAGAAGCTGGTCCTGAAGATGTGGGGCTTCCCGTGGCTGACCTGGGTGGCACTGGCCGGGATGGCGGCCGTGGTGGTGCTGATGCTGGGCGACGCCGACGCGCGGCCGCAGGTGCTCTGGTCGGCGGCGGCGACGGCTGTGGTGCTGGTCGTGGCGGGCGTACGGGAGTGGCGTGGCGCGCGGGCAAATCGTTCCTGACTCTTCACATTGTGTGAGCATCTTGTCCGTATAGCGGTCATCGAAGCCCTGTGAGCGGGGTGGGGCCCAGACTGTGGGGCACTTTCCTTATCCGCTCATGAACAGGGCATGCCCATGTCTCGGACCTCGGCGCCCGCGCCCGTCGACGACACCACAGTCGTCTCGGAAGCGCTCGCGCACGGCCTCAAGCAGCGCCATCTGTCGATGATCGCCCTCGGCGGTGTGATCGGAGCCGGCCTCTTCGTCGGCTCAGGAGCCGGTATCGCCGCCGCCGGACCGTCGATCGTGATCGCCTATGCGATATCCGGTCTGCTCGTCATGCTCGTGATGCGCATGCTCGGCGAGATGTCGGCCGCGAATCCCGCATCCGGCTCCTTCTCGGTCCACGCCGAGCGGGCCATCGGGCCCTGGGCCGGGTTCACCGCGGGGTGGGCGTTCTGGTTCCTGCTCTGCGTGGCCGTCGGCCTGGAGGGGATCGGCGCCGCGAAGATCGTCACCGGCTGGCTGCCGGGAACGCCGGAGTGGGCGTGGGTGGCCCTCTTCATGCTGGTGTTCTGCGGGACGAACCTTGCGGCCGTGAAGAACTTCGGCGAGTTCGAGTTCTGGTTCGCCGCTCTGAAGGTCGGCGCGATCGTGCTGTTCCTGGGGCTGGGCGTCCTCGCGATCCTCGGAGTCCTGCCCGGCACGGACGCGCCCGGTACCGCGAACCTCACCGGTGAGGGCGGCTTCATGCCCCACGGCACGGAGGGCCTCGTCGTCGGACTGCTCGCCTCCGTCTTCGCCTACGGCGGGCTCGAGACCGTCACCATCGCTGCGGCCGAGTCCGAGCACCCCGTGAAGGGCGTGGCGAAGGCCGTGCGTACGGCGATGTGGCGCATCGCCATCTTCTACGTCGGCTCGATGGCGGTCATCGTCACGCTGGTCCCCTGGGACGACAAGGCGGTCGTCGAGAAGGGCCCGTACGTCGCGGCGCTCGACCACCTGGGCATCCCCGCCGCGGGCCAGATCATGAACGTGGTCGTGCTGGTCGCCCTCCTCTCCGCGATGAACGCGAACGTCTACGGCGCCTCGCGCATGGCCCGCTCACTGGTCGCCCGCGGCCAGGGCCCGAAGGTGCTCGGCAGGATCTCGGGCGGGGTGCCGCGGGTTGCGGTGCTGACGTCGTGCGTCTTCGGGTTCGTGTGCGTGATGCTGAGCTACTGGCGGCCCAACGACGTCTTCATCTGGCTGCTCAACATGATCGGCGCGATCATCCTGGTCGTCTGGATCTTCATCGCCGTCTCGCAGCTGCTGCTGCGCCGCAGGACGGAGCGCGAGGCGCCGGAGACGCTGGTAGTGAAGATGTGGGCGTACCCGTATCTGACCTGGGTGGCGCTCGCCGGCATGGCGGCCGTGTTCGTGCTGATGGCGCGCGAGCCGGACACCCGTCTGCAGCTGTACTTCACGGGCGGGCTGACGCTGGCGCTGGCGGTGATCGGGGCGATCCGGCAGCGGGCGGGCGCGAAGCCGGAGGCCGTGCACTCGAACGACTGACCCTCGGCCGGCGCGGCGCGCCGGGCCACCCCACTCTCCCGGACCCCCGGGCCACCACGGCCCGGGGGTCCTCCGCGTCCGGGGAGGGGCGGGCTGCCGGGGTGGTCGTCCGCGATTCCTTCTTTCCGGCGGTGATTCCCTCTTTCTGGCGGTGCAAGGTCCGGACCTGCCGCTGTTACCGTCCCCGCCATGAGTCCCATCCGCATCCTCGCCGCGGGCGACGGCTTCGTGCTCAACTCCCTGATCGGCGAGGCCCTGCGCCACGAGATCGAAGGCCCGATCGAGCTCGCGGAGCTGGAGCTGCCGTGGCCACGGGTGCCCTGCGGCAGGGTCGCCGAGGTGGACGAGGCGAGCGACGCGGAGGACGCGCTGATCGAGGCGCTCGGCGCGGCCGGCTCCGAGGTGTGCGTGACGCAGATGGCGCCCTTCACGGAGCGCGTGCTGGCCGCGGCGCCCGCGCTGAGGATGATCGCCGTGTGCCGGGGCGGGCCGGTCAATGTGAACGCGCAGGCGGCGCGGGCGCGGGGCGTACGTGTGTGTTTCGCGCCGGGGCGCACGACCGCGGCGACCGCGGAGTTCACGGTCGGGCTGCTGCTGGCCGCCCTGCGCGGAATCCCGCAGGCCCACAACTCCCTCGCCGTGGAAGGAAGATGGGACGGCGGGCAGTACACGTACGACGGCGTGGGGCCCGAGCTGGAGGACGCCCCGGTCGGCCTGATCGGGTACGGGGCGGTCGGCAGCCGGGTCGCCCGGGTGCTGACGGCCTTCGGCGCGGAGGTCGAGGTGTACGACCCGTACGTACGCGGCGATGTGCACGGCATGCGGACCGCGTCGCTGGACGCGCTGCTGTCCCGGTCGAGGATCGTCACGCTGCACGCCCGCCTCACGCCGGAGACCCTCGGCATGATCGGCGCCCGCGAGCTGGCACTGCTGCCACACGGCGCGGTTCTCGTGAACGCGGCGCGTGGCGGGCTCGTCGACACGGAAGCCCTGTGCGACGCCCTCGACAGCGGGCAGCTGGCGGCCGCGGCGCTGGACACGTACGAGCAGGAGCCGCTGTCCGCCGGATCGCGGCTGTTCCGTACGCCCGGGCTGGTGCTGACCCCGCATCTGGCCGGGGCGAGCCGCGAGGTCGCGCACAAGGCGGCGCGTATCGCGGCGGCGGAGGCGGGGCGCTGGTTCCGGGGCGAGCCGCTGCTGCACTGCCTGAACTGAGCGGCTGATCATCTTCGGCCCCTCTTGCTGTTAGCCTGCACTTGCGAATAACTTGCAATAAGCAGTCGGAGGGCTCGGACATGGCCATTTACACGCTTCCTGAACTTCCGTACGACTACGCGGCGCTCGAACCCGTCATCAACCCGCAGATCATCGAGCTGCACCACGACAAGCACCACGCCGCCTACGTCAAGGGCGCCAACGACACGCTGGAGCAGCTGGCGGAGGCCCGCGACAAGGAGCAGTGGGGGGCGATCAACGGGCTGGAGAAGAGCCTCGCGTTCCATCTCTCCGGGCACATCCTGCACAGCATCTACTGGCACAACATGACCGGTGACGGCGGCGGCGAGCCACTGGCCGTGGACGGTGTGGGCGAGCTCGCGGACGCGATCGCCGAGTCGTTCGGCTCCTTCGAGAAGTTCAGGACCCAGCTCTCCAAGGCCGCCGCGACCACCCAGGGCTCGGGCTGGGGCGTCCTCGCGTACGAGCCGGTCAGCGGGCGGCTCATCGTCGAGCAGGTGTACGACCATCAGGGCAATGTCGGCCAGGGGTCCGTGCCGATCCTGGTCTTCGACGCCTGGGAGCACGCCTTCTACCTTCAGTACAAGAACCAGAAGGTGGACTTCATCGAGGCCATGTGGCAGGTCGTCAACTGGCAGGACGTGGCGAAGCGTTACGCCGAGGCCAAGGAGCGCACCCCGCTCATCGCCCCGTGACGGAACCGGGGCCGCACAGTCGTCCTGCTCGTGATCGTCTTCTCAACCTTCACCTGCAGGCGGAGTGAGGAAGGGCCCCCGCGAGGACATGACTCGCGGGGGCCCTTCCCCCATATGACGCTCAGAGGCCGGATCAGAAGCTGGATCAGAGGTTGGAGAAGTCGGGACCCGCCGTACGCGTCCGCTTGATCTCGTAGAAGCCCGGGACCGACGCCACCAGCAGCGTGCCGTCCCACAGCTTCGCCGCCTCCTCGCCCTTGGGCGCCGGGGTGACGACCGGGCCGAAGAAGGCGATCTGCTCACCGTCCGCGCCCGGCACCGCGATAACCGGCGTGCCGACGTCCTGGCCGACCTTGGAGATGCCCTCCTTGTGGGAGGCGCGCAGCTCGACGTCGTACGCGTCCGAGTCGGCGTAGTCCGCGAGCTCGGCCGGGAGGCCCACCGCGTCGAGGGCTTCCAGGATCACCTCGGGGGTCGCTCCGCGGCCCTCGTTGTGGATACGGGTGCCGAGCTCCGTGTAGAGGGGGCCGACGACGTCGTCGCCGTGCTTCTGCTGGGCGGCGGTGACGACACGGACCGGGCCCCAGGCCGTCTTGAGGAGCTCGCGGTACTGCTCGGGCAGCTCGTCCAGCCTGTCCTCGTTGAGCACTGCCAGACTCATGACGTGCCAGCGCACGTCCACCGGGCGGACCTTCTCCACCTCGAGCATCCAGCGGGAAGTCATCCAGGCCCAGGGGCACAGGGGGTCGAACCAGAAGTCGGCGGGGGTCCTGTTCTCGGACATTTCACTCCTCGTGTGGGATGCGCACCTCCAGGAGCAAACGCCGCCGGTCCCCGTGGGCATTCCCCCGTGGGCATTCCCCGATGTCCCCGGTCAGCGGCGCGTGCGAGGATCGGTGCTGTTCGAACGAGACACAAAGGAGTGGCCGTGCCCGGAGAGAATCTGTCCCGCGACGAGGCCCGCGAGCGGGCCGCACTGCTGGCCGTCGACGGGTACGAGGTCTTCCTCGATCTGCGGTCCGCGATCGGGGAGGGCGGTCCGGAGCCGCGGACGTTCCGCTCGGTGACGACGATCCGCTTCCGCGCGACCGAGCCGGGCGCCGCCACCTTCGCCGATCTGGTCGCCCCGTCCGTGTCCGCCGTCACGCTCAACGGGGAGGAGCTGGACCCGGCCGCCGTCTTCGACGGCTCCCGGATCGCGCTCCCCGCACTCCGCGCCGAGAACGTCCTGGTCGTCGACGCGCAGTGCGCGTACAGCCGGACCGGTGAGGGCCTCCACCGGTTCGAAGACCCGGAGGACGGCGAGGTCTACGTCTATACGCAGTACGAGCCGGCCGACGCGCGCCGCGTCTTCGCGAACTTCGAGCAGCCGGACCTCAAGGCTCCCTTCCGCTTCGAGGTGGCCGCGCCCGATGGCTGGACGGTCTGGAGCAACGGGGCCGAGGAGCCGCGGGACGGGGAGACGTGGCGTTTCGCGCAGACGAAGCCCATCTCGACGTACATCACCGCCGTCGTCGCCGGGCCGTACCACCACGAGACCGATCTCTACACGCGCACGTTCGACGACGGCACGACGCTGGAGATCCCGCTCGGCGCGATGTGCCGCAAGGGCCTGGCCAAGCACTTCGACGCGGACGACATCTTCCTGGTCACCAAGCAGGGCCTGGACTTCTTCCACGACCACTTCGACTTCCCCTATCCCTTCGGGAAGTACGACCAGGCCTTCGTGCCCGAGTACAACATCGGCGCCATGGAGAACCCGGGGTGCGTGACCTTCCGGGAGGAGTTCGTCTTCCGGGGGAAGGTGACGCAGGCGTCGTACGAGCGGCGGGCGAACGTCATCCTGCACGAGATGGCGCACATGTGGTTCGGCGACCTGGTCACCATGCAGTGGTGGGACGACCTGTGGCTGAAGGAGTCCTTCGCGGACTTCATGGGGTCCTTCTCGATGGTGGAGGCGACCCGCTTCCGCGACGGGTGGGTGACCTTCGCGAACAACCGCAAGTCCTGGGCGTACCGCGCGGACCAGCTGCCGTCCACGCACCCGGTCACGGCCGACATCCGTGACCTGGAGGACGCCAAGCTCAACTTCGACGGGATCACGTACGCCAAGGGCGCGTCGGTGCTGAAGCAGCTCGTCGCGTACGCGGGACGGGACGCGTTCCTGGAGGGCGCGCGGCGCTACTTCAAGCGGCACGCGTACGGGAACACGCGGCTCGGCGACCTGCTGTCCGTACTGGAGGAGACGTCCGGGCGGGACATGACGGCGTGGTCGCGGTCGTGGCTGGAGACGGCGGGCGTCAACGCGCTGACCCCTGTCGTCACGTACGACGCGGGCGGCCGGATCACCGAGCTGGCGGTCGTCCAGGACGGCGAGCACCTGCGGCCGCACCGGGTCGCGGTCGGGCTGTACCGGCACGAGGGCACGGATCTGGTGCGGTACGCGCGCGCCGAGGTGGACGTCGTCGGGGCACGGACGGTGGTCGAGGAGCTGGCGGGCGCGGAGAAGCCGGCGCTGGTGCTCGTGAACGACGACGACCTGACCTACTGCAAGATCCGCTTCGACGAGAGCTCGCTGGAGACGCTGCGGTCGCATCTGGGTTCCGTCACGGACCCGCTCGCGCGGGCGCTGTGCTGGTCGGCGCTGTGGAACCTGACGCGGGACGCGCTCATGCCGGCGCGGGACTTCGTGGCACTGGTCCTGGACTTCGCGGGGCGTGAGTCGGACATCGGTGTGCTGCAGATGGTGCACGCGTGGGCGCGTACGGCGCTCGTGCACTACGCGGCGCCCGAGTGGCGCGAGGAGGGCGGGCTGCTCCTGTCCCGGTGCGCGCTGCGGGAGCTGCGGCAGGCGGAGCCCGGGAGCCAGCATCAGCTGACGTGGGCGCGGTTCTTCGCGACGGCGGCGACGACCGACGCGGATTTGCAGCTGCTGCAGGGGCTGCTGGACGGTACGGCGAAGATCGACGGGCTGGATGTGGACCAGGAGCTGCGCTGGGCCTTCCTGGAGCCGCTCGCCTCGCACGGGGTCGCGGACGAGACGGTGATCGGCGCCGAACTGGCGCGGGACGACACCGCGTCCGGCAAGCGCTACCAGGTGCGGTGCCTGGCCGCCCGCCCGTCGGCGGCGGTCAAGGACCAGGCGTGGGCGCAGGTCGTGGAGTCCGACGCGCTCTCCAACGCGCTGGTGACGGCGACGATCTCGGGGTTCGTGCAGGCGTCTCAGCGGGAGCTGATCGCGCCGTACGCGGAGAAGTACTTCGAGGCGATCGAGCGGGTGTGGGCCGAACGGTCCATCCAGATCGGGATGGACGTGGTGCAGGGGCTGTTCCCCGGGCTGCAGGACGACGAGTCCACGCTCGCGGCGACCGACGCCTGGCTGGCCGGCCACCCCACGGCCCCGCCTGCTCTTCGCCGCCTCGTTCTCGAGTCCCGCGACGACCTCGCCCGATCGCTGCGCGCCCAGGCCCGCGACGCGTCGCGGGCCTGACGGGGGCGGGTACCTGAGGGGCGGGTACCTGACGGGGGCGGGTACCTGACGGGGGGCGCCTGCGGCGGGCCTTCTCCCCGCCCCGCCCCTTCCCGAACTGGGGCTCAGAAGCGGGCCAGGGGCGGCGTGGCTGATCGGCAGTCGAACGTCCGTACTTTAGGACGGTGTTGTCCGGAATTGTCGACGGGTGTGTAACAGCGGTTAGGAGCCGCCGGGCGCGCGGGAATTGGCGGGTCATGAACCACAACACCCCGCTCTCCCCCCGCCCCTTGAGCCACCTCTCCGACGCACGCAGCCGCGTCCTGACCGCCGCGCAGCTGCACGAGCACGGCGTCCCGGCAGGCAAGGCCGCCGAGCAGTGCAGGCCCGGCGGCCCGTGGCAGCAGGTGCTGCCGGGCGTGTACGTACTGCACCCCGGGCCGCCGACCAGCGAGGAGCGGCTGCACGCCGTGCTGCTGTACGCGGACCGGCCCGGCGTCACGGGTGAGGCCATGATCACCGGGCTCGCCGCCCTCGCTCTGCACGGGTTCGCCTCGGCACCGCCGCTGCTGTCGCTCGACCGGATCGACGTGCTGGTGCCGCGCACCCGGCGGCTGCGGTCGGCGGGCTGCGCCCGGCTGATCCGGACGCACACGCCGCCCAGCCCGCTGGACGTGACGGGGCTGCCCGTCGCCCCGGTGGCCCGCGCGCTCGCGGACGCCGTCGCGCGGCTCACCGACGCGGGGGCCGTACGCCGGCTGCTCACCGAGGCCGTCCGCGGCGGGCACTGCGAACCGACCGCCGTCGTCAGGGAGTTGAACCGTGCACGGCTCCTGTCCCGGCCCCACGTGGTGCACGGCGTGGACTCGCTGCTCGCCGAGGGGCGGGCCCTGGCCGAGGACCGGCTGTACGACCTGATCCGTATGTACGGGCTGCCCGAACCGCTGTGGAACGTGAATCTGCGCCTCCCCGGCGGCCCCCACCTCGGCGGGGTCGACGCGTACTGGCCCGAGCAGTCCGTCGCCGTCGAACTCGACATCCGCGCGCCGCGCCTGGGCCGCCCCGATGACGACGGGACGGCCCAGGACGTGGAGTGGACCGAGTCCAGCCTCAAGCGCGAGCATCTGGAGCGGCTCGGCATCACGGTCGTCCACATCACCCCGAAGAAGCTGCGGGACGCCCCCGTCCAGCAGGCGACGGTGATCCGTACGGCCCTGATGGCAGCGCCGGAACGGGATCCCGCCGCCTATGTGGTCGTGCTGCCCCGCTGATCGCGAACCGCCGGCAGAATCGCGCACCGCCGGCGGAATCGCGCACCCTCAGCAGAATTCGGCCTCGATCACCGCCGCCGGGTCCCCCGTCCAGTCGGCGTTGAAGTTCAGTGCGAGGGAGTGACGGGCGTCCCGGGTGGTGACCGCCTCGGACGTGGAGCCGTGGATGCCGCCGCCATGGCCCCAGACCTCCTTGCCGCAGGACAGCTCGGTGCGCATCAGACCGAGCCCGTATCCGTACTGGGGAGCCTCCGGCGACAGCGGCACGGTGTTCGTCATCTCCTTCAACTGCGGTGCGGGCAGGAGCTTTCCGCCCAGCAGGGCACGGTAGAAGCGCTGAAGGTCCGAGGTGCTGGAGATCATCTCGCCCGCGGCGCCCGCGATCGACGGGTTCAGCTCGGTGACGTCGTGGACCGTGTCCGCGGCCGGGTCGTCGGAGAGTTTCGAGTACGCACGGCCGCTGGGCCGCGGCATCGTGGCGGCGGTGCCGGGCACGCTGGTCGCGTGCAGTTTGAGCGGGCGGAGGATACGGCGCTCGACCTCCTGCCCGTACGGCCGGCCCGTCACCTTCCCGATCACCATCCCGGCGAGGACGTAGTTGGTGTTGGAGTAGCTCCAGCCGGTGCCGGGCGCGAACTCCGGCTTGTGCGTCATGGCGACGGCGACGAGCTCGCGGTCCTTCCAGGTGTCGTAGCGGTGCTCGAAGAAGCCGGGCCCGAAGACCTTCGCCCCGAAGCCGGGGTCGCCGGTGTAGCTGTAGATCCCACTGGTGTGATTGAGGAGCTGCCGTACGGTGATCTTCCGCCCGTCATGACCGTTGCCGCGGACGACGCCGGGCAGCCACTTCTCGACGGTGTCGTCGAGGTTCAGTCTGCCCTCGGCCTCCAGTTGCAGCAGGACGGTGGCGACGAACGTCTTGGTGATGGAGCCGACGCGGAAGCGGTCCTGTGGGAGCCGCTCGCGACCGGTGGCGGTGTTGCCGAGGCCGGTGGTGCCGTCCCAGGTGCCGCGCGGGTCCTGGGCCCGGGCCACGACACCCGGCACTCCGGCACGCACGGCCGCCTCGACCGCGGCGCGGGTGCCGTCATGACCGCCGCCGGTTCTCGGCTCTGCCGCCGCCGTCGCGGGGGCGGCGAAGGCGGTGGCGGCGACTGCGGCCGCCACCACCGCTCCGGTCAGGGCCGTCCGGACCTTGCGCACTGTCATACGAACTCTCCTGTCAGCGAGCGACTACATGTGGGCTCGACCAGCAGGACTCCGCCGGGGCAGTGCGCGTTGCCCGGCACATGACGGGTTGGGCGCGTTTCAGCCGTTCACCGAAGGGTGATCCGGATGGTGTCCGTTCACCCGGCCCACGGCGGGCCGTTCGCGCCACAGGTCCAGGCCGATGTCGACGAGCGCGACCCGTTCGAGGCCCGGGACGGCGTCCAGCGCGTGCCAGGCGGCGAGGTCGGTGGAGCCGTCCGCCTCGGGGCGCAGCTCGCCGCCGGTGATCTGTCCCTCGTAGACGATGCGCAGGCTGTGGAAGTCGGAGCCGGCGCCGACCCTGCCTCTGCGCGGACGTCGCACCCGCATCGAGTCGAGCCCGAGCAGCGCGGTCATCTCGGCCTCGTAGCCGGTCTCCTCGGCGACTTCGCGGACGACCGTGTCGAGCGGGTCCTCGCCGTGGTCCATCCCGCCGCCGGGCAGCGTCCATCGCTTCGTACCGTCGCGCGCCACCCAGCGGGCGAGCAGGATCTGCCCGTCCCGTACGCACACGGCGTAGGCCGCCACCCTCAACTCCTGGCTCATGCGGCGAGATTAAAGGCCCGATATCGTCCAGGGCTCAAATCGTCAGACGTTAAACGATCCCGGCCGCCGGAATGCCGGTTATCGAACCTTCTGTCCCCGCCATGCGTGCCCCGCCAATGGCGGATGTGCGCCATGGCCACATCCCGCCTCCGGCAACTCTCCACAAACCCCTGTCACTTACGACAGGGTGAGCGGTCATCCGGCACCGAAATCCGGACCCGATTTCACATAACAGGGATGCTGATGACCTCCGAGTCCCAGAGCTCCATATCCGGGCCGAGACGCGTGGCCCGAGTGGCGGCGGCTGCCTCCGTGGTGGCCGCACTGGTCGCCACCGGCGCCGCGCCCGCGTTCTCGGCAGCTTCCGCCGACGACCCGGCCGGCTCCGCACCGGTCAAAACCGCCTCGCCCGCCGACAAGCTCGGCGCCACCGACGCGGAACTGCTCGCCGAGGCCGAGGCCAAGGGCGAGAAGACCGTCACACTGATGGTCGCCACCGCGCCCGGCCAGACCGAGCAGGTCGCCGCTCAGCTGGACGCCGTCCAGGGCGCCTCGGTCGGCAGGACGTACGACAAGCTCGGCTACGTACGTGCCACCCTGCCGACGGCCAAGGCCGAGGCCGCCATCAAGGCGGCCACCAAGCTCTCCTCCGTCCACGGCATCGACCTCAAGCACGAGATCGAGCTGGACGACCCGACGCCCGCGGCCGACATCGCCAAGGGCGCGGCCACGACGCCGACCGCCGGCACCTACCCGGCCCCGGGCATGAACACCCCCGCGAAGAACCCGTACAACCCGTCGTTCGAGACGGGCGCGGTGGATTTCGTCCAGGACCACCCGAAGTACGACGGCCGCGGTGTGACCATCGGCATCATGGACTCCGGTGTCGACCTCGGTCACCCGGCGCTCCAGAAGACCACCACCGGCGAGCGCAAGATCACCGACTGGGTGACCGCGACCGACCCGCTCACCGAAGGCGACGGCACCTGGCGCGCCCAGATCACGCCCGTCGACGGCCCGGTGTTCACGGCCGTCGGCAGCAGCTGGAAGGCTCCGGCCGGCTCGTACCAGTTCAGCCGGTTCACCGAGGCGATCACGGCCAACGGTGACATGAAGGGCGACGTCAACCGGGACGGCGACACCACCGACCGGTTCGGCCTGCTGTACGACCCGGCCGCCGGCACGGTCCGCGTCGACACCGACCAGGACGGCGACTTCACGAACAACGAGCCGATGAAGCCGTACAAGGACGGCTACCAGATCGGGTACTTCGGCACGGACAACCCGGCGACCGAGGTCGCCGAGCGGATCCCCTTCGTGATCGAGATCCGCAAGGACGTCCCGATGGACCCGCTGGGCGGCGACTGGGTCGGCAAGAAGGCCGACTTCGTCAACGTCGGCATCATCGAGTCCGAGCACGGCACCCACGTCGCCGGCATCACCGCCGCCAACGGCCTGTTCGGCGGAAGGATGAACGGCGCGGCCCCCGGCGCGAAGCTGGTCTCCTCGCGCGCCTGCTCCTGGAGCGGCGGCTGCACCAACGTCGCGCTCACCGAGGGCATGGCCGACCTGGTGATCAACCGCGGCGTGGACATCGTCAACATGTCCATCGGCGGTCTGCCGGCGCTGAACGACGGCAACAACGCCCGCGCCGAGCTCTACACGCGCCTCATCGACGAGTACGGCGTCCAGCTGGTCATCTCGGCCGGCAACGAGGGCCCCGGCACCAACACCATCGGCGACCCCGGTCTGGCCGACAAGGTGATCTCCGTCGGCGCCGCGATCGGCAAGGCCACCTGGGCCGCCAACTACGGCTCCGCCGTGGAGAAGCCGTACGCCATGTTCCCCTTCTCCTCGCGCGGCCCGCGTGAGGACGGCGGCTTCACCCCGACCATCACCGCCCCCGGCGCGTCCGTCAACACCATCCAGACCTGGCTGCCCGGTGCGCCGGTGAAGGAGGCCGGCTACGCGCTGCCCGCCGGTTACGGCATGCTCCAGGGCACGTCGATGTCCTCGCCGCAGGCCGCCGGCGCGAGCGCGCTGCTGATCTCCGCCGCGAAGCAGCGGAAGATCGACCTCACCCCGGCGAAGCTGCGCACCGCGCTGACCAGCACCGCGAACCGCATCAGCGGGGTGGCGGCGCACGAGCAGGGCTCCGGTCTGATCGACATCGTGGACGCGTGGGAGGCCATCAAGGACGGCGCCACCGCCCACGAGTACGCGGTGAAGGCCCCGGTCGACACCGCGATCGACCAGTTCCTGAAGACCCCGGGCTTCGGCACCGGCCTGTACGACCGCGAGGGCGGCCTCAAGACCGGCCAGAAGAAGTCGTACGAGGTCACCATCACCCGGAAGACCGGACCGTCCTGGCCGATCCGGCACGAGCTGGACTGGAAGTACAACGACGGCACCTTCCACCTGCCGGGCTCCGGCTCCGTCATGCTGCCGCTGAACAAGCCGGTCACCGTCAAGGTCGACGCGAAGGCCCGCACCGCGGGTGTCCACAGCGCGATCCTCGAGGTGGACGACGTCCGCAGCGAGGGCGTGGACAAGCAGATCCTCGCCACCGTCGTCGTCTCGCAGGAGCTGGCCAAGCCGGCGTACTCCTTCTCGGCGTCCGGTTCGGTGCAGCGCAACAGCCACAAGTCGTACTTCGTGACGGTTCCCGAGGGCGCCAAGACCCTCGAGGTCGCGCTCGGCGGGCTGGCGGACAAGAGCCAGACGCGCTTCATCTCGATCCACCCGTACGGCGTGGGCGTCGAGGACAGCTCGACGATCTTCTGCTACCCGAACTACGCGAGCCCGACCAACACCTGCCGCCCCGACCTGCGGTCGTACGCCGACCCGCAGCCGGGCGTCTGGGAGATCGAGGTCGAGTCCCGCCGTACGTCGCCCCTGCTGGACAACCCGTACAAGCTGGACGTCACGGTTCTCGGTGCCGCGTTCGACCCGGCCGTGAAGACCCTCCCCGAGGCCAAGGTCGGCACGCCGGCCGCGGTCGACTGGAAGGTCACCAACGGCTTCGCCGCCCTCGACGGCAAGCTGAAGGGCGGCTCGCTCGGCTCGGCGAAGGTGACCCGTCCGTCGATCGCCAACCACGAGACGCAGGAGACCACCGTCACCGTCGGTGAGGGCGTCGAGCGCCTCGACGTCGCCATCGGCGGCGTCTCGGACACCGCGGCCGACCTCGACCTGGAGGTCTGGCTGGGCGACAAGCAGGTCGGCCAGTCCGCGGACGGCGACTCGGAGGAGGCGGTCAGCCTCGTCAAGCCCGCCGCCGGTACGTACACGATCAAGGTCGTCGGTTACGCGGTCCCGTCCGGCTCCACCGAGTACAACTACCGGGACGTGTACTTCGCGTCCTCGCTCGGCACCGTCAAGGTCGACGAGACCCAGTCGGTGAAGCTCGCCAACGGCGCGTCGGCGCAGGTCGCCGCCGAGATCGTGGTGGGGAGCGCGGCCCCCGAGGGCCGGCAGTTCTTCGGCGAGGTGCAGCTGCTGAACGCGCGCGGCACGGCCGCGGGCGCCGGCAGCGTGGTGATCGAGAAGGTCACGCCGTAACGGTGTGACCGGCACCATAGAACGAGGGCGGGCGTCCATGGGGCGCCCGCCCTCCGCCGTGTGACGGGCCCCATGCGTCCCGTACCTCGGACAATGGATTGGACAAGGCGGCCGGGGACATACGCATCATGGAAGCCACCCAGGCCACCCCACCAGGCCACCCAGCTGGCAAGAACGTACGGAGGAGTCCCCGTGAAGGTCGGAATCGTCGGAGCCACCGGGCAGGTCGGCACGGTCATGCGCAAGATCCTCGCCGAGCGGGCTGCGTTCAATTCTCTTGGCTCGGTCGACCAACTCCGGCTGTTCGCATCGGCCAGGTCGGCGGGCTCCACGATCGACTGGCAGGGCCAGGAGATCACCGTCGAGGACGCCGCCACGGCCGACTACACCGGCCTGGACATCGTGCTCTTCTCGGCCGGCGGCGCGACTTCGAAGGCGCTCGCCGAGAAGGTCGCCTCGCAGGGTGCCGTGGTGATCGACAACTCCTCCGCGTGGCGCCGCGACCCCGAGGTCCCGCTCGTCGTCTCCGAGGTCAACCCCCACGCGATCAAGGACCGCCCCAAGGGGATCATCGCCAACCCGAACTGCACGACGATGGCCGCGATGCCGGTGCTGAAGCCGCTGCACCAGGAGGCGGGCCTGGTCGCGATGATCGCCACCACCTACCAGGCCGTGTCCGGCTCGGGCGTGGCCGGTGTCGCCGAGCTGCGCACCCAGGCGTGCGCGGTCGCCGAGAAGGCGGACCAGCTGGCGTACGACGGCGAGGCCGTGGAGTTCCCGGAGCCCGGCGTCTACAAGCGCCCGATCGCCTACAACGTGCTGCCGTTCGCCGGCAACCTCGTCGACGACGGCTCCTTCGAGACCGACGAGGAGCAGAAGCTCCGCAACGAGTCGCGCAAGATCCTGGAGATCCCCGAGCTCAAGGTCTCCGGCACCTGCGTCCGCGTCCCGGTCTTCTCGGGCCACTCGCTGCAGGTCAACGCCCGCTTCGAGCGTCCGATCAGCGTGGAGCGCGCCTACGAGCTGCTGAAGGACGCGGAAGGCGTCGAGCTCTCCGAGATCCCGACCCCGCTGCAGGCCGCCGGCAAGGACGCCTCGTACGTGGGCCGTATCCGTGTGGACGAGACCGTCGACAACGGCCTCGCCCTCTTCCTCTCCAACGACAACCTCCGCAAGGGCGCCGCGCTGAACGCGGTGCAGATCGCGGAGCTGGTCGCGGAGGAGCTCAGCGCCTGACGCCGGGTTCTGTGCGACGAGACGGCGGGCGCCGACGGGCGGCCGCCCTCTCGTCGTACGCGGGTCAGGGCCTGCGCACCTCGTAGTGGAAGCAGCCGAACTCTGCCGCCCTGATGTGGACGAGGGCGACCTCGGGGTCGGCGAAGGCCTCGGCGAGGGCCGACTCGATCACCGCCGCGGGATCGTCCCCGAGGTCGAGGACGCGTCCCCCGACGATACGGCCGCGGGCGCTGTAGCGGCGGGCGGTGCGCTGCGCGCCGGGGCGGGCGAACGGGTATCCAGCGCGTTCCTGCGGCCCCCCGCAGTCCTCGGCGTGGATGAAGACCGGGCCCTGCTCGTCGTACGCGCCCGGGTCGGCCCCGGTCTCGGCCGCCCAGCGGCGCAGCGGCGCGTACGAGACGAGCGCGATCCGCTCCCCCGCCTCACTGGGACGCAGACAGCAGCGCAACGGCGCGCCGCCCTCCTCGTCGGTGTACGGCACACGACGGCGGGCGGCGTCGTCACGTTCGCGGAGCTCTTCGAGCGTTGTGTCGTCGATGGGTCTCGGCCGGTGGGTGATGGTCATGCGCCCCAGCGTCCCCGCCGCCGCACGCCGCGTCCGGCGGCTTTCGGACCTCGCGTTCGGAGTTCCGCAGTGACTGCGCATGACTCCTCGTAAGCAGTCGGCTGCGCGGGGTATCTCCGAGCGGGTGGCCCATCCTCCGTGGAAGGATGACCGGAAACGTCACATACCGAGGAGATGACCGGGTGCCTGGCACAAACCTGACCCGTGAAGAGGCGCAAGCGCGGGCGCGCCTGCTCACCGTTGACTCGTACGAGATCGACCTGGATCTCACCGGGGCGCAGGAGGGCGGCACCTACCGGTCCGTGACCACCGTGCGCTTCGACTCCGCCGAGGACGGCGCGGAGACCTTCATCGACCTGGTCGCCCCGGCGGTCCACGAGATCGTGCTGAACGGGAAGTCGCTGGACGTGGCCGCCGTCTTCCGGGACTCGCGGATCGCGCTGAAGCACCTGCACGCGGGGCCGAACGAGCTGAAGGTCGTCGCGGACTGTTCGTACACGAACACCGGTGAGGGTCTGCACCGGTTCGTCGATCCGGTCGACCAGCAGGCGTATCTCTACACGCAGTTCGAGGTGCCGGACGCCCGCCGGGTGTTCGCCTCCTTCGAGCAGCCGGACCTGAAGGCCACCTTCCAGTTCACCGTCAAGGCGCCCGACGGCTGGACCGTGATCTCCAACTCGCCGACGCCGGAGCCCAAGGACAACGTCTGGGTCTTCGAGCCGACGCCGCGGATCTCGTCGTACATCACGGCGCTGATCGTCGGTCCGTACCACTCCGTGCACAGCTCGTACGAGAAGGACGGGCAGAGCGTCCCGCTCGGCATCTACTGCCGCCCGTCGCTGGCCGAGTACCTGGACGCGGACGCGATCTTCGAGGTCACCCGGCAGGGCTTCGACTGGTTCCAGGAGAAGTTCGACTACGCGTACCCCTTCGCGAAGTACGACCAGCTCTTCGTGCCGGAGTTCAACGCGGGCGCGATGGAGAACGCGGGCGCGGTGACGATCCGCGACCAGTACGTCTTCCGATCGAAGGTGACGGACGCGGCGTACGAGCGGCGGGCCGAGACCATCCTCCACGAGCTCGCCCACATGTGGTTCGGCGACCTGGTCACCATGGAGTGGTGGAACGACCTGTGGCTGAACGAGTCGTTCGCCACGTACACCTCGGTGGCCTGCCAGGCGTACGCGCCGGGCACCCGGTGGCCGAACGCCTGGACGACGTTCGCGAACTCGGAGAAGACCTGGGCGTACCGGCAGGACCAGCTGCCGTCCACGCACCCGATCATGGCCGAGATCCACGACCTCGACGACGTTCTCGTGAACTTCGACGGCATCACGTACGCCAAGGGCGCCTCGGTGCTGAAGCAGCTCGTCGCGTACGTCGGGATGGAGGCGTTCTTCCAGGGCGTGCAGGCATACTTCAAGCGGCACGCGTTCGGGAACACGCGGCTGTCGGATCTGCTGGGCGCGCTGGAGGAGACCAGCGGCCGCGATCTGAAGACATGGTCGAAGGCCTGGCTGGAAACCGCCGGTATCAACATCCTGCGCCCGGTGGTCGACACCGACGCGGCCGGTGCGATCACCTCCTTCGTGGTCAAGCAGGAGGCCCCGGCGCTGCCCGCGGGCGCGAAGGGCGAGCCGCTGCTGCGGCCGCACCGGATCGCGATCGGCTTCTACGAGCTCCAGGACGGCGCTCTCGTACGGACCGAGCGGGTCGAGCTGGACGTCGACGGTGAGCTCACCGCCGTACCGGAGCTGGTCGGCAAGCAGCGCCCGGCGGTCGTGCTGCTCAACGACGACGATCTGTCGTACGCGAAGGTGCGGCTCGACGAGGAGTCGCTGAAGGCGGTCACGGAGCACCTGGGCGACTTCACCGAGTCCCTGCCGCGCGCGCTGTGCTGGGCGTCGGCGTGGGACATGACCCGCGACGGCGAGCTCGCGACCCGCGACTATCTGTCGCTGGTGCTCTCGGGCATCGCGAAGGAGTCGGACATCGGCGTCGTCCAGTCGCTGCAGCGGCAGGCGAAGCTGGCGCTCGACCTGTACGCGGCGCCGGAGTGGCGCGAGGCGGGCCTGACGCAGTGGACGGACGCGACACTGGCGCATCTGCGCGCGGCCGAGCCGGGCAGCGACCACCAGCTGGCGTGGGCCCGGGCGTTCGCGGCGACCGCGCGGACCCCGCAGCAGCTGGAGCTGCTGGCGGCGCTGCTGGACGGCCGGGAGACGATCGAGGGCCTGGTCGTGGACACCGAGCTGCGCTGGGCGTTCGTGGAGCGGCTCGCGGCGACGGGTGACTTCGACGAGGAGGAGATCGCCGCCGAGCTGGAGCGCGACAGGACCGCCGCCGGTGAGCGGCACGCGGCGACGGCCCGGGCCGCGCGCCCGACGCCGGAGGCCAAGGCGGAGGCGTGGGCGTCGGTCGTCGAGTCCGACAAGCTGCCGAACGCCGTGCAGGAAGCGGTCATCGGCGGCTTCGTCCAGACCGACCAGCGCGAGCTGCTCGCCCCGTACACGGAGAAGTTCTTCGCGGCGGTCAAGGACGTGTGGGAGTCCCGCTCCCACGAGATCGCCCAGCAGATCGCGATTGGGCTCTACCCCTCGCTCCAGGTGTCGCAGGCGACGCTGGACGCGACCGACGCATGGCTGGATTCCGCCGCACCGAACGCGGCGCTGCGCCGGCTGGTCTCGGAGTCGCGTGCGGGCATCGAGCGTGCCCTGAAGGCCCAGGCGGCGGACGCGGCAGCGGCCGCGGCCTGACCCGGCCCCGGCCCCGTGAAGGGAGCCCCGGAACCTTTCGGTCCGGGGCGCCCTTCTGCGTGCGGGGACAGGCGTGGAGGAAGCGCGTCCATACTGTGACCCGGCGTCAACACCCGTACACGAGAACGACTATGCTCCCTCAGCGTCGTCATATGATCGTTTCCGTTCTGATGGTTTGAGGGTGCTGATGGTCCGTGAGGAATCGTCGCCCGGAAGTGGAAGTCCGCGCCCCGCGGCATCTTTCGTGTGGCTGTTGCCTGCCGCTCTGACCGCCGTCGCCACCGTTGTCGCGGTGGTCCTGGTGTCCGCCGAGGCGCGGCTTCCGGTCGGGGCCGTCGGGGCCGTCGCCGTCCTGGCGGTCGCCGCCTCGGGCGCGGAGTCCGCCCGGCGCCGGCGGGTGATCGACGAACTGCGCCGGGACCTCGCCGCCCGCGACACCGCACTCGCCCGCCGGCACGCCGAGACCGCGCACCTCGCCGGGACTCTGCTGCCCGAGGTGGTGGAGCGGCTGCGCAAGGGGGAGTTCCCGGAGGACGTCCTCGCCTCGCTCACCGCGCCCGAGGAACACCAGGCCGTCGTACGGGCCGTCGTCGACGCGGTCGTCGCCGAGGAGGATCTGCGCGAGTCCGCGCAGCGGGCCTTCGTGAACATCGCCCGTCGCGTCCAGGCCATCGTGCACCAGCAGGCCCAGGAACTGCGGGAGATGGAGGACCGGCACGGCAAGGCCCCGGAGGTCTTCGGCGATCTGCTCCGGCTCGACCACGGCACCGCGCTGATCGGCCGCCTCGCCGACTCCATCGCCGTACTCGGCGGTGCGCGTCCGGGCCGCCAGTGGAGCCGGGCCGTGCCGCTGTACAGCGTGATGCGCGGCGCCATGTCGCGGATCATCGACTACCAGCGCGTCGAGCTGCACTCCGTGTCCGAGGTCGCCGTCAAGGGACCCGCCGTCGAGCCGCTGATCCACGCGCTCGCCGAGCTCCTCGACAACGCGACCCGCTACTCGCCGCCGCAGACCAAGGTCCATCTGACCGCCGTCGACGTCCAGTCGGGCATCGCCGTCGAGATCGAGGACGGCGGCGTGAGCATGAGCGAGGAGGCCCGCATGCGCGCGGAGCGCATGCTGCGCCAGGCCCAGCAGGGCATCGACCTCAACGACCTGGGCGAGACCCCGCGCCTCGGCCTCGCCGTGGTCGGCCGGCTCGCGCAGGCGTACGGCTTCCAGGTCTCGCTGCGCTCGTCGGCGTACGGCGGTGTCCGTGCCGTGCTCGTCGTTCCGCAGGAACTGATCACGACCGCCGCGTCCGCGACCGGCATCGCGCACGGCATCGGTGCCTCGTCCGTGCCCCGTACGGCCCTTCCGGCTTCCCCGGCTTCCCCCGTTTCCGTGGCTTCCCCCGTTTCCGCGGCCGCTCCCGCCGCAGCGACCTCCGCCGCGGACACCACAGCCGTGCCCGGGCCCCGCCAGGCGCGCCCGGCCACCGGCCCGGTGGCGGACCAGAGCACCGCGGCCGTGACCGAGCGGACGCCGATGGGCCTGCCGCAGCGGCGCCGCAAGACGCCCGTCGCCGGGGTCACCGAGACCACCGCGTCCGCCTCACCGGCGTCGACGTCCACGTCCAACGCGGCTACCGACCAGGAGCCCACACCTCAGGTGCAGCCCGGAATGTGGCTGGCCGCCTTCCAGAGCGGCCTCTCCGGGGAGTCCACCGACGCTGACAAGGGGAACAGACAGCCATGATTCAGCAGCAGGCCAACATGGACTGGATGCTCAAGGACCTCGCCGAGGGTGTGCCACAGACAAGACATGTGGTCGTGCTCTCCGCCGACGGTCTGCGCATGGCCCAGTACGGCACCGACACCGACACCGCCGACCGGCTCGCCGCCGCCTGCGCCGGACTGCAGTCCCTGGCCGGTGCCGTCGGCTCCGAACTCCCGTACAGCGAAGGCCGGATGCGGCTGGTCGTCATCGAGATGGACGGCGGCTTCTTCTATCTGATGGCCGCGGGCGCGGGCGCCTATCTCGCCGTACTCGCCGACGAGGGCGTCGACGCCGGGCTGATGGGCCAGCGGATGCGGGACCTGGTCCTGCGCATCGGTGAGCACCTGAGCAGCCCGCCCCGTCAGGACGGTGCGGCCAGGTGAGCCACCCGGGCGGCGGGGACTGGGAGGAGGCCAGCCCCGAGCGGCTCTACGTCATCACCGGCGGTCGCAGCGGTGCGTCCGCCGCGGCCCCCCTCGACCTCGTCACCCTGATCGTGGCCAGGTCGGGGCCGAAACCCGGGATGCAGCCCGAGCACGCGGCCATCATCCAGATCTGCCAGGCGCCGCTGTCGGTGGCCGAGATCTCCGCGTATCTGAGCCTTCCGGTCAGCGTCGTGAACGTCCTGCTCGGCGATCTCATCGCCGACAACCGGGTCGTCGCCCGCGCGCCCGTCCCACCCGCCCGACTCCCCGACCGCGCTTTGATTGAGGCAGTGATCGATGGACTTCAGAGGCTCTGAGCAGGCCACCGCCGTGGAGCGCGGGCCACGGAGCGAGGATGTGCTGCCGGCGACCGCCGCTGCCGCCGTCAAGGTGGTGATCGTGGGCGGCTTCGGTGTCGGCAAGACGACGCTGGTCGGCTCGGTCAGCGAGATCCGTCCGCTGACCACCGAGGAGACGATGACGCAGGCCGGGGTCGGTGTCGACGACACGGCGGGCATCGGCGGCAAGACGTCGACGACGGTCGCCATGGACTTCGGCCGCATCAGCGTCAACGACGAACTGGTGCTCTACCTCTTCGGGACCCCCGGTCAGGAACGCTTCTGGTTCCTGTGGCGCGGCCTGTTCGAGGGCGCCCTGGGCGCGGTCGTCCTGGTGGACACCCGCCGTCTCGAGGTCAGCTTCGACGTCATCGGCCGCCTCGAGGAGCGCGGCGTACCCTTCGTCGTCGCCGTCAACTCCTTTCCCGACGCGCCCGGTTATCCGATCGAGGAGCTGCGGACCGCGCTGGACCTGCCGGAGTCGGTGCCGATCGTGCTGTGCGACGCGCGGCAGCGGAGCTCGAGCCGGGACGTCCTCATGACGCTGATGCGCTATCTCCAGACCCTTGCCACGACGCAGGAGGCGTCATGACCACGGCTCCGCCACCCGGCACCGGAACCGCTCCCGAGCCGGGCCCCGGCCCCACCCCTCCCCCGGGTTGCCCGGCCCACGCGCTCGGCCCGGGCGGCCTGCGCAGGCTGTACGGCCCGGAGGCCGACGCCGACCCGATGGGCCTGTACGAGAAGCTGCGCGCCGAGTACGGCACCGTCGCGCCCGTCCTCGTCCACGGCGACCTCCCCGCCTGGCTGGTCCTCGGTCACCGGGAGAACCTGGACGTGGCCCGTATGCCGTCCCGTTTCTCGCGTGACCCACGTGGCTGGCGCGACATGCAGGAGGGGCGGGTCCCGCCGGACCATCCGCTGACCCCCATCGCCGCCTGGCAGCCGGTATGCAACTTCGCCGACGGCACGGAGCACGAGCGGCTGCGCGGTGCCGTCACGGAGTCGCTGGAACGCTTCGACCGGCGCGGGGTGCGGCGCTATGTGACCCGCTTCGCGGGCCAGCTGATCGACTCGTTCGCCGACACCGGCAGGGCCGATCTCGTCGCGGACTTCGCGGAACCGCTGCCGATGCTGGTGATGACGCAACTGGTCGGCATGCCCGACGAGTACGGTTCCCGGCTGGTCCAGGCGGCCCGTGACATGACCCGCGGCACCGAGACGGCCGTCGCCAGCAACGAGTACGTGTCCGTGGCACTGCGTCAGCTGCTGGAGCGCAAGCGGGCCGTGCCCGGCAGGGACTTCACCTCCTGGCTGCTGGAGCACTCCTCGTCGCTGTCGGACGACGAGATCATCGAGCATCTGAGGCTGGTGCTGATCGCCGCCTTCGAGACCACCGCCAACCTGATCGCCAACGTACTGCGGCTGGTCCTGACCGACCGCCGGTTCCGCGGCCGGCTGTCCGGCGGGCACATGACGCTGCCCGACGCGCTGGAGCAGGTGCTGTGGGACGAGCCGCCGCTGACCACGATCCTCGGCCGCTGGGCGACGGGCGACACCGAGCTCGGCGGGCGGCAGATCAGGGCCGGTGACATGCTGCTGCTCGGGCTCGCGGCCGGGAACAAGGATCCGGAGATCCGCCCCGATCTATCGCTGCCGGTACACGGCAACCGCTCGCACCTGGCCTTCAGCGGCGGGCCGCACGAGTGCCCCGGCCAGGACATCGGCCGCGCCATCGCCGACACCGGCATCGACACGCTGATGGCGCGGCTCCCCGACCTGGAACTCTTGGGGGACGAGAGTGCGCTGCGCCACGACTCCTCGCTCATGTCCCACCGTCTGGTCGCGCTGCCGGTGACGTTCACCCCGCCCGGCAGCTCGACGACAGGTGCGACGGCCGCCGCCGTGCCGGCCAGGTCGGCGCCACTGCCGGACGCGGCCCCGCCGCTGCCCGCACCACCGGCACCGGAGGTGCGGCAGCAGCGCCGATCATGGTGGTCCCGGCTGCTGGGCCGGGGCTGAGCAGCCGTGACCGGCAGCGCCGGTGGGGCAGGCCGCCCCACCGGCGCTAGGCCGTGTCTGAGAACTCCCGCCCGGCTCCAGTTCTCAAACACGGCCTAGCCGAGCCGCTCGAGCTGGTCCCACCACCAGGCGATGGCCGGGACCGGCAGCGGCTCCGTGCTCGGGTCGCTGGGAGTGTCGCGGTAGGTGATGTCGTACGACGCGCCCTCGACCGGCAGCGTGTTGCGGTTGCGCGGACTGGTGAAGCGCGGGGCGAGGTTCTGCCACTCGATGCAGCCGCTCACATAGTGGGCGAGCGAGTCGAGATAGCGGGCCAGCTGGTCGTCGGCGTCCTTGGCGAGCCGTTCCCGGAGCCGGATGAAGAAGGTCATCGCCCGGTCGCGCAGGGCCACGGCGGGCGCCAGTGCCTCCTTCGGCGTACAGCCGTGGTGCCGTGCGACGACGTTGAGGAGGTTCTGCTCCCAGGGCTCCTGGTCGTCCTCCTTGTTGTACGAGAACAGGTCGTTGTCGCAGGAGACGATGAACCCGGCAGCGTCGGTGAGTGCCTGGACCGGCGCGGAGTACAGCACGTCGGCCGGGACCGTGATGCCCTTGGCCGCGTCGCACCAGGTGAGCGTGAACCGGGTGCCATTGACCGACATCCGCATCGCGCAGAAGTCGTTGAGCGACGGCATCACGTCGCGCTCGGCGTTGGAGGTCTGCCAGCCGGCGCCGAACAGCCAGTCGCGGGTGCCCTCGGTGAACCGACGCAGCTGGAAGGGGGTGAGCATGGCCCGGGTCCGGCCGACGAGGTCGTCCAGCGCGGTGGTGATCGGGCCCGGCGGAAGCATCGACGAGCCAGGCGCCTCGACCGAGCGGACCAGGCGGATGCTGTGGTCGACGATGGCGGCGGTGCTCTTGCCCGTGGCGTCCGAGTCCTGCCAGTCGTCGATGGCGTTGGCCCAGTAGTTCCACTCCATGAAGAGCACGATCGCTTCGGCGTCGCCGTACGGGATGATCCGTGACGTGAAGTCGGCGCTGTGCGTGCCGAGTCCCCAGGCGCGCTCGGTGGCGTCCGGGTAGATGCCGAAGGTGTCGATCCACTCCACGGCTCTCGCCTCCAGCTCGGCGGCGTCCTGGTGGATCAGTTTCTCGTTGAACGGGCAGTAGAACGGCGGCAGTTCCCAGCCGATGCGCGAGGGTGCGGCGTCCGCCGCGTACACGGGAGGCACGGTCAGCTGCCCCCGAGGCGGAACATCAGCAGCCGTGTCTCCATGGCGTGATCGCGCCAGATACGGAACAGCTTCCCGTGGGTGATGGTCGACTCGGTGAGCCGCTTGCGGGACCAGGCACCGGCCTTGCGCTTGCCCTCCCGCTCGACGCGCTCGAGCTCCGCCGCGTTCCATGCCATGGATTGCACCCAGAACTCGGCGACGCGGTCGGTGACGTCCTCGTCCTGCTCCAGTTCGAAACCGGCCGCCTCGGCCGCGGATATGTACTCGGTGAAGGTGCCGAGACGGGTCTTGTAGTACCCGTCGATGAACTCGGTCCACTCCGGCCGGCAGATGAAGTGCTCCTGGATCCCGAACCAGCCGCCGGGCTTCAGGGCCTTGGCAACCACCTGGAAGAGCCGTTCACGGTCCATGTAACCGGAGCTCTCGTTGGCGTACGCCGCGTCGTACGCGCGGTCGGGGACGAAGTCGTGGACGTCGGCGAGGAGCGGGGTGACACGGTCGGCGACACCGGCCTGCCGGGCGAAGTCCTCGATGACCGGTATGTGTTCGCCGGCCACGGTGAGTCCTGTGACCCGGGATCCGTGCTCCTGCGCCCAGTAGAGCGATCCGCCGCCCACCCCGCAGCCGATGTCGAGGAGATCCGCGGGCGGAGTGGTGCAGGCACCCCAGGTGCGGGCGGCGTGCTCGACGATGGCTTCCTGGGAGGCGACAATGCGCCGCTTGAGGACACGCTGGGAGACAGTGGTGTTGGGCGTGGCGCCCGGCTCGAAGAGCCCCATGTGAAAGTGAACCCGCGGCCCTGGGCCGTATTTGTGGAGGATGTCCGCCGTCTTCCGTGAGTAGTACAGCGGCACCTGGGTCTCGTCGAAGGTGACGAGGCTGTTCTGCATCGGGCTTCTCCAGTCTGCGTCCTGGCGGGGGTGACAGGGCGGATCAACTCTGCCCGAAAATGATCGTTCCAGTCACCCCCCGTCTCATCCGTCACACCGTCAAACGGGCGTAACGCCAACGCAGTTCAACTGCGGGACGACCGCGCGTCGGCCGCATCCCGCAGCGCCCGCAGCACGTGAGACACGGCCGCCCCCTCCTCCGCGCCCCGGCGCACCGCGGCGATCACATGCCGCCGGGGCTGGTCCGCGCCGAGCACGCGCATCGCGACACCGCTGCGCCGCTCCGCGGCCGCCATGCGCGGGACGAGCGCCACGCCCATGCCCGCCTCCACCATGGCCAGGATCGCGGTCCAGCCGGAGGCCGAGTGGGCCTGCTCGGGGACGAAACCCGCCGTCTCGCACGCGGCTCGGGTGATCTCGGACCACGGGCCGCTGCCGCCGAAGATCCAGGACTCCGCCGACAGATCGGCGAGCCGCAGCCCCGGCTCACCGGCCATCGGATGGCCGCCCGGCAGCGCCACGTCGAGCGGATCGGCGAGCAGCGGTACGAGGGTGAACTTCGGGTCGCGCGCAGTGGGCGCGTGCGCGGCCAGCGACAGCGCCAGGTCCACGTCCCCGGCGGACAGCAGCTCGTACGCCTCGGCCGCCTCGGTCTCCCGTACGCGTACCTCCAGCGCGGGATGCCGCGTCCGCAGCGCCTGCACGGCGGGGACGACGAGCGCGGGCACGGCCGTCGAGAACGCCCCGATCCGCAGCTCCCCCGCCTCGCCCCGCAGATACCCGGCCAGCTCCGCGTCGGCCCGCTCCAGCTCGGCGAACACCGCCTCCGCGTGCCTCAGCACCAGGTGCGCGGCATCCGTGAGCCGGACGCGGCGGCCGTGCGCCTCCAGCAGCTGCACGCCGAGCTGCTTGGCGAGGTTCGTCAGCTGCTGCGACACCGCCGACGGCGTCATGCGGAGCGCCTCGGCGGTCGCGGTCACGGTGCCCCGGTCCCGCAGCGTGCGAAGGATCTGCAGCTTCTTGACGTCCCACTTGTCCTACTCGGCCATGCGAACACGCTACTCAGCCGTGGTGCGACTCATCGGCCGCCACCGCTCACTGCGCGGCGGTACCCAGCGCCCGCTCCGGCGTGACGCGGATGACAACGCGGACCACCTCCGGCGGCAGCTCCAGATACTCCTCGCCCGCGCCCGGCCCCTCGTACTGCTCCGCCAGCGCGAACGCCAACTCGCGCCCCGTGTCCTCCGTGACAGCCGCCCTGCCACGCAACTCCACGTACTGGAGCGGGTCGGCCGGGTCGTACAGGGTCACGCTGACCCTCGGCTCACGGATCACGTTCCGCTCCTTGCGGCGGCCGGCCTGCGAGGAGATCAGCAGGTCGTCACCGTCCCGGCCCACCCAGACCACCGAAGTCTGCGGACTGCCATCGGGATTGACGGTGGCGAGCACGGCAGGTACGGGGGCGTCGAGAAGCTTCTGCACGGACGCGCTCAGTGATATCGGCATGCGGCAGAGCCTATGCCGTCTCGTGGCGGTGCAGGTGCGCGACGAAGGCGAACCAGGCGGGGCGGGGAAGAGGAGGACGGGGCCGGTGGGGTTCTTGGAGTCGCGGACGGGGACGGTGTGAAGGAGGTTGGGCGCGACTGACTGCCCGCCGGATGCGCTGCGTGAGGCGACCCCGCAGGAGCGGCTCCGCGCCGGCACGGCACGCGCGAATGCCCGCAGCCGGGGCGAGATCTGCCGGTGACGCGGACGCGCGAACGGCGGACAGGGGCTCAAGCACCGTCGCGGCGAGGTCGAAGAGAGCGGTGACATGATCATCGTTCCGAATGGAGTATCCATGCGACTGTTCGCGCGCTGCGCGGCCGCCGCCCTGCTCGCCGCCATGCCCCTCGTCGCCCAGCCGACGGTCGCGGCCCAGGACCACACCCACCGGCCCACCCCCGGACCCGCCCCCCTGCATCACGCGGCCGAGCCGATCAAGGGCAGCTACATCGTGTCGCTGAACACCGGCGCCGAGCCCGCGGAGGTGGCTCGGCAGGTCGGGGTGAAGCCGCGGTACACGTACAACCGGGCCATGCGCGGGTTCTCCGCGACGCTGACCGCCGATCAGCTGGCGGCGGTGCGGCTGGCGCCCGGGGTCGCTGCCGTGGAGGAGGACTCGAAGGCCTCCGCACACCGAACCGACCCCGCGCAGCGAACCGACTCCGCCCGCCGAACCGGCACCCCCGGCCGGGCGGCCGCCGCCGCGAGCTGGGGGCTCGACCGCTCGGACCAGCGGAAACTCCCGCTGGACGGGCGGTTCGGGGCCACCACCACCGGCAGGGGCGCGACCGTCTACATCGTCGACACCGGCATCGACTACGGGCACAGCGAGTTCGGCGGGCGCGCCGTGTTCGGCTTCGATGCGATCGGCGACGGCCGCCGGGGGCAGGACTGCGAGGGGCACGGCACCCATGTGGCGGGTACGGCGGGCGGGGCGACGTACGGCGTCGCGCCCCAGGCCACCCTGGTCAGCGTCCGTGTACTCGACTGCAACGGCAGCGGAAGCTGGTCCGGGATCATCGCAGGCCTCGACTGGGTCGCCAGGAACGCCCAGCAGCCGGCCGTGCTGAACGCCTCGCTCGGCGGCGCCACATCCCGCGCCGCGAACGCCGCCGCCGACGCGGTCTTCGCCGGTGGCGTCCTGCCCGTCATCGCGGCGGGCAACTCCGCCGAGGACGCCTGCGGCATCTCGCCCGCGAGCGCGGCGAACGTCCTCACGGTCGGCGCGACCGACCGCGGCGACGCCGAGACCGACTTCAGCAACTACGGCGAATGCCTCGAACTCTACGCCCCGGGCAGCGAGATCGTCTCCGCGCTGCTGGGCGGCGGCAGCACCGAGATGAACGGTACGTCGATGGCGGCCCCGCACGTGGCCGGCGTCGCCGCGCTCTACCGGGCCGCCCACCCGGGCGCCGGTGTGCGGACGGTCGCGGACTGGATCGTCAGGCAGACCACCAAGGGCGTGGTGAAGAGCATCTCGAGGGGCTCACCCAACCGGCTGCTGTTCACCGGCGGGCTGTGACGCCCGTCGGGCCTCCGGCCTGGCACCGGCGTGGCGCGCACCCAGCGCCACGCCGCCCAGGATCAGCGCCAGGCACAGGGCCTGCAGGGCTCCGAAGGGCTCGCCGAGGACGGCGAAGGAGAGCAGGGCGACGCAGACCGGCTGGAGGTAGTAGACGACTCCCGCGCGGGCGGCGCCGATCAGGGCGATGGCCTTGTTCCAGGCGAAGAAGGCGACGGCGGAGGAGAAGACGCCGACGTACACGAGCGGCCCGACCGTCATCGCCGTGGGCGTGAAGCCGCCCTGCACGGCGAGGCTGATCCCGTAGGCGGGAAGCAGCATCAGCGCGCCCAGCACAAAGGTGCTGAAGAGGAAGGGGAGCCCACCGAGGTCTGCCGGGCGGTGCCTGAGCAGAGCGCTGTACGAGCCGAAGCAGACCGCGCCGGCCATGACCCAGAGGTCGCCCGCGCCGATGTCCGTCGTGAGCGAACCCTTGCCGACGAGCAGCAGCACTCCTGCGCAGGCGATCAGCATGCCGGTGATGCGCCGCGCGCGGAGGCGGGTGCCACCGAGGCGCTCGTACACGGCCATCAGGACCGGGGAAGCGGCCATGATCATGCCCATGTTGCCGGCGCTGGTGGCGACTGCGGCCTGGTTGACCAAGGTGTTGTAGACGGCGACGCCGAGCAGCGAGGCCAGGGTGACGAAGCCCAGGTGACGGCGGATCAGCCGGCGCTGCCGCCAGGTCTCGCGGGCGGCGAACGGCGCCACGGCGGCGATCGCGATGATCCAGCGCCAGAAGGCGTGCTGGACGGGCGGCACGGAGTCGTGGAGGGCGCGGGCGGTGACGAAGCTCCCCGACCACACGACCGTCGCGACGAGCGCGAGGAGGACTCCGAGGCCGGATGCCTGCTTCAGCCTCTTCGCGTTCACCCTCTTCGCGGCGGTCGTCGTCTCACTGCTGCGGACGCGGTCCAGGAGTGTCACGGGCATCCCTTGCCTCTCTCCCCCGGCGGGGGATCTTGGTTGCGGGATCTACCGTCGCACCGCCCGAATCCCCAGGTCCATCGAATCTTTTCGATCATTCCTTTCAGAGAAAGTGAAAGATCGTGAGGGCGGGAGCGGCTGACCGGCCACCGTGGCGCCGAACGCGATCGCCATCCCCAGCAGTTGCACGGGCGTCAGGTTCCCGGCTGAGCGCGCCCGGCCGATCACGGCCGGGGTGATCGGGGAGAGCGGGCCGAGGAGCGTTGAGGCGAGCGCGGCCGGCGAGGTGCAGCGGAAGGCGCTGGACGCCGCGCTCGACGCCGAGGAGGCGGAGCAGCCGGCCGGGCTGCTGCGGAAGCTGCTGGGGTCGACGGGCGCGTGAGTGCCGACGCGCAGCACGGACGGCGGCACGCGAGTGCGGCCCGGGACTGCGCGAGGGCGCCGTACGGTCGCGTCGTGCGCGTGCCGTACGGCGCCCTCGCGAAGAGCGTAGGAGCGGGTGCTCAGGCCTGCTTCTTCTTGGGCCTGTCGGACTTGTCGAGGACCATCACCAGGCCCGCGATGACGAGGAACAGGACGATCGGCAGGGCGACGTACAGGCCGAGTGTCTGGGCCACGCTCAGGCCCGGGCCCGGGTCGTCGCCGTCGTCGGGGGTCAGCGCGAGCGCGGGGGACGACATGAGCAGCATCATCAGCGTCGTACCGGCCGCGACGGTGCCGGCGCGCAGGGCGTTCTTCTTGTCCACGGTGCAAACCTAGCGAACAGCTATGCGGGCCGCGCGCCCGGGGTGCCCGTCCGGGGCGGCGCCGCCGCGTCCTGGCCCCGGAAGATCTCCATGAGCGCGTGGAGCCGCGGTGAGGCGGCCAGCTCCTCCAGGGTCAGCGGGCGGCCTTCGGCGTCGGCGACGGGCAGCCGCCAGTTCGGGTACTGGTCCCAGGTGCCCGGCAGATTCTGCGGCCGCCGGTCCCCCACCGCGTCCGGCAGCCAGACGCCGACCATGCGGGCCGGGGTGCTCAGCAGAAAGCGGTAGACCGCCCGGATCCCGCCCTCCTCCGCGCCCGTGCCCTCCGGGAGCAGTCCCAGCCGGGTCAGATACGCGAGCCATTCGGCCACCTCCGCGGAGTCGTCCGTACGCTCCAGCTCCAGCGGGCGCGTGAGCAGGCCGAGCCGGTGACGGAGCGCCACGTGCTCGCCGGTCAGGCGGGCGGCGGTGGACGGCAGATCGTGCGTGGTGGCGGTCGCCACACAACCCTCGCGCCAGCTCTCCGGGGGCAGCGGGCGGCCCGTGCCGGCCCAGTCCCGCTCGAACCAGAGCACCGACGTGCCGAGCACCCCGCGGCGCGACAGGGCTTCGCGGACGCCGGGCTCGACCGTGCCGAGGTCCTCCCCTATGACGACGGCGCCCGCGCGGTGCGCCTCCAGGACGAGCACGGCGAGCATGGCCTCCGCGTCGTACCGGACGTACGTCCCCTCGGTCGGCTCGGCGCCGGCCGGTACCCACCAGAGCCGGAACAGGCCCATGACATGGTCGAGGCGCAGCGCGCCCGCGTGGCGGAGGAGGCCGCGGAGCAGCCCGCGGTACGGGCCGTAGCCGGAGGCGGCCAGGACGTCCGGGCGCCACGGGGGCAGGCCCCAGTCCTGCCCCCGCGCGTTGAAGGCGTCCGGGGGCGCGCCGACCGACATGCCCACGGCGAAGGCGTCCTGCTGCGCCCACGCGTCCGCGCCGCCCGGGTGCACCCCGACGGCGAGGTCGTGGACGATGCCGACGCCCATCCCGGCGGCGCGGGCGGCGCTCGAGGCGGCGGCCAGCTGCCCGTCGGTCAGCCAGGCGAGCCGGCAGTGGAAGTCGACCCGGTCCATCAGCTCGCCCCGGGCCCGCGAGGTCTCCGCGGAGCGCGGGTCGCGCAGCGCGGCGGGCCAGGAGTGCCAGTCGGAGCCGTACACCTCGGCGAGGGCGCACCAGGTGGCGTGGTCGTCCAGCGCCCGGCCCTGTGCGGCGAGGAAGTCGCAGTACTCGGCCCGCCGCCCCGGCCCGAGCGGGACGCGCTGCACGAGCTCCAGGGCCTGGAGCTTGAGCTCCCACACGGCGTCGCGGTCGATCAGCGCGCCCTTGTCGAGGACGGACGTGCGCAGCCCGGCGGCCTTCTCCACGAGCGCGTCGAGCCGGACGCGGTCCTGGCCGGTGACGTACGCGTACTCGGGAATGTCCTCGATCCGCAGATGCACGGGGTCGGGGAAGCGGCGGGAGCTCGGCCGGTACGGGGACGGATCGGTGGGCGCGCCGGGCACCGCCGCGTGCAGTGGATTGACCTGTACGAACCCGGCCCCGAGCGCCCTGCCGGCCCAGGCGGCCAGCTCGCCGAGATCCCCGAGGTCCCCCATGCCCCACGAACGCCCGGACAGCAGGGAGTAGAGCTGCACCAGAAACCCGTGCACCCTGCCCTCGGGCTGCGCCACGGCCTCGGGCGCGGCGACGAGCGTGGCCCGCGCGGTGCGCCCGTCGGCCGTGCGCACGTCCAACCGGTGCACTCCAGGGGGCAGTTGGGACCACTCGGCCGACCCGCCGCCACCGGGACCCGCGGCGGGCCCGGCACCGGCTCCGCCAGGCCCGAAGGCGCGCTGCGCCGTGGGCCGGGGACCGGTCCCCGGGCCCGGATCCACGGCCCGGCCGGAGGCCGGCGGGTGGTCCTCGGCCGTCCCGGCGGACATGACGACCGCGCTCGGCGTGGCAGCCTCAGCAGCGCGCCCGGCGCCCGGTGCCGCGGCGGCAGCCACGCGCCGCGACGGCTCGCGCCACTCCCGGCTGCCGCCGTCCTCCAGGCGTACCCGCACACGTGTGCCGTGCGGAAGGGCCACGGGCGGGGCGGGCGCCGGCAGCCAGAGCACCACTGTCGGGGGGAGCAGGCGGTCCGCGGCGGCGCTGTCGGCAGCGGTGAGGGCGGCGCGTACCGCTTCCGGGGTCGATGCGTCCACGCCCAGCGCGGCGAGGACCGAGACGACGGTGGTTTCGGGGACGGGGACGGTGACGCCCGCCGACGGCGAGTGGCTGATGGCGACACCGTGCAGCGCGGCCAGGCGGGCCAGGCCCATTCAGACTCCTGGGGACTGCGTGCCGCCGGCCGTGCCGGGGGCGGTGGGTTCGCTGGTGAGGGGTGCGGCGTCGGCGAGGGGCGGCTCACTGGTCAGGGGTGCGGCGTCGGCGAGCGGCGGCTCGCTCGTCAGAGGGCCCGGCACCTGTTTGGACAGGGCGGGGAGCAGAAGCTGTGCGGATGCGGCCACAGGTGGCCTCCTCAGGGTGGGCAACAGGACATAGCAGCCCTACCCAGCGGGCACGGCCGCAGACGTACACCTCTCGTCAACGTGTTCCGTGTCACATTCTGCTCCACGTACGGGAGTTGAGCGGCCCTCGCGCGCCGATGTGCAAAGAGGACACAACAGGCACTCGCATTGACACGTTCACCACACGGGTGGTGGGCTCGATGCGTTTCGGGGGCACCGGGCGAGCGAGGGGAGCCGGACGTGCGGTTCGGGCGCAGCAAGCAGACGGCGACCGCCGTCGCCGTCACCCTCATCGGCGGACTGCTCGGGACCGCTCCCGGCGCCGCCGCCGCGCCCGGTGTACCGGATGCGCCCACCGCCACCACCGTGCCGGACCGCGAGGGGGATGCGGCGCTGCCGCCCGTCTGGCCTCGGCCGCAGACGCTCAGGGCCGCCGGGCCCGCGGTTCCGCTCGGCCAGGAGGCGACCCTCCTCGCGGCCCCCGGCACCGACCCGTACGCCGTCGAAGCGGCCCGCGACGTCCTGCGCGCCGCCGGGGTGCGGACGGTCCACGCCGCGCTCCCCGGCCAGGGACCGCTGGTCCTCCTCGGCGGCAGCGGCGCGCAGGACGCGCTGCGCGTCCTGCGCGCGCCCGAACGCGCCGATCTGCCCGCCGGCGGCTACCGCCTCGCCGTGGGCCGCGTCGCCGGCCGGGACATCGTCGCCCTCGACGGCGTCGGCGACGACGGGCTGTTCCACGGCGTGCAGACACTCCGGCAGCTGATCAAGGACGGTACGGTCGCCGGGGCCGTCGTACGCGACTGGCCCGGCACCGCCGTACGCGGCATGACGGAAGGCTTCTACGGACAGCCGTGGAGCCGGGAACAGCGGCTGGCGCAGCTCGACTTCATGGGCCGCACCAAGCAGAACCGCTATCTCTACGCTCCGGGCGACGACCCGTTCCGGCAGGCCCGCTGGCGCGATCCGTACCCCGCCGACCGGCGCGCCGAGTTCCGTGAGCTGGCCGAACGGGCCCGCCGCAACCATGTGACGCTCGCCTGGGCCGTCGCACCCGCGCAGTCCATGTGTCTCGCGTCGGACGACGACGTCAAAGCGCTCAAGCGCAAGGTCGACGCCATGTGGGCGCTGGGGGTGCGCGCCTTCCAGCTGCAGTTCCAGGACGTCAGCTACAGCGAGTGGCACTGCGACGGCGACGCGGACGCCTTCGGCTCGGGACCCGAGGCCGCCGCGGCGGCGCATGCGCGGCTCGCCGGGGAACTGGCCGGGCATCTCGCGGAGCGCCATCCCTCCGCCGCCCCGCTCACGGTCATGCCGACGGAGTTCCACCAGGACGGCGCCACCGAGTACCGGCGGGCGCTCGCCGCGCAGCTCGACGACCGGGTCCAGGTCGCCTGGACGGGAGTCGGCGTCGTACCGCGCACCATCACCGGGCGGGAACTGGCCGGGGCGCGCGCGGTGTTCCGGCACCCGCTGGTCACCATGGACAACTACCCGGTCAACGACTACGCCCAGGACCGTATCTTCCTCGGCCCCTACACGGGCCGCGAGCCGGCCGTCGCGACCGGCTCGGCCGCGCTGCTCGCCAATGCGATGGAGCAGGCGACGGCGTCCCGCATCCCCCTCTTCACGGCCGCCGACTACGCCTGGAACCCGAAGGGTTACCGGCCGCAGGAGTCCTGGGAGGCGGCCGTGGCGGACCTCGCGGGCGGCGACGCGAAGACCAGGGAGGCGCTGAGTGCGCTCGCCGGGAACCACGCCTCGTCGATCCTCAGCCCGGACGAGTCCGCGTATCTGCGACCACTGCTGGCCGCGTTCTGGCGGTCCCGGACCACGACCGACGCGGCGGCCCGGGACGAGGCGGCCCGCCGGCTGCGGGCGACGTTCACCGTGATGCGCGAGGCGCCGGGACGGCTGTCGGCGCTGGACGCCGAAGTGGGGCCGTGGGTGGACCAGTTGGCGCGGTACGGGCAGGCCGGCGAGCTCGCCGTCGACATGCTGCAGGCGCAGGCCCGGGGCGACGGCGAAGCGGCGTGGCGGGCCTCGCTGGCGCTGGCGCCGGCGCGTGCGGGGATCCGCGGGCGGCACGTCACGGTCGGCAAGGGCGTGCTCGACCCGTTCCTGGACCGGGCGGCGAAGGAGTCCGCCGCGTGGACGGGCGCGGACCGCAGAGCCGGGTCGGTGAGCCGTACCGCCTCCGTGTACACGGTGAACCTGGACCGGGCACGGCCCGTCGAGGCGGTCACCGCGATGACCGAACCGGGCACGGACGGATCCGCCGGGGTCCTGGAGGCGCATGTGCCGGGCGAGGGGTGGCGGCGGATCGGCCCGCTCACCGCGTCCGGCTGGACCCAGACCCGCACGACCGGCCTGCGCACGGACGCGATCCGCGTCGTGTGGTCCGGCCACACGGCCACGGCCCCGCCGGTGCGGGAGCTCGTGCCGTGGTTCGCGGACGAACCGCAGGCCCGGCTGGCTCTCGTACGGGGCGAACTGGACGCGCCGATCGGCGGCGGGCCGCAGCGGACCGAGGCGTACGTGGCGGCGCGGCGGCCCGACGAGGTACGGGGCGCGCTCACCGTGAAGGCGCCCCGAGGCATCACCGTGGCGGTGCCGAAGGAGGTGCGCGTGCCGCGGGGTACGCGTACGGCCGTACCTGTCGAGGTCACCGTGCCGCCGGGGACGCCGGCGGGCGAGTACCGGGTGCCGTTCACCTTCGGCGGCGAGGAGAGCACGCTGACGGTGCGGGCATACCCGAAGACGGGCGGGCCGGATCTGCTCCGTACCGCGTCCGCCTCCTCGTCCGGGGACGAGACCCCCGACTTTCCCGCGTCCGCGGCGACGGACGGGGACCCGGCGACGCGGTGGTCCTCACCGGCGGAGGACGGCGCCTGGTGGCAGGCGGAGCTTTCCGGGCCGGTGCGGGTGGGGCAGGTCGTGCTGCACTGGCAGGACGCGTACGCCACGAGGTACCGCATCCAGGTGTCCGCGGACGGGCGTGTCTGGCGGACGGCGGCGACGGTCCGCGACGGGCGCGGGGGCCGCGAGACGGTCCGCATGGACGCGCCCGGCACCCGCTTCGTCCGGGTGCAGGGCGAGGCGCGGGCGACGGAGTACGGCTACTCGCTGTGGTCGGCGGAGGCGTATGCGGTGACCGGGGGCTGACGCCCCCGGGCCCCTACGACTGCCCCCGGGCGCGGTGTGCCCGGTGCCGTGGCGGCGTCCGGTGTGTCCGTCCTCAAGCTCCCCCTACGCCCTGCGGCGTGGGGGGACCCCCGGACGGGCCGGGTTGTCGGGGGTGCCCCGTGCCGGGGCAGTGCCGTTGCGGTCCGCTCCGGGGCTCGCGTCCTGGACTGTCGCTGCATCCGATATGCGGCTCCGCCGCGTGGTCACCGCGCTTCGCGCGAGGAGGATGGGCACAAACCACCCACCGGGCCGCAGACGGACACGTACCCCCGGGCCGGGGCGGCCCGTGCCGCCCCGGCCCGCAGGGGCAACGCAAAGGCCCGGATTCGTCAGGCAGAGATGCCGTCGATCCGGGCCATCGCGTCGTCCGCGCCAAACGGCTGCAGGTATGGCAGCCAGCGCGGGTCCCTATGCCCCGTGCCGATGATGCGCCAGGCCAGGCCGCTCGGTGGAGCCGGTTGGTGCCGAAGCCGCCAGCCCAGCTCGCGCAGGTGCCGGTCGGCCTTGACGTGGTTGCAGCGGCGGCACGCGGCCACCACGTTGTCCCAGGCGTGCTGACCGCCGCGACTGCGCGGAATGACGTGGTCGACGCTGGTTGCGACGCCACCGCAGTACATGCAGCGGCCTCCGTCACGCGCGAAGAGCGCGCGCCGGGTCAGAGGAACGGGCCCCCGGTAGGGGACCCGCACGAAGCGCTTGAGTCTCACCACGCTGGGCGCGGGCATCACTCGGGTTTCGCTGTGCATGAAGGCGCCGGACTCCTCGAGACAGATGGCTTTGTTCTCGAGGACGAGGACGAGCGCGCGGCGGAGCGGTACGACGCCGAGCGGCTCGTACGACGCGTTGAGGACCAGGACGTGCGGCACGGATGCCTCCTTGTACGCCGGCGGCGCGTGGCTCGCGCCGGGACGATCTGCCCCCAGTCTCTCCTCCTGCCTGGTCGTGGCGCCACTACGTCCCCGTAACGGGCCGGAGGGATTTTGTGTGCGGTCGACCACACGCGCACGTCCCTCCATCCTGAGAATTCCCCGGTGAGGCTCGTCTCTCCCTCGAACAGGGCGCCGGGGCACGGAGTGTGCCCCGTTAGTGTGGTGGGACCGCCCACGCACGCCCTGGAGGTATCCGTCGTGTTCCTGGCCGCCGGTCCGTCAGACCCGCCCGTCACACTCGACAAGGCCACCGAGAAGGCCACCAACGCCGCAGGCTGGGTCGAGGAGAACTGGTCCACCTGGCTCAGCGTCGGCTTGCGCATCCTCCTCATCCTGGTGATCGCGGTGCTGCTGCGGATCGCCGTACGGCGTGCGCTCACGAAGCTGATAGAGCGGATGAACCGCAGCGCCCAGGCGGTCGAGGGCACGGCCCTCGGCGGTCTCCTGGTGAACGCCGAGCGCCGCCGTCAGCGGTCCGAGGCGATCGGCTCGGTGCTCCGCTCCGTGGCGTCGTTCGTGATCCTCGGCACGGCGGGCCTGATGATCCTCGGCGCGCTGAACATCGATCTCGCCCCGCTGCTCGCCTCGGCCGGTGTGGCGGGTGTGGCGCTCGGTTTCGGTGCCCGGAATCTGGTCACGGACTTCCTGTCCGGCGTGTTCATGATCCTGGAGGATCAGTACGGCGTCGGTGACACGGTCGACGCGGGCGTCGCATCGGGCGAGGTGGTCGAGGTCGGCCTGCGGGTGACGAAGCTGCGTGGTGACAACGGCGAGATCTGGTACGTCCGCAACGGCGAGGTCAAGCGCATCGGCAACCTCAGCCAGGGCTGGGCCACGGCGTCCGTCGATGTGAACGTCCCCCCGTCGGAGGACCTGGACCACGTGCGCAAGGTCATCGAGGAGGCCGCCGCGACGATGACCAAGGACGAGCCCTGGAACGAGCGCCTGTGGGGGCCGGTCGAGGTGCTGGGTCTGAGCGAGGTGCTGCTGGACCGGATGACCGTCTCGGTCTCCGCGAAGACGATGCCGGGCAAGGCGCTCGGTGTGGAGCGCGAGCTGCGCTGGCGGATCAAGCGCGCCTTCGACGAGGAGGGCATCCGGATCGTGGGCGGTCTGCCGCTCCAGGCCGACGGCGAGCAGCCGGTCAAGGACCCGACGGCCGGCGTGGCGGCCCCGTCGGCGTACGCGTCGAACACCTCGCCGCAGTCGGTGGCCGCGTCCCCGATCGCCCCGCCGCCGAGCCTCTCGAAGTAGCCCGGTTCTCGGACACCCCCGCAGGTAACGACTTGGTTGCCGCGGGGGTGCTCTGCGTCGGCGGGTATTGACGGGCAACTGACGGTCCGCTTACTTTCCTGGCATCAAATAGGAAACTTTCCTAACAGTGCTTCAAAGGGCAGGTGCAGCGCCATGGCCGGTACTACCCCGGGAACTCCACGCGTACTCCGCGCCATGAACGACCGCGCCGCGCTCGATCTGCTCCTGGAGCACGGTCCGCTCTCACGCACGCGGATCGGCAAGCTGACCGGACTTTCCAAGCCCACCGCCTCGCAGCTGCTCGCGCGACTGGAGGCCGCCGGGCTGGTCGTCGCCACCGGGACGACCGAGGGGCGCCCGGGACCGAACGCACAGCTGTACGCCGTCAATGCCCGCGCCGCCTTCGCCGGCGGCCTCGATGTGACCCCGCAGCGCATCCGCGCCGCCGTCGCCGACATCACGGGCGCGACCGTCGGCGAGTTCGTCGTGCAGACCCCGGGGCGGCGCGCCGACAGTGTCGTACGCCAGGTCACCGAGGCCGTCGACGGGGCCGTGAAGGCCGCCGGGATCACCCGTGCCGAGGTGCACCGCCTCGTCATCGGGACGCCGGGCGCCTTCGACCCGTCGACCGGGCGGCTCCGGTACGCGTCCCATCTGCCCGGCTGGCACTCCCCCACGCTGCTCGACGAGCTGGCGGCGGTGCTGCCGATGCCTGTCGAGTACGAGAACGACGTCAATCTGGTCGCCGTCGCCGAGCAGCGGCTCGGCGCCGCCCGCGGTCACGACGACTTCGTGCTGCTGTGGAACGAGGAGGGCCTCGGCGCCGCCCTGGTCATGGGCGGCCGGCTGCACCGGGGATTCACCGGCGGCGCCGGCGAGGTCGGCTTTCTGCCGGTGCCGGGCACGCCGCTGGTGCGTCGGGTCTCCAAGGCCGGCAGCGGCGGCTTCCAGGAGCTGGCCGGTGCGCAGATGGTGCCCCGCCTCGCCCGGGACCTCGGCATAGGCGGCGTCGGGCACGGCCCGCACGCCGAGGTGGCGGCGGAGCTGCTGGAGCGCGCCGCGGCGGCGGTGACGGCGGACGCCGGCGCGGACTCCGGGGCCTCGGCGCCGTACCGCACCCTGCTCGACACCTTCGGCACCGGCCTCGCCACCGGTCTCGCCTCCATGGTCGCCGTGCTCGATCCCGAGCTCGTCGTCCTCTCCGGCCAGTTGATCCTCGCCGGCGGGGAGCCGCTGCGCGAACGCGTCCAGGCAGAGCTCACCGAACTGGCCGCGACCCGGCCCCGCCTCGTCATCGGCGACGTACAGGAACATCCCGTGCTGCGCGGGGCACTGGAGAGCGCTCTGGCAGCCACCCGCGACGAAGTCTTCGACACCTCACGCTGAACCCCCGCACGTACCGGAGAACCGCCCGCCCCGCACCTCGGACCCGCCACAGGGAGATCCCGTCATGCCCGGAATCCGCCGGAAAGCGGCCGTCGCAGCCGCCGCGACCGCCTCGATAGCCCTGCTCGCCACCGCCTGTACGGGGTCGAACGACTCCGGTGCGAACGACGACCCGAATGCGAAGACCACGCTCACCTTCTGGCACGGCTGGAGCGCTTCCAGCGAGGTCAAGGCGATCGAGGAGAACATCAAGGCGTTCGAGGCCGAGCACACCAACATCAAGGTCCAGGTCGTCAAGGGCATCACGGACGACAAGCTCAACCAGGCCCTGCGCACCGGCGGTTCGAACGCCCCGGACGTGGTGTCGTCCTTCACCACGGACAACGTGGGACGGTTCTGCTCCTCCAGGGCGCTCACCGATCTGAAACCGTTCCTGGAGAAGTCGAAGATCGACCCGGAGAAGACCTTCCTGCCGCAGATGGCCAAGTACACCGAGCACGACGGCACCCGGTGCACGGTGCCGCTGCTCGGCGACGCGTACGGCCTCTACTACAACAAGGACGCCTTCGAGAAGGCCGGGATCAAGGCACCGCCGAAGACGCTGTCCGAGTTCGACGCGGTGGTCAAGAAGCTCACCAGGACCAAGGGCGAGGGCTTCGAGCAGCTCGGCTTCATGCCGCTCTTCGGGGGCTACGAGACCACGGTCGAGCACTACGCCGGCAATTTCGGCGTGACGTACCTGGACGGGAACGGCAAGTCGAACACCGCCCAGGACCCGGCGGTCAAGTCCCTGTTCACCTGGCAGAAGAAGCTGGTGGACGATCTCGGCGGCTTCCAGAAGCTCAACAGGTTCCGCGCCTCGTTCGGCGACGAGTGGGGCCCGAAGCACCCGTTCCACACCGGTCAGGTCGCCATGCAGCTGGACGGCGAGTGGCGCGGCAAGATGGCGTCGGACGCCAAGCTGCCCTTCGAGATCGGCGCGGCCCCGTTCCCGGTGCCGGACCGCCAGATCGCCGACTACGGCAAGGGCTATCTGTCCGGCACGATCCTCGGCATCGCGAGCAACAGCCCCAAGAAGAACGCCGCCTGGGAGCTGGTGAAGTACCTCTCCACGAACACCGATGCGGTCGTCTCCTTCGCCAACGCCATCCACAACGTTCCGTCGACCGTCGAGGCGCTGAACTCGCCGAAGCTGAACGACGACCCGCTGTACCGCACGTTCGTGGACATCGCCCAGCACCCCAAGAGCTCGCACGCCCCCTCGTCCGTGAACGGCGGCGCGTTCCTGCTGACGCTCCAGGACAACGGGCTCGCGTACGAGAAGGGCGCGGAGAAGGACCTGGCCGCGCTGCTGAAGAAGAACGACGAGCAGGTCGACAAGGACAACGAGCAGGCCGGCTGAGATGACCACCGCTCCCGTGTCCGTGTCACCGGGGCCGATGGCGAAGCGCACGCGGAGTGCCCCGCGCGCGGTGCGCGCTCGACGAGCACTGCGCACCCTCGGTTTCCTCTCGCCCTGGCTGGTCGGGTTCGGCGTGTTCTTCGCGTACCCGCTGGTCTCGACCGTCTACTTCTCCTTCATGGAGTACGACGGGTTCACCGCGCCCCGCTGGGTGGGGCTGAAGAACTGGGCGTACGTCTTCCAGGACAACCCCTTCTTCTGGCCCTCCCTGCGCAACACGCTCTGGCTGGTGCTGGTCATGGTCACGTGCCGGGTCGCCTTCGGGCTCGGCATCGGGCTGCTGATCACCAAGATCAGGACCGGGGCCGGCTTCTTCCGCACCCTGTTCTATCTGCCCTATCTGGCCCCGCCGGTGGCGGCGACGATGTCGTTCGTCTTCCTGCTCAACCCGGGCACGGGTCCGACCAACACCATCCTGGGCACGCTCGGTCTCGGCGAGCCCGACTGGTTCAACAGCGCCACCTGGTCGAAGCCGTCGCTCACGCTGCTCGCCCTGTGGTGCATCGGCGACCTCATGGTCATCTTCATGGCGTCGCTGCTCGATGTGCCCAAGGAGCAGTACAAGGCCGCCGAACTGGACGGCGCGAGCGCCTGGCAGCGCTTCCGGTACGTGACGCTGCCCAACATCTCGCCGATCGTGCTGTTCGCGGTGATCACCGGGGTGATCGCCACGATGCAGTACTACACCGAGCCGCTGGTGGCGGCGAAGGTCGCCAGTGGAGTGATCGGCGGCTCCGGACAGCAGTTCGAACCCGGCTACCCGGACAAGTCCACGCTCACGGTTCCGCAGGTGGTCTACAACCTGGGCTTCCAGCGTTTCGACACCGGGGCGGCGTGTGTCGTCGCGCTGGTGCTGTTCGTGCTCGCCATGATTTTCACCGGGTTCCTGATGCGCCGACACAGCGGCTTCATGGCGGCGGAGGACTGACCGACGATGACACAGACCCGTACGACACTCTCTCCGCTCCACAAGTCCGGGCAGGCGGCGTCCGCCGTGACGAGCGGTACGGCGGCCAGGCGGGCGGCGCGGCGCAGGGCCGCCCTGGAGTGGATCGCGGTCCACTCGCTGGCCGTCGCCGCCGCCCTGTTCTTCCTGCTGCCGTTCGTCTTCGTGTTCCTGACCGCGGTGATGAGCGACAGCCAGGCACTCACCCGCGATCTGTGGCCGCACACCTGGGAGTGGGGCAACTTCGCCACCGTGTGGAACACGCCCGGCTTCCTGACGTGGTGGCGCAACACCCTGCTGTACGCGGGGCTCGGCACCGTGCTCGCCGTGGCGAGCAGTCTCCCGGTGGCGTACGCGCTCGCGAAGTTCCGCTTCCGGGGGCGGAACGTGATGATGATGCTGGTGATCGCGGCGATGATGCTGCCGCCGCAGGTGATCATCGTGCCCATGTATCTGTTCTGGGCCCAGCAGATGGACCTGGCGGGCACGCTCTGGCCGCTGATCATTCCGTTCGCGTTCGGCAACGCGTTCACGATCTTCCTGATGCGCCAGTTCCTGCTGACGATCCCCCGCGAGTACACCGAGGCCGCGAAGATCGACGGCTGCGGCGAGTTCCGTACGATGATCAAGGTCGTGCTGCCGATGGCCAGGCCGGCGATCGCGGCGTCCGCGCTGTTCCACTTCTTCTACTGCTGGAACGACTACTTCGGGCCGCAGATCTACGCATCGGAGAACCCGGCCGCGTGGACGCTGAGTTACGGCCTGGAGTCGTTCAAGGGCGCCCACCACACGGACTGGAATCTGACCATGGCCGCGACCGTGCTGGTCATGGCCCCCGTGATCGTCGTCTTCTTCTTCGCCCAGAAGGCGTTCGTCGAAGGCGTCACACTGACCGGAGTGAAGGGCTGACACGTAATGAGGCTCGCAGTCGTGGGTGGCGGATCCACCTACACACCTGAACTGATCGATGGCTTCGCCCGGTTGAGGGGCACCCTCCCCATCGGCGAGCTCGTGCTCGTCGACCCGGCGGCCGAGCGGCTGGAGCTGGTCGGCGGCCTGGCCCGGCGGATCCTCGCCAGGCAGGGACATCCCGCGGTCGTCACGACCACCGGAGACCTGGACGCGGGCGTGGCCGGCGCCGACGCCGTCCTGCTGCAGCTGCGGGTCGGCGGGCAGGCCGCGCGCGAGCAGGACGAGACCTGGCCCCTGGAGTGCGGCTGCATCGGCCAGGAAACCACCGGTGCCGGCGGCCTCGCCAAGGCGCTGCGCACGGTGCCGGTGGTGCTGGACATCGCCGAACGGGTGCGGCGCGCCAACCCGGACGCCTGGATCATCGACTTCACCAATCCCGTGGGCATCGTGACGCGGGCACTGCTCCAGGCCGGTCACAAGGCCGTCGGGCTGTGCAACGTGGCGATCGGCCTCCAGCGGAAGTTCGCCGGGCTGCTCGGTGTGACACCGGGCGATGTGCATCTGGAACATGTGGGTCTCAACCACCTCACCTGGGAGACCGGTGTGCGCCTCGGGGGCCCCGAGGGGGAGAACGTCCTGCCGAAGCTGCTCGCCGAACACGGCGACACCATCGCCGGCGACCTCCGCCTGCCCCGCCAGATCCTCGACCGGCTCGGCGTCGTCCCCTCGTACTACCTGCGCTACTTCTACGCGCACGACGCGGTCGTACAGGAGCTGCGGACCAAGCCGTCGCGGGCCGCCGAGGTCGCCGCGATGGAGAAGCAGCTTCTGGAGATGTACGGGGACCCGGGGCTCGACGAGAAGCCCGCGCTGCTGGCCAAGCGGGGCGGCGCCTACTACTCGGAGGCGGCGGTCGATCTGGCCGCTTCGCTGCTCGGCGGGGGCGGCAGCCCGTACCAGGTGGTCAACACGTACAACAACGGCACGCTGCCGTTCCTCCCCGACGACGCCGTGATCGAGGTGCAGGCCGCCGTCGGCGCGCAGGGCGCCACGCCGCTGCCGGTGCCCGAACTCGACCCCCTGTACAGCGGGTTGATCGCGAACGTCACCGCGTACGAGGAGCTGGCCCTGGAGGCGGCGCTGCGCGGCGGACGCGACCGGGTCTTCAAGGCGCTGCTGTCCCACCCACTGATCGGCCAGTACGAGTACGCCGAGGCGCTCACGGACCAGCTGGTCGCGCACAACCGGGAGCACCTCGCGTGGGCGTGACCGCCGGGCCCCGGATCCTCGCCATCGACGCGGGCAACAGCAAGACCGACGTGGCCTTCGTCGGGGCGGACGGGTCGGTGCTCGCCTCCGCCCGCGGCGGCGGCTTCCAGCCGCCGTACGTCGGCGTCGAGGCGGCGTTCGACGCGCTGGCCTCGACGGTCGGCGAGGCGCTGGAGCAGGCCAGGGCCCGGGGTGAGGCCTTCGACGGCGTCGAGCATGTGTCGGCCTGCCTCGCCAACGCCGACCTCCCGGTCGAGGAGGAACAGCTCACGGCCGCGCTGCGGGCGCGTGGCTGGGGCCGCACGGCGGAGGTGCGCAACGACACCTTCGCGATCCTGCGCGCGGGCGTCGACGAACCCCGGGGCGTGGCCGTGGTGTGCGGCGCGGGCATCAACTGCGTGGGCATGCTGCCCGACGGCCGTACCGCACGCTTCCCGGCGATCGGCAAGATCTCCGGGGACTGGGGCGGCGGGGCCGGACTCGCGGAGGAGGCGCTGTGGTTCGCGGCGCGGGCCGAGGACGGGCGTGGCGAGCCGACGGAGCTGGCGCGGGCTCTTCCGGCGCACTTCGGTCTCGAGTCGATGTACGCGCTCATCGAGGCGCTCCATCTGGGCCGCATCCCCGCCGGGCGCAAGCACGAGCTGACCCCGGTGCTGTTCGCGACCGGCGCGGCTGGCGACCCGGTGGCCGCGGCGATCGTCGACCGGCTCGCGGACGAGGTCGTCGCCATGTCCACGGTCGCGCTGGCCCGGCTCGGGCTCCTCGACGAGGAGGCGCCCGTCGTGCTGGGCGGCAGCGTGCTGGCCGCGCGGCATCCGCGGCTGGGCGGGCGCATCGCCGAACTCCTTTCGGCCCGCGCGCCGAAGGCGACGCTGTCCGTTGTCACGTCCCCACCGGTCCTCGGCGCGGCCCTCCTGGGCCTGGACCACATCGGCGCCCCGGCGAAGGCCAGGGAACGGGTGCGGGCGCACTACGCGTAGGGGGGTGGGCGGGGCGCCTGCGGCGGGCTGGAGCCGCACATCGACACAGCCCCACCCCGCCCCTTCCCGAACCGGGGCTCTGCCCCAGACCCCGTTCGGGGGCTCCGCCCCCCCCGGGACCCCGCGTCTCAATCGCCGGCGGGGCTCCCTCTGAGCCCGTCCTGCGCTTGAGGACGGACACGCAGGCCCACCGCATGTACCGATCAGGTCCCGGGGGTTCGGCGGAATCGGCGCAGAGTTCATGCGCCCGGAACGGGAACCGATCAGGCGCGGGCGGCGTATTCATGGTGGGGGCTCGGGGCAGGGGGCACATTGGCAGCATTGACGCAACAGGCGAGATAGCTCAAGATCCAGTCAATCCTGGGTGTGGATGTCCGCCCCTGCGGCCATACTGCTGGCCGGGCAGCCGTCCCCCGACCCCGCGGGGTGCGGGACGCCGTCAGTGACCGAGGGGGAGGTCAGGGTGACTTACACACCGAGCGCGGGACCGCCCGCGCCACCGGTGCCGCCGGGCGCGCCCGTCCCGGCGCAGCCGGGGTACGAGAGCTCGCGGCCGTCGGGGGACCAGTCCGCGCCGCCTCCGGGGACGCTCGCACGCCGCAGCGCCTGGGCCGAGACGACGGCGCAGTTGCACGCCGCGGCGACGACGGAGCCGGGCAGGCTGCGGATCATCGGGGCCGTGCTCGCCGCTCTCGTCGTGGCGTTCGGCGCCGTCACCGCCTTCGAGATCGCCGACCGGGCGTCCGCCGCCGACGCCGTGGTCAGCCGCAGCCAGCCGCTGAGCGCCGACGCCGCGAGCATCTACCGCTCGCTGGCCGACGCCGACACGGCCGCGGCGAGCGGTTTCCTGGCCGGCGCGCAGGAGCCCGCCGAGGTCCGCGAGCGCTATCACAAGGACATCGCCAACGCGTCGCGGCTGCTCGTCAAGGCAGCGGCGAACACGGACGGTTCGACCGAGTCGGGTCGCTTCATCGCCGCGCTCAACGAGCAGCTCCCCCGCTACACGGGCCTGATCGAGCGGGCCCGGGCCAACAACCGCCAGGGCCTCCCCCTCGGCGGCGCGTATCTGCGGTACGCGAACCAGCAGATGACGACCGAGCTGCTCCCCGCCGCCCAGAAGCTGTACGAGGCGGAGACCGCCCGCCTCGACGACGACCACGGCGACGCCAGGCTGTGGCCGTTCCTGTCACTGGCCATCGGCGTGGCCGCGCTGGGCGTTCTGGTCTGGGCGCAGCGCCGCAACTACCTGCGGACGAACCGGGTGTTCAACCACGGGCTGCTCGCGGCCACCGCCGCGTCGACGGTGGTGCTGCTGTGGCTGGCCGTCGGACACACGGTGGCCAGGACCGAGCTGAACGACGCGCGGGCCCACGGCCAGGAGTCGCTGAACGTCCTCAACGACGCCCGGATCAACAGCCTGAAGGCCCGGGCCAACGAGAACCTGACGCTGGTCGCGCGGGGCGCCGTGCTCACGGCCGACGGCAAAAGCGACAAGTACGAGACGGACTACACGTCGGGAATGGACCGGCTCGGTGCCTCCCTCGGCCGCGCCGAGGGCCTGGCCGACGACGGCGAGGGCCGCACCCCGGTCGCCGCCGCCGTCTCCGCGGTCTCCGAGTGGCGGGCCCGCCACAAGTCGGCCAGCGACACCGACAAGGCCGGTGACTACGAGGGCGCCCTGGCGAAGGTGATCGGCGACAAGGAGTCCACGGGCCAGTCGTTCGACCGCGTGGACAGGGCGCTGGAGCAGGCCCTCGCGCATGAGCAGGCCGAGTTCACCAAGTCCGCCGAGGACGGCCGCGGTGCCCTGACGGGTCTGCCGGTCGGAGCGGCGGTGCTGGCCGTGCTCGGCGCGGTGGGCGCGGTCCTGGGCATCGGCCGCAGGCTTTCGGAGTACCGGTGAGAGGGGGAGAGATGAGGGACGGAGTGTCCGGCGAGATGCCCGACGTGACGCCCGCCGTCGCCGCGCACGACGCGCGCGGGGCGAGGGTCCCGTCGCGCGAGCGGACCCGGTCCGCCGGGGCGGCGCGGCTGGTTCGCAGGCTCCGCGGCTGGGGCGGCGTCGCCGGGATGGCGGTCGCCTGTGCGCTGACCGCGTCCCTGACTCTGCTGCCGCTCTCGCACGGCGGCCCGCCCGCCACGTCGCCCGATGTGTCGGGCGCGGGCTCGGCCGTCGCGGTGCCCGCGAAGGCGGACGACTGCACGGAACCGGAGCGGTCGCTGACCCCGTCCACCGCGGACGGGCCGGCGATCGCCGCGATCAAGCAGCGCGGCAAGCTGATCGTCGGCGTCGACCAGAACAGCTACCGGTGGGGCTACCGCACGGCGGACGGCAAGCTGGAGGGCTTCGACATCGATCTCGCCCGGGCCGTCGCCGAGGACATTCTCGGCAGTCCCGACGACATCATCTTCCGTGCCATTCCCACCAACCAGCGCATCGCCGCGCTGAACAGCGGCACGGTCGACCTCGTCGTGCGGACGATGACCATCAACTGCGCCCGGATCAAGCAGGTCGCGTTCTCCACCGCGTACTTCCAGACCGGGCAGCAGGTGCTCGCCCCCCGGGAGTCCCCCATCACGGGCTACGACAAGTCCCTGGCCGGCCGCAGGGTCTGCTCGGCCGAGGGCTCAACGGCCTACGAGGCGCTGGAGAAGGAGTCGTTCGGCGCGGTCTTCAAGGACGAGGACGACGGCGGACCGGGTGACAAGGACCGGCTCACGGTCTCGAACCAGCTGGACTGCCTGGTCCGGCTGCAGCTCGGCGAGGTCGACGCGGTCGTGACGGACGCCGCCCTCGCGGCCGGCCAGGCGGCGCAGGACCCGGCCGTCGAACTGAAAGGCGGCAAGCCTTTCACCACCGAGTACTACGGCGTGGCGGCCAAACTGGGCAAGGAGGACCTCGTCCGCCGGGTCAACAAGGTGCTCGACGACTACCGCAAGGGCCCCTGGATGACGGCGTACACGAAATGGCTGAAGGCGGACCTCCCCGGTATATCCGGCCCGCCGGCGCCGAAGTACCGGAACAATTGAGACCGGACCGATTGAGACCGGATCGACCGAGACCGGCCGGACCACTCGGACCGGCCGGGACGATGCGCGGCAGTGGATCCGACAGCATGAGCGGAGAGGTGATCGATGGGCGTCGCGGGACCCCCCGGGCCGGTAATGGACCGGGACGAGGTGGACCGTGCGCTGGCGCGGCTCGGGGAGGAGCACGAGGCCATAGAGACCTCGCTCCTCGCCCTGCAGGACCACGCGGGCCGCAGGCTCCTGGAGGGCGCCGAGCTGACGGGTGTCACCAAGGACCGCTGGGCCTCCACCGAGCAGGCGATCACGCTGCTGTGGAGCTACTTCGACGCGTACACCGCGGCGCTCACCGCCGCGCGTGACCTGCGGGCGCGGCGCCGCTGGCCGAACCGGGACGACCTGGTCGAGCTGACCGACCGGCTGCGCGGCCCGAGTCTCACGATCGCGAGCTCCGCCGCGCACCCGTCCCCCTCGATCACCGGACCGGCCAAGCTCTCCGAGCGGTTCACGCTGGAGGCCCTGGTGGGCCGGATGAACCAGCTGTACGCGCGCTCGCTGGACATGGTCGTGGCCGCCGACGCGGTCTGGTCGGCACTACCCGCCCGGATAGATCTGCTCGCCGCCGAGCTGCAGCGCACCCGCTCCCTCGCGCACTCGGTGGGCGTGCGGCCGGGTGAGCATCCGGCCGGCGACGATCTGGAGTCCATCACGCACGAACTGGCCGCGCTGCGCGGGCAGGTGGTGTCGGATCCGCTGGCGTTCTGGGCGCCCGCGCCGGCGAGTTCGGCGCCGGGCGGCGGCCGCCCCGACACCGACCGCTACGACCGGGCGGCCCGCGCCCTGGAGGACGTACGGCGTGAGATCGAGGCGGTTCTCGCGGTGCGGCAGGACTCGGAGGAGCGGCTGATCCGGCTGCGGGACGTGCTCTCGCGCGCGGACCGCACCCTCGCGGAGGCGCGGGCCGCCCGCGGCGAGGTGCTGGCGAAGATCGCCGCGTCCGAGGTCCCCGCGGTCAGCGGCCCCCCGACGGCACTGCAGGAACGGCTGGCCACGGCCGCGGAGTACCGCCGGCACGCCCAGTGGCACCGGCTCTCACCTCTGCTGGAGTCGCTGGAGCGGGACGCCGAGGACGAACTCCTGCGCGCCCGAGAGTCGTTGACGGCGGTGACGGCCCCACTCGCGGTCCGCGCGGAGCTGCGCGGCCGCCTCGACGCGTACAAGGCGAAGGTCGCCCGCCACGGTATGGCGGAGGACCCGCTGCTGATCGAGCGCTACGACGCGGCGCGCCGCATGCTGTGGAGCGCGCCCTGCGATCTGCGCGCCGCCGAGCATGCGGTGCTGCGCTATCAGCGGGCGGCGGCGGATGTCCTGGTGCCGCGGCAGACGGGACCCAGGGACCGTACTGGCCAACAGGGGGAATCGTGAGTGCCATGAACAAGTGCGTGCGCCCCGGCTGCGAGGGGTCGTACGAGGACGTCGGCGGCGGCGAGCTGTACTGCGACACCTGCGGGCTCGCGCCCGACACCGCGCAGGCCCCCGGGGCCGGCGCGGGCGGCGGTGCGAGCGGCGCCCTGCCCGCATGCCAGCGGCCCGGGTGCGAGGGGTCGTACGAGGACGTCGGCGGGGGCGAGCTGTACTGCGACACCTGCGGCCTCGCCCCGGTCGTCTCGGTGACCGGCTCGCTGTCGTCACCGCCCACCGGGATCACCGGCGGTGGCGCCAACGGCGGCAACAGCGGCTCGGCCAGGAGTGGTTCGCGGTCGTCCGCCCGGTCGTCGTCCCGGTCCTCGCGGTCGTCGCGCTCCTCGACGTCCCGGCGGTCGGTCTCGGGGCGGCTGTCGCGTTCGCTGTCCGGCCGCAGCACCGGCCGGTCGGTGTCGGTCCGCAGCTCCGGTTCCACCGCCGCGGCGTCCGGGCGCAACCGGCTGGGCGCGGGCCTGGTCACGGTGCCGGATGTGCCGCGCCCCGACCCTCGCTCCGCGGTGATGGAGAATCCCGAGGTCCCCGAGCGGAAGCGGTACTGCAGCCGCAGTGACTGCGGCGCGCCGGTCGGGCGTGCGCGCGGCGACCGCCCCGGCCGCACGGAGGGCTTCTGCACCAAGTGCGGCCACCCGTACTCGTTCGTGCCGAAGCTGCGCGCGGGCGACATCGTGCACGGGCAGTACGAGGTGATCGGCTGCCTCGCGCACGGCGGTCTCGGCTGGATCTATCTCGCCATCGACCGGGCCGTCTCGGACCGCTGGGTCGTCCTCAAGGGCCTGCTGGACACGGGCGATCAGGACGCCATGGCCGCGGCGATCTCGGAGCGCCGCTTCCTCGCGGAGATCGAGCACTCCAACATCGTCCGTATCTACAACTTCGTCGAGCACCTCGACCAGCGGACGGGCTCCCTCGACGGCTACATCGTCATGGAGTACGTCGGCGGCAAGTCCCTCAAGGAGATCGCGAACGAGCGCCGGGCCCCCGACGGGAAGCGCGACCCGCTGCCGGTCGAGCAGGCCTGCGCGTACGGGATCGAGGCCCTGGAGGCGCTCGGCCATCTGCACAGCCGCAACCTGCTGTACTGCGACTTCAAGGTCGACAACGCCATCCAGACCGAGGACCAGCTCAAGCTCATCGACATGGGCGCGGTGCGGAGGATGGACGACGACGAGTCGGCGATCTACGGCACCGTGGGGTACCAGGCCCCCGAGGTCGCGGAGGTGGGCCCGTCGGTCGCCTCCGACCTGTACACGGTCGCACGCACGCTGGCGGTGCTGACGTTCGACTTCCAGGGCTATACGAACGTGTTCGTGGACTCCCTCCCCGACCCGGACAACATCGAGGTGTTCCGGACCTACGAGTCCTTCTACCGGCTGCTCGTGCGGGCGACCGACCCGGATCCGGCGCGCCGGTTCGCCTCCGCGCAGGAGATGGCGGACCAGCTGACGGGCGTTCTGCGGGAGGTCGTCGCGCTGCAGACGGGGCGGCCCCGGCCGTCGCTGTCGACGCTGTTCGGCACGGAACTGCGCGTGACGGACACGGAGTTGTTCGCCGAGCTGGACGGCGAGGTGTCGGTGCTGGGGGCGCGGACCACCCCCGCCAGCAAGGTCGGCTTCCGCCGCGGTCGTGGCGCGGGGCCGGGCGCTTCCGGCGCACCCTCGGGCGGCGGCACCGCTGGTCGGGGCCTGGCCACCACCTTCGGCGGCGGAGCCGCCGGGCAACTGGCAGGCGGAGCCGGGAGTGCCGGGGCCGGAGGCGCCGGGTATCAGGCCGCGCCCGCGGGCCCGCTGTCCGCCGCAGCCCTGGGCGCCGGAGGCGTCGGAATCGTGCCCGGCGGAGCCGGGAGTGCCGGAGCCGGGAACGGCGGGGCCGGAGGTCCCGGAGTGCACGCGTTCGCGTACGCGCCGACGCAGGCCGCGCTGCCCTCGCCCCGTATCGAGATGCCGGCATCGCACATCGCCGCCGCGGCGCAGCCGCACCTCGCCGCGCTCGATGCGCGGGCGACCGCGCTGGCGCTCCCGGTGCCGCGGGTCGACCCGAACGATCCGAACGCGGGGTTCCTCGCGGGCCTGATGGCCTCCGCCCCCGCGGAGCTGATCGCCGCGCTGCACGCCGCGCCCGCGAGCTCCGTGGAGCTGCGGCTGCGGGAGCTGCGCGCCCGCCTCGAGATGGGCGACCTCGGCTCCGCGACGACGTCGCTGGCCGATCTGGAGGCCCGGCATCCCGACGACTGGCGGGTCGTCTGGTACCGCGGCATCGCGTCCCTCGCGACCGGTGACAACGAGACGGCCGCGCTGTCCTTCGACGCGATCTACGACGCCTTCCCGGGCGAGGCCGCGCCGAAGCTCGCGCTCGGCGTCTGCGCCGAGGTGCTGGGCCAGCTGGACAACGCGGCGGAGTACTACCGGCTGGTGTGGACGACGGACCCGGGCTATGTGAGCGCCGCGTTCGGCCTGGCCCGCGTGCAGCTCGCCGCGGGCGACCGCATCGGGGCCGTACGGACGCTGGAGTCCGTGCCCGAGGCGTCGATCCACTACACGGCCGCGCGGGTGGCCGCGGTCCGCGCGAGGCTGCGCAGGCGCGCCGCGCACGATCCGCTGATCGACGATCTGACCGCCGCCGCCGACCAGGTCACGGCACTCCACGGGTTCGGCCTGGACGCGGTGCGCCGCGAGAGGCTGTCCGCAGAGGTGCTGGGCACGGCGCTGGACTGGGTACTCTCCGGTAGTCCCGGGGCCCGGCCCGCCGCGACAGTCCTGCTCGGCAGCGAACTGGACGAGCGCGGACTGCGCTTCGGACTTGAACGCTCGTTCCGGGTGCTCGCCCGGCTCGCCCAGCACGGCGAGGAGCGCATCGAACTGGTGGAGCGGGCCAACCGTTTCCGCCCCCGGACGTGGGTGTGAGTGATGGACCGGATGCACCAGCTCTCCGCGTGCCCCAGTTGCGAGGAGCCTCTGGAGTCGACCGACCTGTTCTGCGGTGCCTGCGGGTACGACCTGTCGGCCGTACCGGAGCCACCGCAGGACCACCCCACGATCGCCATCGGCACTCCGGTGGAGCAGCCGGAGGCCGCCGGTAGGGACAGCTCGGGTGCCCCGGCGCGTCCGCAGCCGCCCGCTGAGCCGCCGAGCACGGGCGCGGGTGGCCGTCCGCTGCCCTCGACGGCAGTGCGTTTCGACGGCCCGGACGCCGCACCGCCCCCGGCCCCCGCCGGCCCGGCCGCGAACACCGCCTCCGCCTCGGGCGACTTCGAGCTCGCCGCCCCCGACCCCCGCGCCACCGCCGTCCCGGTCACGGCGCACGCGACACCTCCGGCCGGGACGAAGGTCTGCGTCGCCTGCCGCGCCGGCCATGTCGACTCCGACGGCTACTGCGAGAACTGCGGGCACGCCCAGCCCCGCGAGCGGGACCACATGGAGCAGGAGCTCGGCGCGGTGGCCGCGGTGAGCGACCGAGGCCTGCGCCACCACCGCAACGAGGACTCGTTCGCGGTCTCCTCGACGGCGCTGCCCGACGGTTCGCCCGCCGTCATCGCGATCGTCTGCGACGGCGTGTCGTCGGCCACCCGCCCGGACGACGCCTCGGCGGCCGCCGCCTGCGCGGCCAACGAGTCGCTGCTGGAGTCGCTGCCCCGCGGTACCCACCCGCAGCAGGCGATGCACGAGGCGATCGTCGCGGCGGCCGAGGCGGTCAACTCGCTGGCGGCCGAGCCCGCCGGTGCGATGGAGCACGATCCGCACCGCCATCAGAACGCACCGGCGTGCACGCTCGTGGGAGCCGTCGTCGCGGCCGGTCTGCTGGTCGTGGGCTGGGTCGGCGACAGCCGGGCGTACTGGGTGCCCGACGACCGCAGCGGCCCGCCGGCCCGTCTCACCGAGGACGACTCGTGGGCGGCCCAGATGGTCGCCACGGGCCTGATGAGCGAGGCCGAGGCGTACGCGGACGAGCGTGCCCACGCCATCACGGGCTGGCTCGGAGCGGACGCGTACGAACTGGAGCCGCACACCGCCGCCTTCAAGCCGGACCGCCCCGGTGTGGTCGTCGTCTGCACGGACGGCCTCTGGAACTACGCGGAGGCCGCGGAGGAGATGGCGCAGATCCTGCCGCCGGACGCTGCGGGCCGCCCACTGGGCGCGGCCCAGGTTCTGGTGGGTCATGCGCTGGACGGCGGCGGCCACGACAACGTAACAGTGGCCCTGCTCCCGTTCGCCGTCCCGGAGCAAGGGGCAGGATCGGCCTGAACAAGGCCCTCGTCCGCTTCGCCCGTCCGGCAACCCCTTTGTCATTTCTGTCTGTTACGTGGAGCTCAAGGAGCCAGATCAGATGGCGAACTTCTCGAAGTCGAACGTGCCGCAGTTCTCCGTCGAGGTGTACCAGAACGAGTTCCTGCCGGAGGGCGGTCGCGAGGTGAACGCGATCGTCACGGTCACCTCCACCGGAGGCGGCACGAGCGGCGGTGTCCCACTCACCGGGGCGGCCGCCTCGCCCTCGTCCGTACCGGGGCGGGGGCCGAACGCCGCCGTGGTGCTCATGGTCGACTGTTCGGGCTCGATGGACTACCCGCCGACGAAGATGCGCAACGCCCGCGACGCCACGGCCGCCGCCATCGACACCCTGCGCGACGGCACCGCCTTCGCCGTGGTCGCGGGTACGCATGTGGCCAGCGAGGTCTACCCGGGCGGTGGCGGCCTCGCGGTCGCCGATGCGACGACGCGCGCGCAGGCCAAGGAGGCCCTGCGCAAGCTGAGCGCGGGCGGCGGCACCGCGATCGGCACCTGGCTGCGCCTGGCCGACCGGCTGCTGCAGGCGGAGGACGTCACGATCCGCCACGGCATCCTGCTCACCGACGGCCGCAACGAGCACGAGTCGCCGCAGGACCTCAGGGCCGCCCTGGACGTCTGCGCGGGCCGCTTCACCTGTGACGCCCGCGGCGTGGGGACGGACTGGGAGGTCAAGGAGGTCACCGGCATCGCCTCGGCGCTCCTCGGCAGCGCCGACATCGTGGCCGACCCGTCCGGTCTCGCCGCGGACTTCACGCGGATGATGGAGAACGCGATGGGCAAGGAGGTCGCGGACGTGTCGCTGCGGCTGTGGACGCCCGTCGGCGTGGAAATCAAGTTCGTGAAGCAGGTGGCGCCGACGGTCGAGGAGCTGACCGCCCGGCGCACGGAGGCCGGTCCCCGTGCCGGGGACTACCCCACCGGCTCGTGGGGCGACGAGTCCCGTGACTATCACGTGTGTGTGCAGGTGCCGCAGGCGAACATCGGCCAGGAGATGCTCGCGGCCCGGGTGTCGCTGATCCTCCCCGATCCGGCGGGCGGCACCCCGCAGGCCCTCGCCCAGGGTCTGGTGCGGGCGGTGTGGACGGACGACATGGCGGCGTCGACGTCGATCAATCCGCAGGTCGCGCACTACACCGGGCAGGCCGAACTGGCACAGGTCATCCAGCAGGGGCTGGACGCCCGCAAGTCGGGGGACATCGACGGCGCGACGGCGAAACTGGGCCGTGCCGTACAGCTGGCGGCGGCCTCGGGGAACGAGGGGACTGCGAAACTGCTTGCGAAGGTGGTGGACGTCGTCGATGTGGCGACGGGTACTGTGCGACTGAAGGCGAAGGTTGCGGAGGCGGACGAGATGACCCTCGAAACGCGCTCCACGAAGACAGTTCGCGTCAAGAAGTAGACATGAAGCGCAACGCGTTGCAGCAGAACGCGAAGCAGTAGGACGTGTCCGGCCCTTGCGCGGGCCTGACGTAAGGAGAGGGGGAAGCACCGACATGCCGACCTGCCCGAACGGACACCAGTCGGGTTCCGACGACTGGTGCGAGGTCTGCGGCCATCGCATGGCCGGGGCGGGGGCTCCGGCGGGCGCGGTGCCGCCTCCGCCACCCCCGCCGCCGGCTCCCTCCCCGCCCGCGCCGGGATACGGCTACCCCGGCCCCGGCGCCCCCGGTGCCACGGCCCAGGCAGAGCTGTGCCCGCAGTGCCGTACGCCGCGCGAGGCGATGGCGCCGTTCTGCGAGGAGTGCCGCTGGAACTTCCTCACGAACACGGCGACGTCGTACACGCCGCTGGCCCCGCCCGGCCGTCCCCCCGGTGGTCCCGGTGGTCCCGGTGGACCCGGTGGTCCGGTGCCGGGGCTGAACCTTCCGCCCGGCTTCCAGGCGCAGCAGCCGCCGCGCCCGCCGGACCCGTTCGAGTACCAGAGCTCCCGGCCTTCGCAGATGAACCGGCCTGCCGAGCCGCTGACCGGCGACCCGTCGGCGCCGCAGGCCCCGCAGCCACACCGGCCGGGGCCGCCCGCGCCCCCGCAGGCGTTCCAGCAGTCCGGTCCGCCGGCACCGCCGCAGGTGTTCCAGCAGCCAGGACCGCCCGCCCCGCCGCAGGCGTTCCAGCAGCCGGGTCAGCCCGCGATGCCCTCCCAGCCCGGATTCCCGCAGGCCGTCCCGGCCCCGGCGCCGCCGGGGCCCCAGCAGCCGCAGGGCGGCGGGGACGACTGGGTGCTCCCGCCGCCCTCGCAGGCGCAGCCACCGCAGCCGCCGCAGTCCATGCACCAGCAGGGGCCGCCGCAGCAGCAGTACCAGCCCCCGGCGGGCTGGACGGCGGTCTTCGCGCCCGACCGCGAGTACTTCATGGCGATGATGCAGCGCAGCGGCCCCGAGGCCGCCGGCCTGAATCTGCCCGCGTACTCGCCGGAGCAGACGCGTCCGCTCTCCGGCAACCAGGTCACCATCGGCCGCCGCCGGCACTCCACCGGTGAGTCGCCCGACATCGACCTCTCCGTCCCGCCGGAGGACCCGGGCGTCTCGCACCAGCACGCGGTCCTGGTCCAGCAGCCGGACGGCACCTGGGCGGTGGTCGACCAGAACTCCACCAACGGCACCACGGTGAACGGCGCCGAGGAGCCGATCCAGCCCTACGTGCCCGTCCCGCTGAGGGACGGCGACCGGGTGCACGTCGGCGCCTGGACGACGATCACCATTCGTCGGGGGCAGTAGCGTCGCCGAGGGACCAGGCGTACGGCCCTTCAGGGTCGTCCAGCCAGGCCCACTGGCGTCCGCCGCTGACCGTGACACCGAAGCGCTCCCGCTCCGGCAGCTTCTCGCGCTGCCAGAGCGAGAGCGCTTCGTGCGGATCAAGGCTGCCCGCGGTCAGCGCGAGCAGGAAGTGGAACAGCTCACTGTCGGCGACCCGCCGCGGCAGCCCCGCGGCGTGCGGGACCGGCGAGCGCACCGGCTTGCCGCCGCGAAGCGGGACGAAGTACGCAGCGGTGTGCAGAAAGCGCCCCTCCGCATGGTCGGCGTCCCGCACCCGCAGCGCGACCAGCCCGGTGGCGAGCGGCGCGAGGATCCGGGCGCCCGGGCGGCACTGCGCGAGCCAGTCCTGCGGTACGGACGGCAGGGTGCACGTCACGATGATCCGGTCGAAGGGGCTGCGCTCGGGGCAGCCGCGCGCACCGTCGCCGGTGATCACGGTGGGGTGGTAGCCGGCCGCCGCGAGATGGGCCCGCGCGGACTCGGTGATCTCCGGGTCGAGTTCGACGGTCGTCACCAGCTCGTCGCCGAGCCGGTGCGACAGCAGGGCCGCGTTGTAGCCCGTGCCGGCGCCGATCTCCAGGACCTGGTGCCCGTCCCGTACGTCCAGGGCGGCCAGCATGCGGGCCATCAGCGAGGGCTGGCTGCTGGAGGAGACGAGCTGTCCGTCCCGTACGCGGGTGGCGAGCGGCCCGTCGGCGTACGCACCCCTGAGCCAGCGCTCGCGCCGCTCCGGGTCGCGGTCCGCGCACCACAGCCGCTCGTACCCGGCGAAGGTGGAGACGTAGTAGTACGGCACGAACAGATGCCTCGGCACCTCCTCGAAGGCGGCCCGCCAGGCGGGGTCCTCCAGCGCGCCGGTCGCGGCGATGCGCCGCACCAGCGCACGCCGCACCTCGGCGGCGGGGCCCGCGAAGGGATCCCGGGCCGGAGGAGCGTCCCGTTGTGCACCCATATCTCCACTTTCCTGCGCGCCCGCGCGGGAGGCGAGCACCTGGCGCGTAGTCCTAGGGCCCGGGTCCTCCGCCGACCGGTCTGAGACCATGGAACGGTGAACGAGATTCCGAGGGGCACACTTCAGGAGCAGACCTTCTACGAGCAGGTCGGCGGCGAAGAGACCTTCCGGCGCCTGGTACGGCGCTTCTACGAGGGTGTCGCCGAGGACCCGCTGCTGCGCCCGATGTACCCCGAGGAGGATCTGGGCCCGGCCGAGGAGCGGCTCACGCTCTTCCTCGTGCAGTACTGGGGCGGCCCGCGCACCTACAGCGATCACCGCGGCCACCCCCGGCTGCGGATGCGCCACGCGCCGTTCACCGTCGACAAGGCCGCGCACGACGCCTGGCTGAAGCACATGCGGGTGGCCGTCGGCGAGCTGGGCCTCTCGGAGGAGCACGAGCGGCAGCTGTGGAACTACCTCACCTACGCGGCCGCGTCGATGGTCAACACCGCAGGCTGAACACCCGGCACTGATCACGATCGCGTCAAGGTCGGCCCGTATCGCCGTGGAAGCGTTTTCCCGTCCGGGTGCCCTCTGAAAGCATCCGATGAACGTTCGACGGGGGGCGTTCGACGGGGGCTGGACGGGGGGACGGGTGACGGGGTTCATATTCCTGCGCGTGGGAGCGCACCGGCTGCTGCTCGCGGCCGCGCTCCTCGCGGTCCTGCTGACGACGTCCGTCCTCGCCGCCCTCGCCGCGCTCCAGGGCTCGGTCGGGGACGCGGCGCTCCGGCACGTCCTGCGCGGCCCGGCCGCCGCCTCCGCCTCGCTGGTCATCAGCGCGGACGTGCCGCGGGACCGGCGGGACGCGGCCCAGGAGGCCGCGGTCCGCGGCGCGCGGCAGACCTTCGACGGGTTGCCGGTGACCGTGCGGAAGCTGGAGCGCTCCGGCCCGTACGCGCTGCCGCGCTCCCTCCGGACCTCCGATGCCCGCAAGGGCGAGCCCGACCTCACCCACTTCGCCGCCCTGGACCGGTCCCGGATCAGGCTCGTCGCGGGCACGCTGCCGGGCCCCGGGCCGCGAGGGAACGCCCCTGTACCCGTCGCCCTGCCCGAAGCCGCCGCCGAGCGGCTGAAGCTGCGCCCCGGTGCGCTGATCGCGCTCACCGACCGGCTGGGCGGCGCGGCGCTGACGGTCCGGGTGACCGGCGTCTACCGGGCCGCCGACACCGGCGATCCGTACTGGCAGCTGGACACGCTCGGCGGGCGCGGGGTCCGTACCGTCGTCTTCACCACCTACGGCCCGCTGCTCACCGACCCGTCCGTCCTCGCCTCCGGCCGCACCTCCGCCGGCACCACCGCCTGGGTGGCGGGCGCCGACTACCGGAGCATCACCACCGACCGGATCGGCGCGCTGCGCGAGGCGTCCGCGCGCGGACCCGAAGCACTGCACAAGGACCCGGCGTTCGGCGGCGGCGCGACCGTGACGACGGCGCTCCCGACCGTCCTCGACCGGACCGGGCGGGCGCTGCTCGTGGCCCGGTCCACGCTGATGATCGTGGCCGTGCAGCTGGTGCTGCTCGCCGGGTACGCGCTGCTGCTGGTGGCCCGGCTGCTCAGTACGGAACGGGCGGGCGAGACCGATCTGCTGCGGGCGCGCGGGGGTTCGCGCCGCCGGATCGCCGGCCTCGCCGCGCTGGAGGCGCTGCTGCTGGCCGTACCGGCCGCGGTGTGCGCCCCGCTGCTGTCGGGTCCGCTGACCCGGCTGCTCGCGCGGACGTCCTCGCTCGACCGGATCGGGCTGCGGCTCGGCGACGCACCGACGGGCCAGGTCTGGCTGGTCGCGGCCGGGGTCGCGGTGTGCTGCGCGGCGGCGGTCGTCGCGCCCGCGCTCGCGGCGACGGCGGACACGTCGGGGCGCCTGCGGCGCGTACGTGCCGCGGCGCTGCCCGCGCCCGTGCGCGCCGGGGCCGATGTCGGCCTGCTGGTGATCGCGGCGGTGGCGTACTGGCAGCTGGACCGGCAGACCGGCTCGTCCGGCACCGGCGCGCTCAGCGGTGACCGCGAGGGCGACCTGGGCATCGATCCGCTGCTCGTCGCGGCGCCCGCCCTGGCGCTGCTCGCCGGCACCGTGCTGACGCTGCGTCTGCTGCCGCCCGCGGCACGGCTCGCGGAACGGCGCGCCGCGAGCGGCCGGGGGCTGCCGACGGCGCTGGCGGGCTGGCAGTTCAGCCGCCGGCCGCTGCGCGGGGCGGGGCCGGTGCTGCTGCTGGTGCTCGCCGTGGCGATGGGCATGCTGGCGATCGGGCAGAGCGCGTCGTGGGAGCGGTCGCAGGGCGACCAGGCGGACTTCGGTACGGGCGCTTCGGTACGGGTGCTCGACGGCAGGCCCGGCGGGCCGGGGCAGGCCGGGCTGTACACCTCGCTCCCCGGGGTGCGCGAGGCCGCGCCCGCCCATCGCGCGACGGTGGACCTGCCCGGCGACCGTACGGCGACGGTGCTCGCGCTCGACACCGCGCGCGCCGACGAGGGGATGCTGCTGCGGGGCGATCTCGCGGACGAGCCGGCGCAGGGGCTGCTCCGGGCGGTCGCGCCGCCCAAGGCCCCCGCCGGCTCTCGCGCGGTCCCGCTTCCGGACGGCACCCGGCGGCTCACGCTCGACCTGCGGATCACCGACGAGGGTGCGCCGTCCGGCCGTTCCCGCGCGGGGCTCGCACCGCTGGTCACCGTCGTCGTCGAGGACCGCTACGGCATCCCGTACCGGCTGAGCGCCGGGAAGGTGCCCGTGGACGGGCGTGTCCATCCCGTCACCCTCGATCTCGACGTGTCCGCGTCCGGGGCCCGTACCGCACCCGCCGGGCCGCTGGCACTGAGCGGGCTGCAGCTCGACTGCCGGGCCCCGGACAGGAAGTCCGAGCGGCACCTGCTGCGCGTCGAACGGCTGCTGGCCACGGGCCCCGGCGGGACCGCCCGCCCGGTCCCCGCGTCCTCCGGGGTGCGCTGGCAGGGCAGCAAGCACGAGACGGAGGGCGGGGAGGCCCGCCCGCCGGTGGCCCTGAGTGCTGCTGCCTCGGAGACGGTGCCGCTGACGGTCACGTACGGCACAGGGCTCACTGCGCCCACGCCCGACGACTGGTTCCCCGAGCCGACGGAGTTCAGTGTCCGCACCGCCGTCGTGCGCACCGCTCCCCCGGCGCGGATCCCGGCCGTGGCGACGGACGGCTTTCTGCAGGCGGCCGGGGCGCAGCGGGGCGACAGCATCGATGTGACGCTGGCCGGGGAACAGCTGCGTGTGACGATCGTGAAGACGGTACGGGAGCTCCCGACGACCGGACCGGGGCCGGGAGCCGGGGCCGGGGCGGGAACGGGAACCGGAACAGGACCCGGAGCGGGATCCGACGCCGGTGGCGGGCCCGGCGCCAAGGACGGGGGTGCGCTGCTGCTCGATCTGCGCACCGTCAACGCCGTGTTCGCCGATCGGGCGAGCACCCCGCTCGGCCCCAACGAGTGGTGGCTGAGCGCCGCCCCCGGCAAGGCCGCGCAGGTCGCGTCCGCGCTGCGGGCACGCCCTGACATCGATCCGGACCAGGTCCTCGTCCGCGACGAGGTCGCCGCCGAGCTGCTGGACGATCCGCTCGGCGCAGGTCCACGCGCGGCGCTGATGGCGGTCGCGTTGGCCGCGGCCGCGCTGGCGGCGGTGGGCTTCGGGGTGAGCGCGACCGGTTCGCTCCGTGAGCGCTCCGCCGAACTCGCCGTGCTGCGCGCCCTGGGCGCGCCGCGCCGGGGCCTCGCCCGGCTGGTCGCCGCCGAGCAGAGTCTGCTGATCGGGATCGGTCTGCTCGTGGGCCTCGGCCTGGGAGCCGTCCTCACCCGGGCCGTCGTGCCCTTGGTCCTCCTGACCGGGCAGGCCACCAAGCCGGTGCCGCGGGTCCTGGTCGAACTGCCCGTCTCCCACGTGGCCCTGCTCCTCGCGGGTGTCGCCGCACTCCCGCTGCTGATCGCCGCCGCGATCGCCGTCCGCCGCGCGGATCCCGCCGTCTCACTCCGCCACCAGGGGGACAACTGACATGATCCTGCGCCCTGTTGACCTCCGCGGTCCTGGCCTCGGCCGTGCGTCGGCGCGCCGCAGCACGGGAGGCCGTCATGGCGCGTGAGCGCAGTGTCGCGCCGTGGATCCGCACGCGGCTGCGGACCGCGCCCGTGGCGGCCGTCGCGTTTGGGATGCTCGTGCTGGTCACGGCGTTCCTCGCCGCCGTGCTGCCGCGGGCCGTCGATGCGTACGAGGCCGAAGGGCTCCGGCACGACGTCGGCAGCGCCCCGCCCGGCAACACGGTGCTGGAGCTGACCTCGCCGCAGCCGCGACTGGAACTGCCGCAGGCCGCGCGGGACGAGGTGGTGCGGCCGAATGCGCTCGCGGCCGTCCACCGCGAGGCGATGGAGGCGCTGCCCGCGCCGGTGCGGGCGGATGCCGGACAGTCGGCGTTCGGGGTGCGGACCTCCAAGACGCTGGTCGGTACGGACAAATGGCTGCCGCGCCCCGACGCGCTGCCGCCTCGCTTCACGCTGGCCGCACAGTCGGACGTTGCCGCCCACGCCACCCTGCGGATGGGCCGGCTGCCCGTCGCCGCCGGGAAAGTGACGTCGGACACCAAGGTCGTGGAGGGCGCCGCGACCGTGGCGACGGCCCAGGCACTGCACCTCGGCATCGGTTCCGTCGTCCACGTCGCCGGCGACGGTTCCGTCCCGCTGGCCGTCCACATCACCGGGATCGTCGAACCCCGTCAGCCGCAGGGCAGTTACTGGTCGGCGGAGCCCGTGCTCCGTGCACCGGGTATGGCGGCCGTACCGTCCAAGCCGCCCCAGTACTACTGGGAGGCAGCCCTGCTCCTGGCACCCGACGCCGCTCCCGCACTCCTCGGCACGCAGGCACAGCCGGAGGCGTACTGGCGGTTCGCGCCCGCCTCCGGACAGCTCACCGCACAGGACGTGCCGGAGCTCGTCGACCGGGTCGCGTCCCTCGAAGGCGGGCCGGAGCTGCTGAAGCTGCGGGACATCGCCGGTGGCACAGCAGCCCTGAGCACGGGCCTGGAGACGGTCCTCGGCTCGTACACGACGATGCGCGAGGCGATCGCGCCCGTCGTCGCGGTGGCGGCGTTCGGGATCGGCGCGGTCGCCGCGGTCGTCCTGGCCATGACCGGCGGGCTGCTCGCCGCGCGGCGTGCCGCCGAGCTCGCGCTGCTGCGCTCCCGCGGCGGCTCACTGCGCGGGATCGGCGGGCGGCTTCTCGGCGAGACCGCCGTGGTCGCGCTGCCCGCGGCCGCCGCCGGTCTGCTGCTCGCCGTCCTCGCCGTGGACGAGGCCCGGCTGCTGCCCGCGGTCGCCGGTGCGGGCGCGGTGGCGCTGCTGGCCTGCGCCGCGCTGCCGGTGCGGGCGATCGTGCTGCACCGCAGACCACGGGCGCACGGGGAGCGCGACGACCTCGCCCACGCAAGGCCGGGCAAGCGCCGTACGGTCGCCGAACTGACCCTGCTGGTCGTGGCCGTCGGCGCGGTGGTGGCGCTGCGGCGGCGCGGCACGGCCGTCGCTGGGGACCACCTGGTCAGCGCGGCTCCGGTGCTGGTCGGGCTGATCGCGGCGCTCGTGCTCGTACGGCTCTGTCCGCTGCCGCTGCGCTGGGCCGCCGGTCCGGCCGGGCGGCTGCGCGGAGCCGTCGGTTTCCTGTCGCTGGCCCGCTCGGGCCGCTCGTCGGCGACGGGTGCGCTGCCGCTGCTGGCGCTGCTGATGGCGCTGACCACGGCGGCGTTCGGCGGCTCCGTACTCGCGGGGGTCGCGGACGCCCGCGACCGGGCGGCGCTGCTGGCGACGGGCGCGGACGCGCGGGTCTCGGGTCCCGGCGACACGACGCCGCTGCCCGCGGGGGCGGAAGGTGCGGTGCGGGAGGTCGCGGGCGTGAAGGACGTGACGGCCGTACGGATCGACCGCATGGCGGAGCTCGCGTCCGGCGAGCCCGGTGCCGGCGGTGGGCCCGACGAGGGGGCCGGAGACAGGAAGCCCCTCACGCTGATCGGGGTGGAGCCCGGGCCGTACGCCGGGCTGGCCCGGCAGCTGGATCTCGGGGCCTTCCCGCCCGACGCGTTGAAGAGCACCGGTGGCGTGCTGGACGCCGTCGCCTCACCCGGCGTCGCCGAGCGACTCGGCACGGCGCCGCGCCGGATCACGTCCCTGGCGGGTGACGTCACCGTACGCATCGTCGCGGTGCGCCCCGGCACCCCGGCCGCGCCCGGATCGGACTTCCTGCTGGTCGACGGTGCGGCCCTGAAGCCGTCCGCCCCCACCACGCTGCTGGTCACGGGCGAGGGTCTGGAGGCGAAGGCCTTGCGGGCGGCGGCCGTGCGCGGTTCCGGCACGGACCTCTCCGTGGCGCTCCGCAGCCAGGAACGAGCGGCGTTCACCGACTCGCCCCTCCAGTCGGGCGCCGAGCGGATCTACGCGGCGGCCATCGCGGCCGGTGCCGGCTACGCCGTACTCGCCCTGCTGCTCTCCCTGTTGCAGACCGCACCGGAACGGGCCGCGTTGCTGGCCCGGTTGCGCACCATGGGCCTCACCACCCGCCAGGGCCGTCAGCTGCTCGGCCTGGAGTCACTGCCCCAGGCGTTGCTCGCCGCCGGCGGCGGCATCCTCGTCGGCTGGGCCACGATCCTGCTCCTCGCCCCGGGCATCGACCTGGGCAGGCTCGCCCTGGCCACGGCACCGGGCGTCGCACCGGTGGACGGCGCGTCGCTGCGCGCCGACCCGTGGTCGCTGGCGCTGCCCGCGGCGGGCGTGGTCGCGCTGGCGGGGGCGGTGGCCGCCGGGCAGGCATGGTGGGCGGGGCGCCGCGGATCGATCACCGAACTCAGGGCAGGAGACATGCGATGACCGACACCAGCCTCGCGGAGCTGGAGCAGCGGGCGGCGGCGCGCCGCGACCGGCCCGCGTACGGACACGACGCGCTGATCGCCTGCGACCGGCTCGTACGGATCTTCAGGACGGACGGCGTCGAGGTGCAGGCCCTCCAGGGGCTCGATCTGCTCGTCCAGGAGGGCGAGCTGATGGCCCTGGTCGGTGCGTCCGGCAGCGGCAAGTCGACGCTGATGAACATCCTCGCCGGCCTGGACGTCCCCACCGCGGGCGCCGCGCAGGTCGCGGGCTGCGACCTGCTCGCGATGGACGCGAAGGCCCGGCTCCGCTACCGCCGCGACGTCGTCGGCTTCGTCTGGCAGCAGACCGCCAGGAACCTCCTCCCCTACCTGACGGCGGCCCAGAACGTTGCCCTGCCCATGCAGTTGCGCGGCCGTACGAAGAAGAAGGCCGAACGCGCACAGGAGCTGCTGGCCATGCTCGGTGTCGCCGACTGCCGCGACCGCCGCCCGCAGCAGATGTCCGGCGGCCAGCAGCAGCGCGTCGCGATCGCCGTCGCCCTCGCCAACTCCCCTGCCGTCCTCCTCGCCGACGAGCCCACCGGCGAGCTGGACTCCGCGACCGGTGAACAGGTCTTCGCGGCCTTCCGCCGGGCCAACGAGGAGCTCGGCACGACGATCGTGATCGTCACGCACGACCAGGCGGTCGCGAGCGAGGTCCGCCGCACCGTCGCGATCCGTGACGGCCGGACGTCCTCGGAGGTGCTGCGCCGCACGGAGATCGACGCGGAGGGCAGGGAGTCGGTGGTGGCACGCGAATACGCGACGCTGGACCGGGCGGGGCGGCTCCAGCTGCCCGCCGAGTACACGGCGGCGCTGGGCATGGAACACCGGGTGATGCTGGAGCTGGAACAGGACCACATCGGCGTGTGGCCGGACGACGCCTCCCGCTAGCCGCTTGGGGCAGGCCCTTCATTTTGAGCCCGTCCGGCGTTCGAGGACGGACAAGCGGGCCACCCGGCGGTACCGGGCGCGCTCGGGGGTCTGGGGCGAAGCCCAGGTTCCCGCCGCAGGCCCGCCCCTACCCCAGCCGCCCGGTCACCCATTCATGAAACGCGCCGATGTGGTGCTCGCTGGGCACCAGCACCCCGCCCGCGCGGTACGCACGGGAGTCCATCGCCGGCTGCGTGAGCTCGCACGCCTCGAAGTCCTGCACGTTCACCCGGTGGAACAGTTCCACCGACCGGGACACGTCCGCCCCCGAAGCGACGACCTCCGGCGCGTACAGCCAGTCGCACTCGACGAGCGTTCGGGCGACGCTCACCGGGAACATCCGGTGGACGATGACGTGGTCGGGCACGAGGTTGATGAAGACCTGCGGCTTCACCGTGACGGCGTAGTAGCGCCGGTCCTGCGCATCGGTGAGCCCCGGCAGCCGGCCGAAGCCCTCGCTGCCGTCGACGGTGAAGCCCTGCGCCGCGGAGGCGAACTCGGCGCCGTGTCCGACGTAGTACTGGGCGGCGTACCCCCGCGAGAACTCCGGGAGCACATCAGTGAGTTCGGGATGGATCGTGGCGCAGTGGTAGCACTCCATGAAGTTCTCGACGATCAGCTTCCAGTTGGCCGCGACGTCGTAGCGGATGCGGCGGCCCACGACGAGCTCCTCGGTGCGGTAGCGGTCGATCGCCGCGGCCTCGCCGAGCCGTTCCACGGCCGCCTCCATGACCGTGTCCTCGAAGGAGGGGGGTTCGTCGGCCAGGCACACCCACGCGTAGCCGAGCCATTCGCGCAGTGCCACGCGCCGCAGCCCGTACGCCTCGCGGTCGATGTCCTTCATCCTCGCCAGGTTGGGCGCGGCGACGAGCGTGCCGTCGAGGTCGTACGTCCAGGCGTGGTAGGTGCAGCGCAGGGTGCGCCGGACCTCACCCGCGGGCTCGGAGCACAGCCGTGCGCCGCGGTGCCGGCAGACGTTGAGGAAGGCGCGCAGCGCGCCGTCCGCGTTGCGGGTGATCAGGACGTTCTCGGTGCCGACCTGGACCGTGCGGTACGCGCCGGGCCCGGCCAGTTCGGTGGAGCGTATCGCGCAGAACCACAGGGCCTCGAAGATCCGCTCCTGTTCGCGGCGGAAGGTTTTGGGGTCGGTGTACGCCCGCCCGGGGAGCGTCGCGATGAGGCTGGGGCCGGACGTCATGGCGGTCATAGCGGCCTCCCTGGAGCGAACAGGTCGATGGGGTGCGCGGTCGCGCCGGTCAGCGCCAGGTCGGCGAGGATCTCGCCGACCACGGTGACGAACTTGAAGCCGTGTCCGGAGAATCCGCAGGCGACGGTCACCGACTCCGGATGGGCGGGGTGGCGGGCGATCACGAAGTGCTCGTCGGGCGTGTTGGAGTACATGCAGGTGGCGGCCTTGAGGAAGGTGCCGGGGAGGGTGGGGACACGGGGTGCGAGCTGGTTCGCCATGGCCCGTACCTCGTCGTCGTGGACGGTGCGGTCGATGGTCTCCGGGGTGCAGACGGTGCCCTTGCGGAAGAAGGCGACCTTGGCGCCGCCCTCGGGGCCGTCGATGGCGGGGAAGCCGTAGATCTGCACCCCGTCGGCGTCCTCCCACACATAGATGGGGTGCCGGTCGGGGGTGTACGGGCCGGTGCCTCCGGTGGGCTGGAACCAGTACATGATCTGCCGCTCGACGGTGATCGGCACCCCTAGGTCGGCGAGCAGCTCGGGCGCCCAGGCGCCCGGGCAGATGACGAGCTGTCCCGCCGTGTAGACGCTGTCGGCGGTGTCGACGCGCACTCCCTCGCCGTACGTCTGCCAGCGCGTCGCCGGCTCCTCGAAGTGGAGCTCGGCGCCGCCGCGAGCGGCGAGCTGGAGGTGGGCGGCGACGGTGTTCTCCGGCCGCAGCAGCCCGGCCTTCGCCTCGTACAGGGCGACCTCGTCGTCCTGCGGTGTGAACGTCGGGAAGCGGTCGCGCAGTTCCTTCGCGTCGAGGAGTTCGTGCGGCAGATCCCACTGCCGGGCCGAGCGCAGCGCCCCGGCGACCGGCCGGGACTCGGGGCGGCCGATCATCACCCCGCCGCAGAGGGTGGCGATGTCCCGGCCGCTGTCGCGCTGCAACCGCTCGTACAGCTCGTACGCGCGCAGCAGCAGCGGTACGTAGGCGGGGTCCTCGAAGTACGACTGGCGGGTGATGCGCGAACCGCCGTGGCTGGAGCCCTTGTTGTGCGCGGGGCCGTACTTCTCCAGGCCGAGGACGCGGGCGCCGCGTGCCGCGAGATGGTGCGCGGCGGCGCTGCCCATGCCGCCGAGGCCGAGGACGATCACGTCGTAGGACGCTGACGGTGCCACGGAGTACTCCTCTACCTGCGGATACGGTCCATCTGCGGGTCGACCAGGGGCTCCTCGGCCGTGGTCGCGGCGATCTTCTCACCGAAGTACTCGATGTGGACGGAGGTGCCGGTCGGCAGCGGCGGGAGCCAGGCGTACGCGACGCAGCGGCCGATGGTGCAGCCGTAACCGGCGCTGGTGATGTGACCGCGGGCCTCGCCGTCGACGTACACCGGCTCCTTGCCGAGGACGACGGCGGCGGGATCGTCGAGGGTGAGACAGGTGAGGCGGCGGCGGATCCGCTGTGTTTCAAGGGCGTCGCGTCCGATGAAGTCCCCCTTGTCCGGACGGACGGCGAAGCCGAGTCCGGCCTCGTACGGGGTGTCCTCGGCGGTCATGTCCTGGCCCCAGGCCCGGTAACCCTTCTCCAGGCGGAGGGAGTTGAAGGCGCTGCGCCCCGCGGCGATCACGCCGAGGTCCCGGCCCGCGTCCCAGAGCGTGTCCCAGAGGCGGAGCCCCAGGTCGGCGCTGGTGTACAGCTCCCAGCCCAGCTCACCGACATAACTGACGCGCAGCGCCGTCACCGGCACATGGCCGATGTATGTCTCCTTGGCGCGGAAGTAGCCGAAGCCGGTGTGCGAGAAGTCGTCGTCGGTGAGCGGCTGGACGAGCTCGCGGGCGAGCGGGCCCCAGACTCCGATGCAGCAGGTGCCGGCGGTGATGTCGCGGACATGGACGCCGTCGGGGGCGTGGTGCGCCAGCCGGTCGAGGTCGGCCGGGGAGTTGGCGCCGATCTGGAAGCGGTCGGGGCCGAGCCGGGCGACGGTCAGGTCGGAACGTATCCCGCCGCCCTCGTCGAGGAGCAGGGTGTACGTCACGGCGCCGGGCCTGCGGGCCAGCTGGTTCGTCGTCATGCGCTGGAGGAGGCCGAGCGAGCCGGGTCCGGTGACCTCGAGGCGCCGTAGCGGTGTCATGTCGTACAGCGCGACCCGCTCGCGCGTGGCCAGTGCCTCGGCGGCGGCGGTGGGCGACCAGTGGCGGGCGGACCACGGGTCGCGGGCGGGGAGGGTGAGTCCGGCGGCGAGCGGGGCGTTGGCCTCGTACCAGTGCGGCCGCTCCCAGCCGCCGCCCTCCAGGAAGTACGCGCCGAGTTCACGCTGGCGCGGGTGGAAGGGGCTGGTGCGCAGCGGTCGCGGCTGCTCGGGGGGTTGGAGGGGGTGGACGATGTCGTACACCTCGATGAAGCTCTGCGCGCTGCGCCCGGCGATGTACGGGGGTGTGAGCTGGGCGGTCTCGAAGCGGGCGAGGTCGCATTCGTGCAGGTCGAGGGGCGGGCAGCCGTCGGTGAGCCAACCGGCGACGGCTTCGGCGACTCCGGCGGAGTGGGTGACCCAGACGGCTTCGGCGAGCCAGAATCCGCGCAGCTCGCGGGACTCGCCGAGCAGCGGCATGCCGTCGGGGGTGAAGGAGAAGATCCCGTTGAAGGCGTGGTCGACGGCCCCGGCCCCGTCCCCTGTCCCTGCCCCCTCGCGCAGGGCGGGCAGCAGCGCGGCGGCGTCGTCCCAGCTGGGAGCGAAGTCCTCGTCGGTGAAGGGGAGTTCCGAGCCATCGGTGGTGAACGGGTCCACGGGCATGGGTCGGTGTGCGTACGAGCCGATGCCGATGCGGTCACCGTGCGTGCGGAAGTACAGGTCGCGGTCCTGGTGACGCAGGATGGGCAACTCGTTCGTGGCGCCCGCCAGTTGGGGCAGGGGCACCGTGGTGGCGTACTGATGGGCGAGCGGCAGCAGCGGTACGGTCACCCCGGCCATCGCCCCGATCACCGGCCCCCAGAACCCGGCCGCCGAGATCACGATGTCGGCGGGGAAGCTGCCCCGGTCGGTGACGACGCCGGTGACCTGGTGGTTGTCCTGGGTGATGCCGGTGACGGTGTGGCGGTCGAGGATGCGGGCCCCGCGGGCCGCCGCCCGCCGCACCATGGCGTCGGCCGCGTCCACGGCGCGGGCCAGCCCGTCGTCGGGGGTGTGGAAGCCGCCGAGGATCCGGTCGGTGTCGAGCAGAGGCCACAGCTCGCCGCAGCGCCGGGGCCCGATGATCTCGCCTCGCACTCCCCAGGAGGCGGCGAGGCCCGCCTTGCGATGCAGGTCGGCCAGCCGGGCCGGGGTGGTGGCGACCTCGAGGCCGCCGACCGGGTCGAAGGCTCCGAGCTCGGTGAACTTCTCGATGGTGCGGCCCGCGAACGCGCTCATCGTCCGGGACGGATTCGTGCGGAAGACCAGTCCGGGGGCGTGGGATGTGGAGCCGCCCGGCGTGGGCAGCGCGCCTTTCTCCAGGACCGTGACGTGGTACCGGCCGCGTGCGGTGAGCTCGTCCGCGAGCCCACAGCCGACGATCCCGGCACCGATGACGACCACTCGCGTTCTGGGCACGATCACACCCCTCCGTTGTTGCGTAGTGCACGACGGATTGCGCGATGGGAGACGATGGGAGCCATAGTGGGAACGCGGCGCGGTGACCGTCAAGAGTCGTGGGTTAACCCTTTGTAAATGGCCGACGGGGATCGTCGGAGACCGGGCGGGGGGCGATCCGCGACAGGCCCGGTGCCGGGTTCAGCTGCTGTGGCCGAGACGGCGCGACAGCTCACGCGCCGCTGCGACGGTACGGTCTGCCAGCCCCGGCAGCCGCTGCTCACCCAGGCGGTACGCGGGCCCGGAGGTACTGAGCGCACCGAGCACGGCTCCGTCGTGGCCGCGCACGGGTGCGGCGACGGCGTTCAGCCCGATCTCCAGCTCCTCCACCGCGGTGGCGAATCCATGCTCGGCGGTGGCGGCCAGCTGCTCCTTCAGCGCCTGCGGTGAGGTGACCGTGCGTTCCGTGAAGCGCTCGAGGCGGCCCGCGAGTACCTCGTCCCTGACCGCGGCCGGGCCGTGCGCGAGCAGCACCTTTCCGCTGGAGGTGGCGTGCAGCGGGGTGCGGCGGCCGAGCCAGTTGTACGTGGTGACCGAGGCGTGGCCGCGGGCCTGGGCGATGTTGACGGCGGCCGAGCCGTCGAGCACGGCGATGTTCACGGTCTCGCCGATCTCGTCGGCAAGTTCGCGGCAGAGCGGCACGCCCTCCTGGGAGATGTCGAGCCGGACTGCGGCGGCCCCGGCGAGCCGCAGCACCCCTGCGCCGAGGTAGTACTTGCCGCGGTCCCTGGACTGGGCGACGAGGCCGCGGTTCTCCAGCACGCCGAGCAGGCGGAACGCGGTCGAGCGGTGGACGCCCAGCTCGTCGGCGATCTCGGTGACCCCGGCCTCGCCGTGCCTGGCCAGGCTCTCCAGGACGCTCACGGCACGGTCCACCGACTGCACGGCACTTGCCTTGTCCGTCATCGCAAGGGGCCCCCTGAGGCAGATGTTGCGCATGGCGCACTCCCGTTGCACGGATCGCGCTGACGGCTCATCTGCCCGGTCCGGAAGACCTTATGCGGACGAGTTTCCTCAGGAGGTTCCGGGCTGGGCCCGGGCGAGGTTCAGGTGGAGTCTCGGGCGAGGGTCGGTCGGGGTGTCAGGTGGGGGGTGTCAGGTGGGGGTGACCGTCAGCCCGCCGAGTCCGGCTGTCCGTACGGCGATCGAACCGAACGGCGTACGCAGCCGCAGCCAACTGCCCGCCGCGAGCAGCGCCGCCCCGGGCACGCCCTCCGGCGTCGGGCGCAGGAAGCCCAGCGACTGGGCGGCGTGCACGGCCCGCAGCGGCAGGTCGGTGTCGCCCAGGGTGCGGGACCAGATCTCGCGGCCGATCCGGTCGCGCTCGGCGCGGGTGCGCCGCTCGTGCGGCAGCGCCTCGTCGCGGGCGCGGAATTCGGCGACCGCTGCCGCGACCGCGCCCCGCATCTCGGTGACGCCGGGCAGTCCCTGCAGCTCCCGCCAGCCGCCGCGCGGGGGCAGCACCCCCGCCCAGGGCGGTCCGGTGACCGCGGCCGGGACGGCGAGCTCGGCGCCCTGCACGGACTCCAGCAGCTCGCCGGCCGAGACGGTCACATCCAGCCGGACGGCATCGTCGGGCCCGGCGAGCCGGGCCGTACGGATCGCGAGGACGTCGAACGACGGCGGCCTGCCGAACACGGCGAGCGCGCCGCCGCCGGCCTGGATCCGGACGGCGGCCGCCCGGTCGTAGTGGATCAGCCGGCCGAGGAAGGCGGCGAGATCCGCCGCCTCCCTCGCGTCGGCGAGCCGCAGGGTCTGCACGGGCGCTGTCATGCCGCTAGCGCGCCCTCCACGCCGTTGTCCAGGTACTCCTGGAGGAAGGACTTCTCCTCGGCGCTGATACGGCGCGGGCGCGCCGCCGCCAGGTCGTAGGGCACGACGACGGTCGAGGCCCGGACGTACACCTGGTCCGGGTCCTTGATCTCGTACGCGATCGTCAGCGACGCCGCGCCGATCTTCGTCACCCACGACTCGACGGTCACCGGCTCGTGCCGGTGGACCAGCGGCCGTACGTAGTCGATCTCGTGCCGGGCCACGACGGACCCGCCGGAGAACGACGGTGAACCGTCCCCGGGCGCGAGCCGGAACATGAAGTCGATGCGGGCCTCCTCCAGATAGCGGAGGAAGACCACATTGTTGACGTGCCCGAAGGCATCCATGTCCGACCAGCGCAGGGGGCACTGGTAAATATGCCGAGCCACTGACAGCCTCAGCCCCGGGTGAGCTTCTTGTAGGTGGCGCGGTGCGGACGAGCCGCGTCCGCACCGAGCCGCTCGACCTTGTTCTTCTCGTAGGACTCGAAGTTGCCCTCGAACCAGAACCACCTGGAGTTGCCCTCGTACGCCAGGATGTGCGTGGCGACGCGGTCGAGGAACCAGCGGTCGTGGGAGACGACCACGGCGCAGCCGGGGAACTCCAGCAGCGCGTTCTCCAGGGAGGACAGCGTCTCGACGTCGAGGTCGTTGGTCGGCTCGTCGAGGAGCAGCAGGTTGCCGCCCTGCTTGAGGGTGAGCGCCAGGTTGAGGCGGTTGCGCTCACCGCCGGAGAGGACCCCGGCCGGCTTCTGCTGGTCCGGCCCCTTGAAACCGAACGCCGACACGTAGGCGCGGGACGGCATCTCGACCTGGCCGACGTTGATGTAGTCCAGCTCGTCGGAGACCACGGCCCACAGCGTCTTCTTGGGGTCGATGTTCTCGCGGCTCTGGTCGACGTACGAGATCCTGACGGTCTCGCCGACCTTGATCTGACCGGCGTCGGGCTTCTCCAGACCCTGGAGCATCTTGAACAGCGTGGTCTTGCCTGCGCCGTTCGGGCCGATGATGCCGACGATGCCGTTGCGCGGCAGCGTGAAGGAGAGGTCGTCGATGAGGACCTTCTCGCCGAAGGCCTTGCTCAGGTTCTCGACCTCGACGACGACGCTGCCCAGACGCGGGCCCGGCGGGATCTGGATCTCCTCGAAGTCCAGCTTCCGCATCTTGTCGGCCTCGGCCGCCATCTCCTCGTAGCGGGCCAGACGGGCCTTGGACTTGGCCTGGCGCCCCTTGGCGTTGGAGCGGACCCACTCCAGCTCTTCCTTGAGCCGCTTCTGCCGCTTGGCGTCCTTCTGGCCCTCGACCTTGAGTCGGGACGCCTTGTTCTCCAGGTACGTGGAGTAGTTGCCCTCGTACGGGTGGGCGCGGCCCCGGTCGAGCTCCAGGATCCACTGGGCGACGTTGTCCAGGAAGTACCGGTCGTGGGTGACGGCGACGACGGTGCCGGGGTACTTGGCGAGGTGCTGCTCCAGCCACTGCACCGACTCTGCGTCGAGGTGGTTGGTGGGCTCGTCGAGCAGCAGCAGGTCGGGGGCCTCGAGCAGCAGCTTGCAGAGCGCGACGCGGCGGCGCTCACCACCGGACAGGTTGGTGACGGGCCAGTCGCCGGGCGGGCAGCCCAGCGCGTCCATGGCCTGCTCGAGCTGCGTGTCCAGGTCCCACGCGTTGGCGTGGTCGAGGTCCTCCTGGAGCTTGCCCATCTCCTCCATCAGCGCGTCGGAGTAGTCGGTCGCCATGAGCTCGGCGACCTCGTTGAAGCGGTGGAGCTTGCCCATGATCTCGGCCGCGCCGTCCTGGACGTTCTGCAGGACGGTCTTGGACTCGTCGAGCGGCGGCTCCTGAAGGAGCATGCCGACCGAGTAGCCGGGCGAGAGGAAGGCATCGCCGTTGGACGGCTGCTCCAGACCAGCCATGATCTTCAGCACGGTGGACTTACCGGCGCCGTTCGGGCCGACCACACCGATCTTCGCACCGGGCAGGAAGCTCAGCGTGACGTCGTCAAGGATCACCTTGTCGCCGTGCGCCTTGCGCGTCTTGCGCATGGTGTAGATGTACTCAGCCAAGAGAAACCGTCCGGCAATATGTGAGTGGGCAGATACACCCCATCTTGCCTGACCGCCACCCCTGGGAGCGAACCAGTAGGTCAGTGGCCCGGCTCACGCCGCCGACCTGGACCTGCCCCTCTACGAACCGTCATCGCCGGTCGCCGTCGGTCGGGCCCGGTCGCTCCGAGACGGCCCGCAGACGCCCCGGGCCCTCCTCCGAACCCCGACAGGGATCTTGAGGCAGGGAGCCCAGCAAGATCCGCCGGACACCCCCTAGACGCCGAGCAGCGCGGCGAGAAGCAAAGCCGCCATCGCGGAGAAGAACCGCGGCTTCCTCCAGCCCGGCCCTGAAGCCTGGCGGGTCAGCTCCCAGGCGCCCACCAGACCGCCACCCAGACCCAGCGCGCTCCGCAGCAGGAAAACGGTGGTGTGCACGGGGAGCCTCCAGGGACCTGGGAACGGATGGGAAGGCTATCCCCGGTGGCGGTCGCACGATGACCGGGCTCGACACCGACGGCCCCGGCGCTCGCAGGCGATCCGGGGCCGTCGCGAGCGCACCGTCACCGGGCGCTCACCGTGCGTCGCTCAGTCCTGCGGGGAGGACGCCTCCGTGGCGGATGCCGCCTCGGGGGCAGGGGTCTTCTTCCTGCGGACGAGGAAGACGGCGGCGCCGCCGATCACGACAAGGGCGATCGCAATGCCCGCGATGACCGGGGTGGCGTTCGACGTGCCGGTCTCGGCGAGGTTCTCGTCACCGCCCGAGGTGCCGCCCGCCGAGGCGGGGCTGGGCTGGGAGGACGGCTGACTGGGGGTGGGGCCCGCACTTCCGGTGGTCTTGCAGTCGAGCACGCCCTTGAAGTTCTTCGAGAACCCGCCGGGGCCGGTGATCGTGAAGTCGTACGCCTGGTCCTCGGGAACCGGGACGGTCACCGTGCGGGACTCGCCTGCGGCGATGGAGTGCTTGAACCCCATCAGCTCGAAGGTGAACGCCTCGTCGCCTTTGTTGGTGGCCGTGATGTCGATGCCGCCCTTGGCGCAGTTCTTCTCCGCCGACAGCGCAGGGATCGGGCCGGTCTTGGCCCAGGTGGCGGTGGCCGTCGCGGAGACCGTCGACCGGCTGGACCCGGCGAGGATCTGGGTCTGGCTCTTGGTCACCCCGGCGAACGCCCGACCGACCGGCACGGAGGTGGTCGCCTGCACGGTCAGCGAGGCGGAGCCGTCGGCGGTCCCGGAGGGTATGTCGAAGTACAGCTCGCTGCCGTTGACCGCGGAGGTCACCGGCTTGCCGTCCTTGCCCGTCACCTTGATGCCACTGGCGGCGGCATCGGCGGGCGGGGTCACCGTGACACTGTTGGCGTCGGTGCGGACCGTGACCGGCCCGAGCCGTCCGCCGGCCTTCCCGGAGACGGCGTTCGGCTCCAGGCTGAGCGAGGCGCGGGGCTCCTCGACGCTCCGCGCTTCCTTCTCGAGCCAGTCGGCGAGCTTCTCGGCGGCCGGGTCGAGCGCCTCGACCTGGGCAGCGTCCGAGTACCGCCAGATGGCGACCTGGGTGCCCGCCGCGGCGGTCCGCTCGCTGAGCGGACCGGTGCCCGCCCGGTCGGCAAGCCCCGTGAGGTCGTCGATCTGGGGGTAGGAGTGCTGCAGGATCCAGCGGATCTTGCCGGCGTTCTTGTTGGCGCCGAGCGAGGTCTGGTCCCAGGGGGTCTCCAGGTACTTGGCCTGCTCCTGGGTGGGGTTGTGGATGTCGATGCAGTACGTCTTGAGCTTGCCGCCGCCGTCCACGGTCATCTCGAAGAGGCCGGCGGGCAGCTCCTGGTCGCGGCCGCCGTCATGCAGCACGGCGCGGTCGAAGGTGGTCAGGCCGTCGAGGGTGGCGGAGGCTCCGCCCGCATGCTGGGGGGCCTCGTCGGCGACGGCCGGTCCCGCGCTGACTATCGAGCCCGCCGCGGACAGCCCGAACACCAGGGCCGCCACGGCCGTACGGGCGGCTCCCCGCCCACGTACAGAGAACGCAGAAAACACAGAATTCCCCTCCGGGCGAGGCGCTTTCGCGTGGGATGCGTGGGGGGAGTGCCTCGCCAGCAGACTCAAGTGCCCCGTGAGTACTGGGGAATCCTAGGGACGCAGCGCGACCCGATGCCCCGTCATGCCATGAGATAACCATTCCGAATCGGAATCGTTATCGCGGCCTCCGCACCCCTGACGAACTATCGACAAATCTCCACAACCGCAGGTCAGGGGACGGATGCGGTGGCCGCTCCCGCCGCGGACACGCGGTCGCGGCCGTCAGCACTGCCCTGACCGGCGGAGACGGGGGACAGTCCTGGCGGGCCCGTCCGGTTACCCGCTCCGCCGCTCATACCGTCGCCCGTCCCGTCATCGGGACTGTCGCCCGCCCCACCGCCCGGACGGTCCGTCAGATACGGCTCCCCCTTCGCCACCCGCCGGAACGCGGACGTACCGCGCGCCATGTCGTGCCCGACCGACACCGCGTCGATGTCGACGGACGTCCGCCGCACCCCGTCCCGTTCCTCCTCCCGCACCCTCAACCGGCCGTGGACCACGAGTGGTTCACCCACCGAGACCGAGGCCGCCAGATTCAGCGCGAGTGCGCGCCACGCCCACACCGTGTAGAAGCTGGTGGGCCCGTCCGCCCAGAGCTCCCGCTGCCGGTCCCAGCGGCGCGAGGTCACCGCGAACCGGAACCGCGCATACCCCCCGTTCGCGGATTCCCGGTACTCCACGCCGGTCGCCACATTGCCGACCAGCGTCACCATCGCCTCGTTCATGACCGCTCCCCTCCCGTTCGACCGACTGGTTCCAGCGGGCCGATCCCAGCCGGCTGATCCCGGCTGATCCCGACTGATCCCGACTGACTGGTCCCGACTGACCGGTCCCGACTGACTGATCCCATGCTGGTCCCGCACGCGGATTCCCGCCGACGCCTGTGGAAGGCGCCGCACATGGGGAAAACCCCGCCACCCGTACGAGTGGCGGGGTCACCGGGGCCAGGGCCGGCCGGGTCAGCGGTGCGAGCGTCCGGACACCGCCACGTACTGCTCGCGCACCTCCCGGTACCGCATCAGCTCCGCTGCGATCGGATCGAGGACCCTCGCCCGCCCGCAGCCCGCAGCGGCCTCCTTGAGCCGCCGTTCCGCGTCCTGCCCGTACCGCCGTGCCGGCCCCTTCGCGGCAGCCGCGCACGCCCACTCCACGAGCGGCCCGCCGATGATCCCGCCGAGCATCAGCAGCACCGGGGGCACCAGCATCGGCTCCAGGACCCCGATGATCTGCCCCGTCAGCCACAGCCCGCCGTAGATCTGCAGCAGTGTCATGGCGGCCTGCGCAAGAACCGCGACCGGCCACCATGCCGGCCGCGGCGGCCGGGCCTTCGGTGTGCCCAGCGTGGCCGCGAGCTCGTCCAGCGCCTCGGGCAGCCCCTCCGCCCCGCGCACCGCCGCTTCGCGCACGGCCTGCGCCCAGGGCGCGGGCAGCCCGTGTGCCGCGCCGTCCGCGACGATGCGCACGGCCTGCTCGACCCGCTGCCGTGCCGTCAACTCCTCCTCCACCGGCTCCGGTGGCTGCGGCAGCCCCCCGCCCGGCGTACGGACGCGCTCGTACCAGCGCCACAGCCGCAGCCATGGCGTGCCGCAAGCACGCCCGGCGTTCCTGAGCCACTGGCGTTCGGCCTCCTCACCGACCGCGGTGGCACCGACCGCGCCCGCCAGCCGTGCGTTGAAGTCCTCGCGGGCCCGCTCGCCGAGTCCGGGCCGTCCGTCGGCGACGTACACCGGACGCAGCCGTGCCGCGGCCGCGTCGACGTCGGCGGAAATGCGCCGGGCTGCGGCGGTGCGCTCCTGTACGAAGCGGCCGAGCAGCTCGCGCAGATCGCCGACGCCCTCGCCGGTGAGGGCCGAGAGGGCGAGGACCGTGGCGCCGGGCTCGCCGTGTTCACCGAGGGCGATTCCGTCCTCGTCCAGGAGCCGGCGCAGATCGTCGAGGACCTGGTCGGCGGCTTCGCCGGGCAGCCGGTCGATCTGGTTGAGGACGACGAAGGTGACCTCGGCGTGCCCGGCGAGCGGCCGCAGATAGCGCTCGTGCAGGGCGGCGTCGGCGTACTTCTCCGGGTCGACGACCCAGACGACCGCGTCGACCAGCGCCAGCACCCGGTCCACCTGTTCCCGGTGCACGGTCAGCGCCGAGTCGTGGTCGGGCAGGTCCACAAGGACGAGCCCCTGCAGATCGTCGTCCCCCGATCCGCCCGCCAGCGGTCTGCGGCGCAGCCGCCCGGGGATGGCGAGCCGGTCGAGCAGCCCGGCGGCGCCCTCGGACCAGCTGAGGGCGATCGGCGCCGAGGTGGTGGGCCTGCGCAGCCCGGTCTCCGAAATGGGCACCCCGGCCAGGGCGTTGAACAGCGTGGACTTTCCGCTGCCGGTGGCGCCCGCGATGGCGATGACGGTGTGCTGCGACGACAGCCGCTGCCGAGCGGCCGCCTCGTCCAGGACCCGTCCCGCCTCGGCGAGGGTCCGGCCGTCGAGCCGGGTGCACGAGAGGCCGATGAGCTCGCGCAGGGCCTCGAGACGGTTGCGGAGCGGGGCGGCGTACGGGCCTCCGATGGGGACGTGCGGCTCCTCGGCCGACGTGTCCTCGTCGAAGTCGGAGGGCTCGGCGGCGCGGCGGGCGATGAGGCCGTCGTCCCAGCGGGCCTCGCCCGGACCGGCGGACCCACCTGCGTCTCCGCCCACCCCCACTCTCTCCCTCTCCCTCTCCCTCTCCCTCTCCGCGACGGGCTCTTCGCCCGAGGCCGCCTCGTCAGCATTCGGGGCGGGCTCGACGACGGGCGGCTCTACGGAATGCTCCACGGACTGCTCCTCCACGGGCTGCTCCACCTGGTCCACGGATTCTTCGGCGGGCCCCACGGCAGTGCCGTCGGCGGACCCCTCCACGGCCCCCTCCGCCTGAGCGGCCTCGGAACCGGCCTCCGGGTGGCCCTCGGTCTCCCCAGCGACAGCGGTCACCGGCGGTCACCTCTCCTTCTGCAGTACGGACAGCGCGGCGATCAGCTCTGCCTGCGGCTCCGGGGACACATCGAGGGCGTCGAGCGGGGCGAGCCGCCGGTCGCGCTCCTCGTGCAGTACGCGTTCGACGTACGCCGTCACGAGCTCGCCGCCTTTGTCGCGCAGCCGCAGCGCGCCCTGGGCACCGATGCGTTCGGCGAGCAGCTCCCCCGCGGCGCGGGCGCGGCGGCCACCCAGCAGGGAGGCGGCGAGCAGTGCGGCGACGGTCTCGGAGTCGGGTGCGACGGAACGTTCCATGCCCCGCACCACCTCCTCCGCGAGCTCCTCCAGGACCCGCCGCCAGCGGCGTACCGCCATCCCGATGCGCTCGGCGGCCTCCCTGTCGGCCGCCGCGTACCCGCCGCCGACCGCTCCCGAGGCAGGCTCGCGCCGCCACGCCTCCTGGAGCCGCTCGTCGGCGGCGGCCACGGCGCACTGGAGCAGCGCGATGAGGCTCTCGGCGAGGGCGTCGAGGAGCTCGGCGGCGGAACTGTCACGCGGGTAGCCGCGCCAGCGGGTGCGGGCGTCCCCGGCGAGCACAGCGCCGCGGCCGAGCTGTTTGCGTACGCGCTCGGCCTCCAGCGCGTACGCCTCCTCGACCGCGCCGGAGAGGCGTACGGCGGCGGCATACTGCGCGGCGACCGCTCCCGCGAGCTCCGGCATGCGGGCGTTGAGCGAGTCGATGACGCCGGCGGCGGTCCGTACGACGGTCTGCTGCCGCGCGGCGGGGTCCATGGCCCGGTGTGCCAGCCAGTCCCTCAGCGCGGCGATGGCGGAGTCCGGGAGCAGCCCCCGGCCGCCGCCCGCGGACTCGGGCAGCTCCGGGATCGTGAACCGCGGTACGTCCCCGAGGCCGGCCTTCGTGAGGAGGGCCGCGTACTGCCGGGACACCTCCGCGATCACCTGGTGCGGCACCCGGTCGAGGACGGTGATGAGCGTGGCGTCGTACTCCTTCGCCGTACGGAGCAGGTGCCAGGGGACGGCGTCCGCGTACCGGGATGCGGTGGTGACCATGACCCAGATGTCGGCGGCGCAGAGCAACTCGGCGGCCAGCATGCGGTTCCCGACGACGAGCGAGTCGATGTCGGGCGCGTCGAGCAGGGCGAGCCCGCGGGGCAGCGACCCGGCGGTCTCGACCCGCAGCGCGTTGTCCTCCACCGGCCCGCGCTCACCGCCCGCGGCCTCGATCTCCTCCTGCTGCGGCAGCCACACGCGCGTGAGGTTGGGCAGCACGCGCATGCCCGCGAACCAGTGGTGATCCTCCGGGTGGCATACGAGCACGGGCGTCCGCGTCGTTGGCCGCAACACCCCGGCCTCACTCACCCGCCGCCCCACAAGGGAGTTGACCAGCGTCGACTTCCCGGCCCCCGTGGACCCGCCGACCACCGCGAGCAGCGGGGCTTCGGGGTCTTTCAGCCGGGGCACCAGATAGTCGTCGAGCTGCGCGAGCAGCTCGTCCCTGGTCCGCCGCGCCCGCGGAGCACCTGGAAGGGGGAGTGGAAGACGCACCGCAGCGACACGGTCGCGCAGGGCGGAGAGTGCGTCGATCAGCTGAGGCCGTACTTCCATGGTCACCACATGCGAAGAATGCCCAATTTTGGCGGCTTTTTGAAGCGTATTGGCACCCCTGCGCGCGCCGATCAGGCAGACGGGACAGACGGGACGAGCGGGGCACAGGCATAACGAGTGCACAACACCCGAGGCGTGAGACGAAAAAAGCGCTGCGAGAATCGCACCTGCCTGCGATTATCGGTTCGCTTCACCGAACCTCCACATCGTGCCACGCAGGTGAAGCATCCGGGTCAAGGCGATCGGAGCCCTATCCTTGTCCCGGCAAGGTCAACGGACGACCCACCAGGGGCTCCAGGCCACCGAGGCCACATCCGGCCCCCGTAGCTCAGTGGATAGAGCAGGCGCCTTCTAAGCGCTTGGCCGCAGGTTCGAGTCCTGCCGGGGGCGCACACGTCGCGCGACCGATCGGCCCTCCGACGAGGAGGGCCTTTTTGCTGGTCAGGGGGACCCTAGCGGGCGAGGCGTAGAGGACGCGTAAGCGCCGGACCCTCCCTTATGGATCTTGGGAAGGCTCCGGCGTTGTCCGGCTGTCACCGGGTTTCTGCGGGTGGCCACGGTGGATACGCGGTGGCGCTTTCGGGCTCCGTCAGCGGGCCGGGCACCTCGGGGAGGCCCTCACGGGCCATGATGCGCTGCTTGAGGTCCCTGAGGTGCCCGGAGATGCACCAGGCGTAGATGGCCAGCAGAACGGGGACACTGCTGCCCGCCCATCCGGCGACCTGCGCGGCCGGGTGCCGGCGTTGAGCCAGTTCGTCAGGCAGGCGTGCCGCAGGTCGTTCACCCGCTTACCGAGCGACGACGCGAATTCCTCCGGGGCGAGTACCTTCTCTCGGGTGCTGCGCCAAGCTCGGCGGATGACCGAGCCCGCCAACATTTCGCCCTTCTCGCCCTGAAAAAGGAGATCGCCCCGCTTCAGCCCTCCTTTTGATGTGCTCCCGAAGAATTCTCGTCAGCGATGGGTGAAGCTGAGCCGTGTGGAAAAACAGCTCGCGCCACTGATTTTCGGCGTCTTCCTCAGGCTGTCGGACCTCCGCGACGTCCATCGCCATCGTGGCCACCTCGGGTGGAGCGTCTCCGGTCGGCGCGCCCGCTACGACGGCCGCGGTGAATCCGACCGGCGGCTCCTGTTGCACACAGTGCGTACTCCCCGGCCTGCTCCTACGCTTCGACCATGGCTCTATGGATGGCCTGGGGCGTCTCACCAATCACCTCGGCGGGTGAGGAATTCGACGACATCGAGGGCGCTGTAGCGGCTCTCGATCAGTCGGTGCAGCGGATTCAGGAACGCGCCATGACCCCGGTGGAGGCTGCGGCCCTGGGTGAATCGGTGCGAACCATCCGCGCCCAGATGCTCAGCGATGGTCGCGCGGCCTTGGAACGGGGAGAGCGATGGACGGCCAAGGTCGGCCAAGTCGAAGTGACACTGACCCCCGCGTGACACACTGCCCTCACCCCGGTGCACGGACGGTGGCGCCCAGCGCCTTGGGGGACCCTAGCGGGCGAGGCGTAGACGTCGTGCAGGCACGCTAGCCCTGCGGCGCCTGGCCGGGGGCCTGATTCTGATCTGGGGCCTGCTTCTGGTCGGGGGCCTGCTTCTGGTCGGGGGCCTGCTTCTGGTCGGGGGCCTGCTTCTGATCTGGGGCTTGCTTCTGATCGGGGGCCTGCTTCTGATCTGGGGCCTGCGGTTGCGGGGCCTGCGGCTTGTCCGGAGCCACCGGCTTGTCCGGAGCCACCGGCTGGTCCGGAGCCACCGGCTGGTCCGGGGTCTTCGGCTGCGGGGCCTGCGGCTTGTCCGGAGCCACCGGCTGGTCCGGGACCTTCTCGTTCTTCTTCTCCTCCTTCTTCTCCTCCTTCTTCTCCTCCGTCACCTTCTCATCCTTCTTCTCCTCCTTCCTCTTCTCCTCTGTCACCTTCTCGTCCTTCTTCTCGTCCTTCTTCTCCTCCTTCTTCTCCTCCTTCCTCTTCTCCTCCGTCACCTTCTCGTCCTTCTTCTTCTCCTCCTTCTTCTCCTCCTTGTCCTCGTACCTGTTCTCGTACCTCTTCTCGTCCTTCTTCTTCTCGTCCTTCTTCTTCTCGTCCTTCTTCTTCTCGTTCTTCTTCTCGTTCTTCTTCTCGTTCTTCTTCTTCTCGTCCTTCTTCTCGTCCTTCTTCTCCTCCTTCTTCTCCTCCTTCTTCTCCTCCTTGTCCTCGTACCTGTTCTCGTACCTCTTCTCGTCCTTGCCCTTCTCCTCCTCCGGGTCCTCCTCGTCCTCGTACCTCTTCTCGTCCCTCTTCTCGTCCTTGCCCGTCTCCTCCTCCTCTGCTCCCTCCTCGGGCGAGGGCAGAGTCGGGTACGACGATCCGGGGATTTGGCCCTTCGGGGGCGGAACCTCGTGGTCCTGCCTGCCCTGCACGTCTCCGCTCGAGCGCTCGAACCACACCTTTCGGTCGTGGTCGAACATCGCGACGGTCTTCATCGGCTTCTCGGCGGGCTTGACCTCAACGATGTTGGAGGACTTGAAGGAGGACCACTTCTGACCGGTGATCTTCTGCTCGCCCTTGATCTCGGCGGGCGGAGTCAGGGGGTTGCCGCAGGCGCAGCGGACGCGCGGTACGCCGCGGGCGTCGATCAGGACGGGGGTGCCGGCCTGCAGGATCGCCTGGTAGCTGGTGGGCACGTTGTCCTTGTACCCGTGGTTGGTGACCTGGGTGTCCCAGCTCAGCCGAGCGGGCAGCAATGACCGCAGATAGGCGGGGATTTCGGACTGCTGGATCCCCAGGACGGCGGCGAATGCCGTTCCTTTCTCGCTGTTCTGCATGAGAAACGTGATCTGCTTCTCGACGTCGCAGCTCGCGACGTTCGGCGTGCCGCCGTACAGCCCCGGGTGCGAACCGTCGACCTCGAGGGTGCCCGTGCCGTTCGCGCCGGCCTTGGACGTGCCGGGCCTTGTGGAATGGGCTGCGGCGGTCTCCGCGTTCGTGGCCGTCGACGGGGTGAACGGATCGGAGCCGGCCGACAAGGTGCTCTGGAGGACGACGACTCCTTCGGCCTTGCTCCCGCCCACGAAGGTGTAGGCGAGGATCACCGCCAGCGCCACAACAATCGCAGTGCCGGCACTCGCCAGGGTGCCGCGCGACCGCCACCAGGACCGTCCTCCTCTGCGGCGGCGGCCCCGCTTTCCCGGCTCGCCCGGCTCGCCCGGCTCACCCGGTCCGCCGAAGTCGGCCGGCGGACCGGGAGGTCCTGGTGGGGGCGGCGGCACCGACGGTGGCGGTGGAGGCGGCGGCCCCGGCAGTTGCGGATCCGTCGGCCGGCCGGACAGCGGGCCCGACGGAGGACCGGTGGGGCGTTCGGATGAAGGAGGTATGGAGCTCACGACGCTCTCCCCGAACGTAGGGGATCCGGAAGATGATGTTTATTCGCGTCCGCCCTCTCTACATCCATTATGGGCTCCACGTGAATCATGGTCAGTCTCCTCCGGTGAGAAAAAGGGCCACCTGCTCTACGTGAGCCCGCGTCTCCAGTAGGCCCCGGCCCTCGGATCGCGTCACGCCGCTACTTTTCGGGGCTTGACAGACGAGGGTGGAATCACGACGACGCGGCCCCGGCAGGCCCTGAAGCCGGCCGAGGCCGCGTCGTCGTAGTCGTACTCGTACTCGTACTCGTAGTCGTCGTACGGGTCGGAGAAGGTCAGCCCCGCTTGCCCCGTACCAGGGTCCGGCGGAGGCGGGATGCAGGGCTCGGAGCGGCGCCGCCCGGCAGCTCGAGGTCGGTCAGCCGGGCGCGCGGGAAGTAGCGACCTGTGTTCTCGTCGCCGCGGCCCTCGTCCAGGAGGCCGACGACCTCGCCCCGCAGGCCGCGGTGGAGATTCGGCTGCATGCAGTAGCCCACCGCCCGGACCAGCGGCTCCAGAGTGTCGGGCGCCGCCCCGGGAACGGCGGGGGCAACCCCCAGCTCCAGGTCCGGCACCACGTGGTCCACGATGACCAGCGGCATCCGGTTGCTGTTCTCGTACGGCGTGAGCCGCTCCAGGACCGTCTCGGTGCCCACCCGCGCGACCGGGATGTCGTAGTACACGGCGGCGGTGAGCATCGCGGTGGAGAAGCAGCCGACGACGAGCTGCGGACGGCAGCGCTCGTAGAAGGTCTCGGCGAGCAGCGGGCCGTCCAGGACGGTCAGCTTCACGCCGGTCTCCGCGGCCGCCTCGTTGAGGGCGAGGGAGTAACGGGCGGGCGCGGTCGGGTGCGGCTTGAAGATCACCGACCGGTGCCCGGCCGCCGCGGCCCCGCGCAGCATGCGGACGTGAAGGTCCTCTTCCTCCTCGCCCGTGATGATGCCCAGCGCGGCCATGTACTGGCCGAGCAGCAGGGCGGTGGGAGCGGCCTCGACCGCCTGCGTCAGCTGCCGGTCCTCTGCGGCGGACTCGGCGATCTCCGCCAGCACCTTGCGGAAGGCGTCGTCCGGTACGAGCTCCGGCTCGACGCCGAACTCGGACAGGAGCAGCGGACGCAGGCCCGGGACGAGGTCGAGGTGGAGGAGCCGCTGGATGCGGCACGCGATCTGCTGCGGCAGCTCGTCGCGTGTCGGGCCGTAGCTCATGAGACCGTCGGCGTACACCTGGACGGGGCTCTCGGCGAAGATGGCGGCGAGCGCACGGGCCGGGTTGACCTGGATCGACTCGACGATCAGCTCGACAGGGCCGCTGCCCAGTCCCCATGTCGTCCGGAAGGCCCGCTGCCACAGCGGTGCCTCGTCGGTGCGGGGCCCCCAGGAGCCCGGGTGTTGGGGCCGGATGGCCTCGTTCCAGTCGATCACTTCGTCGAACCGGGCGGCTATACGGTCGTAGCCGGTCATCGCGTCGAGCCGCAGTGCCGTTTCCGGTACCTCGGCGTTGTTCGAGACCAGCAGGAGCCGGCGGACCTCCTCGCGCGGGCCGAACTGCCCGGTGTCGAGTGCCGCCGCCAGGGTGGCCGCTCCGTAGAGCGTCGACACCTCGAAGATCTGCGTGCGCCGGTGCGTGTCCATCCGGTGCGTGTCCATGGGTCAGGCGGCCCTTCTCGTATCGCGCAGACTCTGGAGCATCGTGCTGCGTTTGGTGTCCATCGTCGCCAGGGTCCGGTCCAGCACCTGCTGGGGCATACGCCCGAGCGCCTCGGTGACGTTGCGCTTGAGCCGCTTGGCCACGGTCGGCTCGTACTGGTCCGCCTTGGCCATATGGAAAGCGATCATGGCGCAGTAGGTCCGAACGGCCTTCGGGAGAAAGCGGTCGGCCTCGGCGTCCTGGGCCACTTCCTCGAGCAATATGTCGTAGGACGGGATGAAGTCCAGCTGGCGGTTGTCCGTGATCTGCGTGAGAGACGTGGTGACACCGCGCCGGTAGAAGGCCCCGTGCAGTGAGAGAGCCGCGTACGACGTGGCCTTCAGGTGCAGGCGCCAGATCCACAGGCGGTCTTCCGCGGTGCGCAGTTTCGTCTCGAACCGCGACTCGCCGTCGGCGAAAAGGCGAGCGCTGTAGATACCGAACGGGACGAACGGATAGTCCACCATCGTCACCATCGTGGCAGGGGCGATTCCGTCCCGGGGGTCCATCACCGTGTCGCGCAGCTTGGCAGGCGCGTAGCGGATGCTGCGCGACTTGCCGGTCGCCAGCACATGGTCGGTACGGGCGAAGTCGCAGCCCAGTCTCTCGATGCCCTGCACCATGGCGCGCAGATGGCCGGGGGCGTACCAGTCGTCGCCGTCCAGGAACGTGATGTAGTCCCCGGTCGCCGCGTCCAGACCGGTGTTGCGCGCCTGGGCCACACCGCGGTTCGTCTCGTGACGGATCACCCTGGCGTTGGGAATCCGGCTCTGCCAGCGGTCGAGCACTTCCGGTGTGGCGTCCGTCGAGCAGTCGTCGACCAGCAGGAACTCGAAGTCCGGATCCGCATTGCGCGCGAGGCTGCGCATGGTGTCGGGCGCATAGATCCCGACATTGTGGAGCGGGACTATGACGGACAATTTCGGCACACAGATTCCCAACACTCGAACACCAGTCTTGACTGCAGAGTAAGCACCCTGCTATCCGGCAGAACGAGCCGGATTTGCATTCCAGGTGAATTCTTTTCGTCCTCCGAAGGAACCGCTGTCGGCTTCCGGGTCGGCTTCCTCACTCCCGGGCCGCCCCCGCCCCCGCTCCCGCCCCCGAGGGCCTGCGCGAGCGCCGGTGCCAGAATCCGATGGCAAGCAGGGAGAGCAGAGCGGCGGCACCGACCGCGCCGCCCAACCGCAGCCCCGGCGGCCGGAACGTGCAGCTGATCGAGGTCGCCTTGCCGTCGAGCTGGACGGCCAGCAGGCCCAGATACCGCTCGGCGGGCGCAGGATCCGCGTCGCCCGCGGCGCACGTCCACCCGGAGATCCGCGGCGCGGCGATGACGGCGGTTCCGGTGCTGCCGGCCGGGAGCTCGGCGGAGATGGTGTGGCCGGAGACGCGGACGCCGGTTGCGCCGGTCGCCGTCAGCTGTCGTACGGCCGAGTCCAGCCGGTCCCGGACCAGACAGCCGACCGGCTGCCGCGGCAGGACCACCTTGGCCGAGGGGTTCAGGTCCATCCGTACCGAGCCGGACGCCGGGACCGTGCCGAGGGACTGCATGGCGCCCTGCACGGCCGGCAGCTTGCCGAAGAACGTGACGGGCCGCTGTCCGCGCAGCGCGGCAGTGCCCTGGTACTCGGGGGCCCAGAAGTAGACCTGTGAGCCGGCAGGGCATGTGGCCGTCAGCGTGACCGTGTCCTCGGACTCGGTGGACTCGCTCGTGCGCTTCAGGTCCTCCGGAACGTCGTAGACCGTGGCGCCGAGCAGCAACTCCTGGTTGGCGAAGACGGAGTCACCGAAGCGGATCCCCCGGGCGGCGGGCGGCAGGCCCGGGCGGACGGTGACCAGCGGCGGCACCGCCATGTCGGTGGAGGTGACGGCGGCCTCGGGGAGCGTGTCCACCCGCACCGGCGCTGAGGGTGACGAGTGCATACGGGTGCCGATGGAGAAGATCGCGTCGGTCACCGGGTTGTCCAGGCTGACCGGGTGCCGCCCCTTGGCGTAGTAGCCGAAGCCCAGGGAGGCCAGCGTGCGGGTGTAGACCTCCGAGGTCAGGCTGCTGTAGTAGTCGGCACCCTGTCCGCCGACCAGCAGGACGTCATTGCCGCCCGGCACCTCTCCGGGATCGGTGCGGTGCTGCGGCCAGGCATCCTTCTGCTCGGTCGCCTGTGCCATGTCCTCGTGCCAGGGGCCCAGCCGCGGGACCCAGGAGACCCGCTCCAGCTGGCGCTGCTCGATACGGGCCCCCGAGATCGCGGTCTCGCCGGCCTGGGCGACGACGAGGAGGGCGACGGCCACGACCGGCAGGACCCGTGCGCCGACGCCGTACCGCCTGGCGAGCAGGACGACCACTGCGGCCAGTACGGCGAGCACGGCTGCGGCGCCGAAGGCGGGGTAGGTCCAGCGGTCGATGTCCGGGGTCCCCCGGGTGGCGAAGACCATCACGGCAAGCAGCGCGCCGGCGCCCAGCAGCGCCGACGTCCGGGGCAGCCCCCGGGCGGTGGACACCCAGGCCGCGATCAGGAGCAGGCCGCAGAGCACAAACGTCTGGCGGTAGGGGATGCCGTTGGGCGATGCGCCGGCGTGCCAGAGCAGATGGGTCGGCTCCCACTGCAGGGACAGCGCCACCAGGCAGATCGCGGCCGTCCAGGCAATGCGGACCCGGGGGGCCAGAGCCCGGTTGAAGGGCAGGGTCAGTGCCAGCGCGAGGGCCGGGGTGCCGATGTAGAGGGCGGGCGTCGCCACGCTCGACGTGCCCGGCAGCAGGCGGGCGACGACATCCGCCCAGGCGACGGCAGAGAAGGTCACCTCGGGCGTCGGATCCGCGACGCGGGTGCCCATGTAGACGACCACGACGAGCGGTGCGGCGAGGCCGATGCCCACGGCCACGCCGCGCGCGGCACGCAGCAGGCCGGCCAGGCGACGGCGGCCGCTGTCGTCGGCCGTGAGCAGCCGGACCGCCAGCACGACGGCCGCGCCGATGGTCGCCATGTACGCGGTGTAGAAGTTCGCGACCCAGGCCAGTGCCACGACGAGCGGGCCCAGCACCGGGCGGCGTCCGGCACGTGCCCACTCGCCGACCAGGCACAGCAGCGGGAAGGCCAGCAGGCCGTCCAGCCACATCGGGACGGTGGCGGCGTAGTTGAAGGTCCAGCCGGACAGCGCGTACGCGGTCCCCAGCACGGCGGCCACCGGCCACGGGCCGCGGCGCAGCTTCAGCAGCAGGACCGACATCGTGGCACCGGCCGCGGTGATCTTGGCGACGGTGATGACGTAGAGGGCGAGTTCGATCCGGTCCGCCGGGAAGAGCACGACCATCAGGTCGAACGGGCTGCTCAGATAGGTGCCGAAGTCACCGAGGAAATTGGACCCGAAGCCCGAGGTCCAGTTCAGGAACATGTCGCCCTCGGCGCCGCCGAGCAGCATCCTCCGCCAGTACGCGTGGTACGGCAGGTACTGCTGGCCGAGGTCGACGATGTTGCGGGTGGTCGGCCCGAAGGGATAGCTGCCGGCCAGCAGTCCGCCGAGGCAGAAGACGACACAGGTCAGCAGGGCGGCACCGGCCGACGCCCGCAGCCGCACACTGCGCCGGGACCGCAGCATCAGCCCCCGCACGCCACCGGGGCCGCCCGGGGCGCCGGGGCCTCCGGGCTTTTCGCCCGTGGCCTCGTCCGCCGTCTCGGGTCGCTCGCCTGTGGGACTCACGCGCTCGCTCTGGGCGGGCACGGCCTCGGCAGCAGGTGGCACACGTCCTCCGGGGTGTGTTGCGCGGCACGCGGATGCGCGGGAGCCCGGTGGCGGTGGTGGTGTCATCGCACGGGCCGTCGGCCATTACCGCCGAGCCGGGCGACCCGCATCCGATCGCCAGTCAAATCCTGGACATACCGGAGGTGAAGGCCGGGTGCAGACTTGCGACCGACGCACACAACGGGCTCTCGGGGACGAGGTCTTCGAAGCCGCGTTCGGCACGGCGCGGAGCTGGGGTGGGGCGTGCAGCCGTCGTCGTGCTGCGCGTGACGCGCCGTCGAAGAAGGCCGATACGGATGCCTGGCGACGGCGCGTCGAGTCGGATCCCGGCCATGTGACGCTGCCCTTGCTGGAATCCTTCGCGATGATGCCCTTCGACAACGAGTCCTTCCGACAGCCGGTCGATACGTCGGAGCGTGGCTCTTCGAGAAGCACGTCGAATTCCTCGTCGGGGCGGGCTTCCCCCGGCGGCCGAGGTGAGGGTGTGAGTGTCCTGAGGAGCCAGTGGTTCAGGCAGTACCAGCGGGCCTCGGCGAGCGGGCACCGGCTGTTCTGCTTCCCCCACGCGGGGGGCGCGGCGAGCACGTACGTTCCGCTCGCCCGCGCGCTGGCGACGGCGGCCGAGGTGGTGGCGATCCAGTACCCCGGCCGTCAGGACCGCCGGCATGAACCGCCGGTCGAGTCGATCACCGGGCTGGCGGAGCTGATCGCTGGTGAGCTGATCGCCTCCTTCGACGAGGACGCGCGTCCGTACGCGTTCTTCGGGCACAGCATGGGCTCGGCCATCGCGTACGAGACGGCCCGCCTGCTGGAGGCGGAGGCGCGGGAGGCCGTACGGCGTCCGGTGCGGCTGTTCCTGTCGGGTCGGGGCGCCCCGACCCCAGGGCCGCGCAGCAGCGACCGGCTGTTCGGGGACGCCGCGCTGATCGCGGAGATCCGGCGGCTGGGCGGCACCGACAGCGGGGTGCTGGACGAGCCGGAACTGCTGGAGATGGTGCTGCCCGCGCTGCGGGCGGACTACGGGGCGCTCAGGACGTACGCGTGGGTGCCGGGGCCGCCGCTGCACGTCCCGTTCACGGTGCTGGTGGGAGACTCCGATCCGGTTGTGCCGGCCGGGGACGCGCGGGGCTGGCTGGAGCACTCCGCTGTGCCGGGCGAGTTCCGGATGTTTCCCGGCGGGCACTTCTGCCTCGACGGCCGCACGCGGGATGTGGCGGAGCTGGTCGCGGCAACGCTGGGGTCTGCGACGGCCCGCTGATACGCCTCACTCCGGCATGCGCTCGATCGCCACCATGGCGGCGTCGTCCCCCAGATGTCCGCCGGCATGGCGCAGCAGGTCGCTGCACAGACGGCTCAGGAGTGCATGGGGGCCCCTGGCGGACCAGGTGATCACCCGTTCCTCCAGGGGATAGAACGTTCCGGCCCGGTCGCGGGCCTCGATGACGCCGTCCGTGTAGAGCAGGACGATGTCGCCGGGCTCGAAGGCGAACGTCTCCTCGGACAGGTCGCACTGCACGAATTCGGTGAGGCCCAGCGGCGGCACCCGGTGGCGCACGTCGAGCGGGACGACCAGGCCGTCGCGCAGCAGCAGCGGCGGGGGGTGACCGCAGTTGATCAGTCGAAGGTCCGGTTCCTTGTCCGGGACGTCCAGGACGGCCGCGGTGATGAACGCCTCCCCCCGGTCCTCGATGTCGTCACCGAAGGCTCCGGGGTCGTCCAGGTCCGAGGAGACGGTTCCTTCCAGGTGCGCCACCAGCACCGACAGGTCGGCCTGATGGTGGGCGGCGCCCCGGAAGGCGCCGAGGAGGAGGGCGGCGTCCCCGATCGCCTCCAGGCCCTTGCCCCGTACGTCACCGATGACGAACCGGGTTCCGTCGGCCGTGCGGGCCGCGGCATACAGGTCGCCGCCGATCTGCGCCTCGCTCTCGGCAGCCAGGTAGACGGAGGCGATGCGCAGCGGGCCGATCCGTTGCGGCAGCGGTCGCAGTACCACCTGCTGTGTCGCCTGGGCCACCGTGCGCAGCTGGGTCAGTTCCTTCTCGTGGCGTTCTCTCAGGTGGGCGAAGAACGTCACGAACCCCGAGATCAGGATCAGGGCGATGATCTGGAACGAGTGGTTCAGATCGGTGAGGTTGGTGCGCGCCATCGCGACCACCACCTGGGCGAGGACGGCGAGCGCACCGACGAACGCGGTCGTCCGGGCTCCGGCGAACGACGCCGTGACGGCGGGTGCAGCGACGAGGAAGGGGCCGAGGTGAACCTCCGGCGGGGCCAGGATGTCGACCACCGTGACGAGGGCGATCAGCGCGATCGGTACCGCCAGCAGGGCATGGTGTGGCTCCCATGACAGGCGATGAGCTCCGCGGAGCCGTCGAGGAACCATATGTCCTGAATACACCGCGCCCCGGCTCGGCGCCTGCCCCACCGTGCCGGGGCTCTGCACAGGCGTTCGGGGCGCCGTTCACCGGCCGGGGCCGCCGCTCACCGGCCGGGCCGCCCTTCACCGGTCGGGGCCGCCGCTCACCGCAGCGACGCGGCGGGCGGTCGCTCGCGCACGGCGCCGTAGGCGAGGAAGTACGCCGGCACCCGGTTCAGCCATCGCGAGGTGGTGAGCAGCTCGGTCAGCCGCTGCGCCCGCCTGGGGTTGCCGACGGGCGGGCGGCCCGCGAGCAGCGGTGCGATGACGCGCGCATGGGCGGTCCGCTGCAGCGCCTGGGTCACGGCCGTGGTCGGCCAGCGGCGGCGCTGGACGGCGCGTACGTGCCGTAGGCCGACCACCCCCCGGCGCAGCGGTCCGACGAGGTACCGGGCGGCGGCCACGGCGTCCTCGACGGCGAGGTTGATGCCGATGCCGAAGACCGGCGACATCGCGTGCGCGGCGTCACCGATGCACAGCAGGCCGGGGCGGTGCCAGCGCCGGAGGCGGTCGAGCCGTACGTCGAGCAGCTTGACGTCGTCCCACGACCTGATCGCGTGGACCCGGTCCGCGAGCCAGGGGACGGCCGCCGTGAATTCGGCGTTGAACCGTTCGAGGCCCGCGGCGCGGCGCGCGGCGTCGGTGCCCTTGGGGATGAGCGCGGCGCACTGCCAGTAGTCCCCGCGGTCGATCATGGCGCTGAAGAACCGGTCGCCGACGGCTCCCACGAGCCCGTGCGGGTCGCCGTCGCGCCGCGGCAGCCGGAACCACCAGGCGTCCATCGGGCAGGTGAAACTCCGCAGTCCCAGTTCGGGCAGGGACCGGGCCAGCGAGCCCCGTCCGTCGCAGGCCACGGTCAGGCCGGCCCGCAGGTTGCCGGTGCGGCCGTCGGACGTGCGGTAGCGCACCCCTGTGACCCGTCCGCACTCGTACAGGAAGGCGGTGGCCTCGGTGTTCATCCGCACGGAGAAGGACGGCTCCCGCCCGGCCTCGTCCACGAGGAGGTTGAGCAGGTCCCACTGCGGCACCATGGCGATGTAGTTGTACTTGCCCGGCAGCGCACCGATGTCGCCGACGGTGACCAGCGAACGGTCCGGGCCGAGCGGCAGCTGGACCGTCCTCACCCGCCGCTGCGGCAGCTGTGCGAACCGCTCGGCCAGTCCCAGCTCGTCCAGCAGCGCCAGGGTGGACGGATGCACGGTGTCGCCGCGGAAGTCCCGCAGGAAGTCGGCGTGCTTCTCCAGGACCGTGACCGCCACGCCTGCCCGGGCCAGCAGCAGGCCGAGGACCATTCCGGCGGGGCCGCCCCCCACCACACAGCACGTGGTCCGCTCCATCGCGCCCCCTCCCTTCGGCGAAATCCCGGGATCTACCACACTGGGACATATACCCTCAGGCTCTGATAAGTCGCCGCGGGGATGGCGACGTACTCCGGGAGGCATCATGAGCCAGCAGCCGGTCCTTCTCCCCTACGCCGACCCGGCCTTCGTCGCGGACCCCTTCCCGCTCTACCGGCAGCTGCGCGAGGACGGCCCCGTGCGCCGCGCCGTCATCGCGGGCGGCCTGGAGGCCTGGCTGGTCACGCGCTACGAGGACGGACTCGCGGCCCTGTCCGACCCCCGGCTCAGCAGCGACGTACACGACGCGTCGGACCACCGGCTCCTGCAGCAGCTGCCCGAGACGGAGCGGGAGTCGATGCTGAGCAACATGCTCCGCTCCGACCCGCCCGACCACACCCGTCTGCGCCGCCTGGTCTCGAAGGCGTTCACCGCGCGCAGGGTGGCCGAGCTGCGGCCCCGCATCCAGGGGATCACCGACGGACTGCTCGACGCCGTCGTGCCGACCGGCCGCGCCGACCTCGTCACGGACTTCGCGCTGCCGCTCCCGGTCACCGTGATCAGCGAACTGCTCGGCGTGCCGGTGGAGGACCGGCACGAATTCCAGCGGTGGACCGACGACATGATCATGCGAGGGGCCGAGATGCCGGACCCGGCCGTCATGAACGCGGCCTGGCAGGAGATGCGCACGTATCTGAACAAGCTGCTGGAGACGAAGCGGGCGCGACCCGGGGACGACCTGCTCGGCGCACTGATCACCGCCCGGGACGAGGAGCAGCAGCTGAACGAGGACGAGCTGATCGCCATGGCGTTCCTGCTGCTGGTCGCCGGCTACATCACCACGGTCAACCTGATCGGCGGCGGTATCGCCGCGCTGCTCGCGCACCCCGACCAGCTGGAGCTGCTGCGCTCCGATCCGGAGCTGCTGCCGGGCGCCATCGAGGAGTTCCTCCGCTACGACGGGCCGGTCAGTCCCGGCATCGCCCGGTTCGCACGCGAGGACGTCGAGATCGCGGGCGTGACGGTCCCGCGCGGCGCGACCGTGCTGATCGCCTCGGCCATCGCCGACCGCGACCCGGCGCGGTTCCCCGACCCCGACCGTCTGGACATCACCCGGCGGGACAACGCCCACCTCGCGTTCGGGCACGGCATCCACTACTGCCTGGGGGCGCCGCTGGCCCGCCTGGAGGGCCAGGTCGCCATCGGGACCGCCCTGCGCCGCCTGCCCGGGCTCGCCCTGGCCGTACCTCCGGGCGAGCTCCGGTGGCGGCCCGGCGGACTGCGCGGCCCCCTGAGCCTGCCCGTCACGTTCACCCCCGGCGCCCCGGACTGAGAGCGCCCGCCGCACACGTACACCTTCTCGCGGGTGCTCTCGATCTCGGTCGCTTCTGCCGCCTCAGCCGCTCAGCCGCCGGCGTCCGCGGTCGTGTGTGCCGGGGCCCGGTGGAGGAGCGAAGCCGAGCGCTCGCGCGGCACCGGGCGGACCGCGACCGCTGTCACCACCAGTCCGGCACCGGCGCGCCAGCGGCCGTCGAAGCCCGTCAGCCGTACGCCGTCGACCTCGGGGCCCGGGACGAGGAGGCCCGCGCGAAAGGTCCCGGCGCGCAGGTCCAGGGTGATGACGGCCTCTTCGAAGTCGAGCCAGCGCCCGGTCAGCGGGTACCACGCCTTGTAGACGCTCTCCTTGGCGCTGAACAGCAGCCGGTCCCAACGGACTGCCGGGCGGCGGGCGAGGAGGGCACGGACCCAGGCGCGTTCCTGGGGGAGGGAGATGAGCTTCCGTGGCGTACCGAGAAGGACCGATCCGGAGCCGGCACGCAGGCCGAATGCGGCGTCCGTTCTTCTCCGGGACCACGCCGAGTCGATCCTCCGCGCATTCGGGGCAGCGCTGCCGCTGGCGCTGGGACAGGCGGACGGCGCCGACCAGGAGCTGCGGTCCGCGTTCGTCGGCCGGGCGCGGCGCGCTCTCGAAGCGGCGGCCGATCCGTTCGCCGATTGCGCCGATACGGACGAGCCGCCGTCGCCGGTGAAGGGGGCTGCGCAGCAGGCGGAGGTGACGCCACATCTGGAAATGGCCGCGGCCACGCTGCTCATCGAGTGCGCGGCACGCCGGCTGCCGGCCGGCCCGCCCGGCGACGAGGGGCGGGCCCTGGGGCAGGCCATACGGGAGTCGGGCACCGGCGGCGGCCGGACGGCTCGCGGCGCGCAGAACGGCAAACGAGAGGCCCCCGGGACGGTCACCGTATAGGCTCACACCAGACTGCATTGGTATGAGTACAAGCGCATGGCTATACGGAGGGGTGACTCATGGTCGCTACGCCCAGGGGGTTCGCTGTCCATGTGGCGCCGGTCGGCGCGGGTGACGACGGCCGGGACGACTTCACCGTGCTGCTGTCCACAGAGCCTGCACAGGTCAGCGCGGTGTTCACCCGGTCCAGGTTCGCCGGTCCCTCCGTGCTCCTCTCCCGTGAGGCCGCAGCCGACGGCGCCGCACGAGGCGTGGTGGTCGTGGCGCGGAACGCGAACGTCGCCACGGGCGCGCAGGGTGCGGCCAACGCCCTGGAGGTACGGGACAGTGTTGCCAAGGCGCTCGGCCTGCCGCCCGATGAACTGCTCATCGCCGCCACCGGCGTGATCGGCCGTCATCTTCCGATGGAGAGCATCAGGGCCCATGTCGCCACGCTCGGGTGGCCGTTCCCGGAGGACCGGGGCTTCGAGGCGGCCGCGCGGTCCATCATGACCACCGACACCCACCCCAAGATCGCCACGGCCCGCGTAGGCGAGGCGACGATCACCGGTATCGCCAAGGGGGTGGGCATGCTGGAGCCGGACATGGCGACGCTGCTCACCTTTTTCGCCACCGATGCGCAGCTCGCGCCGGAGGTGCAGGACCGGCTGTTCCGCGAGGTCATGGACATCACGTTCAACGCGGTGAGCATCGACACCGACACCTCCACGTCGGACACCGCCGCGCTGTTCGCGAACGGGCTCGCGGGCGAGGTCGACCCGGACGCGTTCAGGGCCGCGCTGCACCGCGTGGCGCTCGATCTCGTGAAGATGATCGCCTCCGACGGCGAGGGCGCGAGCAAGCTCATCCAGGTCGAGTTGGCCGGGGCCCGGGACGCGGCGCAGGCGAAGCGGGTCGGCAAGTCGGTCGTCAACTCACCACTGGTGAAGACTGCCGTCCACGGCTGCGACCCCAACTGGGGCCGCGTGGCGATGGCGATCGGAAAGTGCCAGGACGAGACGGACATCGACAAGGACAAGGTCACCATCCGCTTCGGGGATGTCTCCGTCTACCCGCCCCGGGCCGACGAGGACGCGGTACTCGAAGCCCTGACGGAGTATCTGCGCGGCGACGAGGTCGTCATCGGGATCGATCTCGGCATCGCCGACGGCACGTTCACGGTGTACGGGTGCGACCTCACCGAGGGATATGTGCGGCTGAACTCCGAATACACCACCTGAGCCCGGCCGTTCGTTCGCTGCCTGCCCCGGCTGTTCCCCGGGTGACGCATGGGGACAGCCGCAGTGTCCTTGGGCCGGAAAACGCTTCGGCCACCGTCCGGGCGTGAACGGCGCTCAACGCCGGTACGGTGACGACCTTCGCCACGTGGCGTCGGGCGCCGAAGCAAGCAGTTCCAGCGCGTGCTCCCACCGGAAGGAAGCGGGAGCCGGCTCGGGCTCGGGCTCGGGCTCGGGCGCGGGCGCGGGCTCGGACTCCTGCCGGGGCGCATCCGCGTGGTCGTCCGAAGCGAAGAGCACGCCCATTCCGCGGAGCCGCTCCACGCTCGACCGGTACGCGGGGTGAGCCGCGAGGTCCGCGTTCACGCTCGGCAGCACGACCGTCGGCACGCCGGCCCCGTACGCCTCGCAGAGTGTGGCCACAGCAAGCGTGTCGGCAATTCCGGCGGCCCACTTGTTGATGGTGTTGAACGTGGCCGGAGCCACGGCCATGGCATCCGCGGGCGGGAAGGGGCGCGCCTCGCCGGGGCGGCGCCACGCCGACCGGACCGGATACCCGGTCTGGGCCGACACCGCGTCCGCGTCGATGAATCCGAGGCCCTGGGGTGTGGCGATCACCCCGACGTCCCACTGCCGCTCCTGCGCCGCGGTGATCAGCTTCCCCACATCGCCCGCGTTCCCGGCCGCGCACACGATGACGTACAGGAACGGCTTCCTGGGCTGGTCGCTCACGCGTTTCCTCCCGCTCGACGGCTGATTCAGGCGGCTGCTACGGCTGACTGCTTCGGGTGACCTCGGGTGACCCGGGGTGCGGGCAGAGCGTATGCCGAGTGGCGCGTGGGCAGGGAATGCCCAACGGGGAGTACCATCCCTGGCTTTGGGGTCCGGCGTGGATCGCGTGGGGTCGATCACTGGAGGAATTGCATGGCATCCCCTTCCGACTCCGGCCGGGGCGTGCTCGCGCGACTTGCCGAGCTGAGCAACGGAGTGGCCGAGGAGCAGGGCGGGGCGTTATGGCGCCTCGCGGAGAGCGCACGCCAGCTCGACGCCAATGTCGTACGGCTGCCACCGGACGCCCGCGTCGCCGAACACATCGAGCCCGATCTGGATGTGCTGCTTTACGTCACCGGAGGCGGCGGAGTCCTGCACGTCGACGGCGCGCAGCAGAGTATTGCCGCCGGTTCGGTGGTCTGGCTGCCGCGCGGTAGCCGCCGCGCCCTGCGCGCGGGACCGGAGGGGCTCGTCCAACTGAGCGTCCACCGGCGGCGCCCGGGCCTGACCATCCAGAGCGCCGGCGGTGAGCCCCCATGTCTCCTGGACCGGGTCTGCACGGACTGCGGGCGCCTCGCGACGGAATCGGATGCGCGCTACTGCGCCCGCTGCGGGAAGCCCCTCCCGCTCGGCGCCTGAACGCCGAAACGCCTGAACGTCGTGAACACCTGAACCAGCCTCGGGAGGGGGCGGGTTGTCCCGGGTGGGGGGATCGACCCCTGCCGGCGTGGGGACGACCGGGACAACCCGTCCCCGGCCCCGCCCGGCGGGTCGCGCCGGAGTCTGCGCCGAAGTTGCTACCGACGGGTGCCGACAACGTTGTCTCACGTGTGCCTTACGACCGTACTAGGTTCTCTGCCCCGATGTCCGCCCTCTTGTGCTGTCCGCTTGCGGTCGGTGTCGGCTTTCCGTCACACGAGCGAGGCCCAGACGAGCAGCACGAACGAGGACAGAACGAAGACAGTGCGGACAATGTGGAAGCGGTTCCACTTGGCCTCGAAGGCCGCTCGGACCTCGGAGTCGGGTGAACTTCCGGAAGAGGCAAGCACGTTGTTCAGCGGGATGTTTCCGGCAATCGTGATGAGATGGTTCAGTACGGCGCACACCAGCCCGGCCAGGATCAGCCACATCTGGGTGTCCGAGCGGCCCTCGACCGGCACGGCAAGCGCCGCCGCCGGGAACGCGATGATGGCCAGAAAGACCACCAGGAACACGGCGCGCGGCACCTCTTCGTTGATGCGCCGCATGGCCGGCACGAACTGGTCGTCGGACAGCCTGGCCAGCGCCGGCATGATCGCGGTCTGGAAGATCAGCATGAAGCCCGCGTACAGCCCGGTGGAAATGACGGCAAGGGCGAGCAGCAAGGTGGCCATACGGCACATCATGACGCGCCGAACGCCCGTGCGCAGCACAGCTACCACGCCGATTCCCGCCACCGACCGCGACCGTGAGGGCGGGGGTCGGGGTCGGCGTCCCGGCCCGCCACGCCTGCCGGGCTCGAGCGAGGCCCGGGGGGAGCAGCGTGCTCGACCGGACCCGGCCGAGCGACCGCCCCACCGGCCGGCCAGGCCCCCCGTCCGAGCGGGAGCCGGACGAGCGCGGAATCGAGCTCCGGACCGGGCGGGCAGGCGCGGGACCGGGCTCCGGACGAGGCCGGGCTCCGGGACCGGGCTCCGGCCGGGGTCGGGCAGGGCCCGGCCGGACCTCGGTCAGTGCCTCACTCGAGCAGCGCGTCCGCCTGTCCTATCGATTTGGCCAACTGGCCTACGGACGCGTCCTCCGTGCGCCGGGCAAGGGTGCCGGCGCGTTCGGCGAGCTCCTCCAGCCTGGGGGCACCGGGCGTCTCGGCACCGCGCAGAGCCTGGGCGAAGTACGCGGCCACGGCGCTGACCTGCAGCCGGGGCGCCGTCTCCGCGGACCAGAGGTCACGGTTGAGCGCGCCCGCCTCCACCGTGCCGGACGCCTCGTGCGGGGTCCGGTTCGCCGGGTCGAGCCAGCGCACGGTCGCCGTGGCGATGTGCCCGCCCGCCCCTTCGCGGAGCCGTACCGCATAGAGCGCGGTCACCGTGTGGCCGGGGCCGACCTCGCCGCCGTCCACCCGGTCGTTGCGGAAGTCCTCGTCGGCGACGGCCCTGTTCTCGTATCCGATCAGTCGGAACTCCTTCACTGTCTGGGGATCGAACGCGACCTGCGCCTTCGCGTCGCGGGCGCGCAGCTCGATATGGGCAGGGAGCTGGTCGACGAACACCTTCCTGGCCTGCGCGGACGTCGACACATACGTCGTGTGGCCGTCGCCCCGGTTCGTGAGCCGCTCCATCAGCTTGTCGCCGTAGTCGCTGCCGACGCCGACACCGAAGAGGGCGATGCCGTACTCCCGACGGGATTCGGCGATCCGTTCCAGGATCGCGTCGGCCTCGGTCTCACCGGTGTTGGCCAGCGCATCGGACAGGAGCACCACCCGGTTGTTGGCGCCCTGCCGGTGGCCCTCGACGGCGACGTCGTAGCCGGTGCGAACGCCCGCCTCCACATTGGTGGAGTCGGTCGGCTCCAGCGAGTCGATGATGCCGTGGATACGATCCCGGTTGCCGTCGAGCCGGGTCATCGGCAGCCGTGTCTCGGCCTCGTCGCTGAAGGTGACAAGGGCGATCGAGTCGTCGTCGCGCAGCTGATCGGTGAGGATGCCGAGCGACTCGCGGACGAGGTCGAGCCGACCGGCCTCGGCCATCGACCCCGAGATGTCGACGACGAACGTCAGCGCGGCCGGTGGCCGTTCACCGCTCCTCGTGGTTGCGCGGGTGGCGAGTCCCACACGCACCAGCGACCAATCCTCCTCTCCCCGGCCGCCCGCGCGGGCGCCGTCCACGGTCACGGTGAAGCCGTCGCCCTCGGGCCTCGGATAGTCCTGACGGAAGCTGTTGATGAACTCCTCGGGCCGTACGGAGTCCGGCTCCGGCAGCCGCCCTTCGCCGAGGACACGCCGCGCGTATCCGTACGAGGCGGTGTCCACGTCGAGCGCGAAGGTGGACAGATAGTCGGCCGGTGGTGCCGACTCCCTCTGGGCCTCACCCTTCTGCTCACCTTCCCGCCCGCTCCCGTTGTCCCCCTCCGCCGGACGGCCGCCGCCGTCGGGTGGCATCGGGGCCTGCAGGCCGTCCTCGGCCCGGTGCGCGCCACCGCCGTCCGCCGTGCGGTCGCCCTGCCCGCCCGACCCGCAGCCGGTCAGCAGCATCGCGCCGGCCAGCAGCGCGACGAACGCTCCCCTGGATGTCCTTGCCCGGTACGTCCTTGCACAGAGATTCATCTGCCGCCCCCTGGATCGTCAGCACTTGTGAATGTGACGTCTGGGACCGCCCGAAGGAGCATGCGAAGGAGTTGCGGATGAATCTCAATGCGGCAACGGCGGCGGCCTGTGCCGGGGTTGAGCGGGCGTTGCCGTGCCGCCGCACGGCAACATCCGCCGGTCGGACGGCACGGGAGACACCGGGACCTGGGATCAGCCCTCTTCCCAGCTCACGCTCCCGACGCCGGTCCCTCCGTCGCAGGTGGCGGAGGATCGGCCGGACCAGCCCGGCTGCAGCGTCACCCAGTGGCCGTATGCGTCGGGCCACCAGCCGCAGACCACGACGACACGGAAGGCGACGACCTGACTGCTGGGATTGGAGCAGTCGGCCCAGCCCGTCCATCCGTCCGTGCCGGTGCTGCAGGAGAGCAGGGCGGTGGGTCCGCGGGTGTCATCCGGCGGATCGTCCGCCTGGGCCGTGCCTGCGCTCGGGGACAGGACGGCCAGGGGGAGCGCCGCCGCGACGGCCACAAGCGCGCGCGTTGCCCGAACGGGCCGTCTGTTCATGCGTCCGGTCGTGCGTCGGACCATGGTGACCTTCCCTTCTCCTTGCGGATCGCTTCTCGCGCCGCTTCTCCAGACTGGCGGGCATCCCGGCGCCGACTGAAGGGGCTGGCGGGGACTCGCCATCCCCTGAACTGGGGGTTGTCACGATGAGCGTCCACATGCGTACATGGAGTGACGTACGGCTCCGAGATCGGGGGGTGGTCAGCCGTGCCCAATGTCATCGCCATGCCCAGACCGAGCTCCGTCATGTGCAGGCAGGCCCTGCCCGAAGAGCCCCGGCCGGGCCGGCCGGTCAGAGGACTGGCGCAGGTGAGCGCCACGCTGACCGGGCTGGTCCATGCGGCCCGGCACGAGTTGCTGACGTTCGACGACCCGGCGGGCTCGCCGAGGGTGCCCGAGCCGTTCCGGGCCCTCGCAGGGGCCTGTGTGCGAGCGGCCGAGGACCGGCCGGCGACGGTCCGCCGCATCGTGCCGCGGCGGGCGCTGCCGCATCTGCCGCCGCCCGGGCGGCTCGTCGGCCGGGCGCGGGTGGCCGACTCGATCCCGTTCAAGCTGGTCGTCGCGGACCGTACGGTCGCTGCCGTGCCGCTCGATCTCGAACTGCACAGCAACGGGCTGCTGTTGATCCGCGATCCTGTCGTCGTCCGGGCCCTGGTCCGCACCCACCAGTCGTGGTGGGACGGCGGGGACGAGGTTGCGGCCGCTGTGTCGGGGTCCGCACCCGCGCATCTGCGTCCGGTTCTCGACGCGATGCTGGAGGGGCTGACGGACGAGACGGCCGCGACGCGTCTCGGCATGTCGGCCCGGACGTACAGCCGCCGCGTGGGAGAGCTGCTCGCCGCCCTGGGTACGGCGAGCCGCTTCCGCGCGGGGGTGGAGGCGGCTCGCCGTGGCTGGATCTGACGGACGGCCCGGGCATGTCCGGGCGAGGGACGTCAGGACACGATGTCCTTGCGGGCGAAGCCGCGGAAGGCGAGGGCGAAGAGGATCAGGGCGTATGTCACGGATACCGCCGTGCCCTTCAGCATCCCGCCCCATTCCAGCTGCGGCTGCAGCGCGTCCGCCCAGGCGAACTGCCAGTGCGCCGGGAGGAAGTCGCGCCAGGAGCCGAGCGCCGTCACCGCGTCCAGGACGTTCCCGATGATCGTCAGACCGACCGCGCCGCCGACCGCGCCCAGCGGTGCGTCCGTCTTGGTCGACAGCCAGAACGCCAGACCGGCGGTGACCAGTTGGGACACAAAGATGAATGCGACGACGAGCGCGAGCCGCGGCAGGGTGTCCGAGGTCGCGAGGGACCCTCCGGTGGGCAGCTCCAGCGGCCCCCAGCCATAGGCCGCCGTGCCCGCCGCAAGTGCGACGAGCGGCAGCAGCAGCATCGCCGCGGCGCTGAAGCCCAGCGCCACGATCAGCTTCGACCACAGCAGTCGCGACCGCGGCACCGGTGCCGCGAGCAGATAGCGGAGGGAGGACCAGCTTGCCTCGGATGCGACGGTGTCCCCGCAGAACAGTGCGACGGGCACCACCAGCAGGAACCCCGCCGATACGAAGAGGCAGGTGGCGGCGAAGTTCGCGCCGGAAGCGGTCGCCGTGTCCATCAGCGTGATCCGGTCGCCACCGCCCCCGCCGCGCTCGCCCGGTGTGCCGCCGATCGCGAAGGCCACGATCAGGACGAACGGCAGGGCAGCCAGGATGGCGCCCATCACCAGCGTCCGCCGGCGCTTCAGCTGACGTACGGCCTCGACACGCAGCGGCAGGGTGTGCCGCGGCCGGTAGCCGGGGGCGGTCGCCTCGCCCGCCCTGGTGTGCACGGTGCTCATGCGGATGCTCCTCCGATCAGGGTGAGGAATGCGTCCTCCAGGCGTCGGTGCGGGCCGACACCGGTCACCGGCACGTCCAGCCGTACGAGTTCGGCGATGAGCGTGGAGGCGCTGGCGCCGTCCAGGCCGACCAGCAGCCCGTCCCCGTCGTCCGTGCGGACGGCGGAGCCGATCCCGGGCAGGGCCGCGATCTTCTCCACCAGCGGCTCGGCCACCTCGGCCGCGGTCGTCACCAGCAGGGTGTCGCCCGCGCCGGTGATCTCCGCGACGGGGCCTGCCTGCACGAGCCGGCCACGGTCCATGACCACCAGGTCGGTGCAGGACTGCTCCACCTCCGCAAGGAGGTGGCTGGAGACGATGACGGTCCGGCCCCCGGCCGCGTACCGGATCATCACGTCCCGCATCTCGCGGATCTGTGGCGGGTCGAGCCCGTTGGTCGGTTCGTCGAGGATCAGCAGATCCGGCAGTCCGAGCATGGCCTGCGCGATGGCGAGCCGCTGGCGCATGCCCTGCGAGTAGGTGCGTACGGCACGGGCGAGGGCGTCGCCGAGGCCGGCGATCTCCAGGGCCTCGCCGATGTGGGAGTCCTCGGCCGGACGGCCGGTGGCCCGCCAGTACAGTTCGAGGTTCTCCCGCCCGGACAGATGCGGCAGGAAGCCCGCGCCCTCGACGAAGGCGCCGACCCGGGAGAGGACGGGCGCGCCGGGCTTGACGGCGTGTCCGAAGACGCGGATCTCGCCGTCGTCGGGGGTGATCAGGCCCATCAGCATGCGCAGCGTGGTGGTCTTGCCCGCGCCGTTCGGACCGAGGAGTCCGAGGACCTGGCCCTTCTCGACGCGGAAGGACACGTCGCGCACGGCGTAGCGGTCGGCGGAGTTGGCGTACCGCTTGGACAGTCCGGTGATCTGCAGGGGGACGTCGGCGAGTTCGGGGTCCGGTGCCGGCGCGGTGGTGCGGCGGCGGGCGGTGAGCAGCAGCGCCGCGGCGACGACGGCGCCCGCGGCGGGCAGTCCCCATACCCACCAGGGCAGGGCGGGCGCCTGGGTGGTGACGGCGGGTGCGGTGGGCACCGTGAGCTGCCCTGCCAGGGAGACGGTGTAGGTGGCCGGGGCAGCCGGGGAGGCGTAGCCCAGATCGGTGGCGGCGAGGACGAGGCGGAGCCGGTGGCCTGCCTCGATCTCATGGTCCACGGCGGGCAGGGTCAGGGCGACCGGCTTGCCTGCCTTGGCGCCCTCGACCCGGACGGGGGCCACGAGTTGGGCCGGCAGCACCTGCCGGCGGCCGTCGGGCCCGACGTCGTACAGCTTGCCGAAGAGGACCGCCTCCCCGCTGTCGGACGTCACCTCGACCCGGACGGTGGGCGAGCCGGTGATCCGCAGGGGCCGGTCGACGGGCCGGGAGTCGAATCGGGCGTACTGCCCGGGAAAGTCGAGGGAGAGGCCGACGCCGAGGGAGGAGAGCTGAGAGAGCCCGCCGCCGACGCCGGGGACGGCGGAGATACCGGGCGGGCTGGCGCCTGCCGGGTTGCGGAAGGATTGTGTCCGGCCGGTCAGTTCGACCGTACGGCCGCCTGCGCCCAGGCCCGGGTAGTCGGCCGCGGTGGCGCCGCGCAGGGTCGCCTGTCCGTCGGTGGAGTCGACGCCGCCGGTCCTGCTGACGCGGAAGGCGGGGCCGGTGTCGGCGGCCTTGTCCCCGTTCAGATACCGGTCGAACCACGCGGAGACCCGCCCCTGGATCCGGTCGGCCTCGAGGTCACCGCCGTCGTGCCCTCCCGCGATCCAGTCGACGGCCACGGGCGCACCGTTGCCCTTGATCGCCTTGGCCATCGCATCGGCGTGCGAGAGCGGGAAGAGCGAGTCGGACTGCCCCTGCACGATGAGCGCGGGCACCTTGATCCGGTCGCCGGCAGCGGACGGACTGCGCGCCTCCAGCAGGGCGCGGGCCGCCGCATCGGGCTTGCCTGAGGTGGCGACCCGCTCGTACATGGCGCAGAGGACGGGCTGGAAGCGCCCGCACGCGGGGACGGCGGCGGACGTGCCCTCGGCCTGACCGCTGCCGGCCTCGGCTGCGCGCTTCCCGGTCCCGCCCGTTCCGGCCTGGGTGTTCCGGTCCGCCGGGCCGTTCGGGTCCGCCGGGCCGTTCGGGTCCGCCGGGCCGTTCGGGTCCGCCGGGGCTTCGGGGGCGTCCGGGGTGAGTCCGGCCGTGCCCGCCGAGCCGGTCGTGAAGAAGATTCCCGCCCAGAGTTTCTTGAAGACACCGTCCGGGAAGAGCGCGTCCGCGAGGTTCCAGTACGTGATCTCCGGGGCGATCGCGTCGACCCGGCGGTCGTACCCCGCGGCGAGCAGGGAGATCGCCCCGCCGTACGACGCCCCCGTCACCCCCACGCGCGGGTCGCCGGCGGCGTCCAGCCGTACCTCCGGCCGCTCAGCCAGCCAGTCGATCAGCCGGGAGACGTCCTTGACCTCGTGGTCCGGGTCGTTGAGGCCGATCCGGCCGGTGGATGCGCCGAAACCGCGCGCGGACCAGGTCAGCACGGCATACCCGTCACGGGCCAGCGCCTCCGCCTGTTCCCGTACGGACTCCTTGCTGCCGCCGAAGCCGTGCCCGAGCAGCACGGCGGGCCGGCGCTCGCCACCGCCATCGCCACCGCCACCGGAGGTGAAGTACGAGGTGTCGATCCTCGCCCCCGGCATGGTCAGCACCTGGTCCTCGCGGTGCACGGTCGGCACGTCGTCCGAAGCGGCGGCCGTCCAGGTACCGGCACCGGCGAGCACGGCGAACGCGGCGACGCCCGCGAACCATCGCCCACGGCGCCGGCGGACGACGGCCCACCCGGGAAGTCGGATCTTCATGCTTGAAACCCTAAGCGCGCCCCCGCCTCCTCGCGGCTGCCGCCGGGCGGAACTCCCCGACCTCCTCGGGTAGTACCGAGTACCGTCGCCGTACACCAGACGCGGTACACAGCGCACGGCGGTACACAGCGCATACCGGTGCACAGCACGCGGCGGCGGACAGCGCGCAGCGGCAGACAGAGGAGCCCACGGAGGAGCCCGCATGGAGATCCGCCGCGCGACGACCGTCGCCGAGCTCATCGCCGCCGAGCATCTGTACGACGGCCCCGCGCGCCCGGAGTGGGCGGAGCGCTTCCTCGCCGCCCCCGGCCATCTGATGCTGATCGCTTATGTCGACGGCGCCCCTGCCGGAATGGTCTCCGGCATCGAGATGCTCCACCCCGACAAGGGCACGGAAATGTGTCTGTACGAGCTGTCGGTGGCCGAAAACCATCGGCGGCGCGGTATCGGCCGAGCGCTGACCGAGGCCCTCGCGACGGTCGCCCGGGAGCGCGGCTGCTACGACATGTGGGTCGGCGTCGACACGGACAACGACCCGGCGCTGGCGACGTACGGCTCGGCCGGCGCCGCGAACGAGGGCGAATTCGCCATGCTGACCTGGGACTTCACGACAGGTGACGATTCGGGCGATTCGCGCTGACGCACCGCTGACGGACCGGCTGACGCAGGAGCACCGCCCTGCGCGATGACGATGTCGGTGATGTCCGCCAAATTGCGCATGCCACCAGGGCATTGGCTTGAACCCATCAGTAACAACCCCTTGTGCACTCGATCACCGCACGAGACGCTGTCCGGCACATCCGCAGCCCCCAAGCGGATTTTTGTCGTGTTCCGATCAGAGAGAGAGGTCAGGTGCACGAGATGAGATTCACTGCCCGCCGCTCCATACGTCTGGGCGCGCTGCTCCCCGCAGTCGCCCTCGCGGCCGGTCTCCAGTTCGCCGTCACCCCCACCGCGCAGAGCGCGTCGCTCGGCGATCTCCGTCTCGCCCCCACTGCAACCGCCGTACAGAACAGCTGGATCGTCGCCCTGAAGGACGGCAGCACCAGCGTCTCCGACATCGCCGCCGACCAGGGTGTGACTCCCCAGCACACCTTCCGCTCGGTCCTCAAGGGCTTCTCCGCCTCCATGTCCAAGGCGGAGGCCGCTCGTCTCGCCGCCGACCCGCGCGTGGCGTACGTCGAGCAGAACGCCGTCGTCCGCCTCAACGACACCCAGGCGAACGCGACCTGGGGCCTCGACCGCATCGACCAGCGCAACCTGCCGCTGTCGACGACGTACACGTACAACACGACGGCGTCGAACGTGAACGCGCACATCATCGACACCGGCATCCGCACCTCGCACAGCGAGTTCGGCGGCCGTGCGAGCGTGGGCACGGACACCGTCGGCGACGGCCAGAACGGCCAGGACTGCCAGGGTCACGGCACCCATGTCGCGGGCACGGTCGGCGGCAGGACGTACGGCGTCGCCAAGAGCGTGAAGCTCGTCGCCGTGCGCGTGCTCGGCTGCGACGGCTCCGGTACGACGGCCGGGGTCATCGCCGGTGTCGACTGGGTGACCGCCAACGCCGTCAAGCCGGCCGTCGCCAACATGAGCCTGGGCGGCGGGGCCAGCGCCGCGCTGGACGACGCGGTGAAGAAGTCCATCGCGTCGGGCGTCAGCTACTCGATCGCGGCGGGCAACGGCATCCTCATCGGCATCCCCGTGAACGCCTGCAACTACTCACCGGCCCGCGTCCCCGAGGCGATCACGGTCGGCGCGACGGACAACACGGACCGGCGGGCGTCGTTCTCCAACTACGGCAGCTGCCTGGACCTGTTCGCGCCCGGCGTGGACATCACGTCGGCGTGGAAGGACAGCGACACCGCGACGAACACCATCTCGGGTACGTCGATGGCCACCCCGCACACGGCCGGAGTCGCCGCGCTCTACCTCGCGACCCACCCCTCGGCCACGCCGGCCCAGGTCCGCGACGCCCTGGTGAACAACGCGACGAGCGGCAAGGTCGTGGACCCGCGCACGGGCTCCCCGAACAAGCTGCTGCACTCGCTGTTCTGATCCCGGGCACTGTTCCGGTCCGGGCACTGTTCCGGTCCGGGCGCTGTTCCGATCCCGGGCGCGGCTGCTACGCCGTGAGATGCTCGAGGAGCTCCTCCCCACCCGGGTAGGCCCGCTCCTCGGGCATCAGGGCATCAGGGCATCAGCCGGACGACCACGCGGCCCGTACGGGGTGAGGGTTCCGTACGGGCCGCGCGGCGTTCTGTGGCTGTGGTCGGCGTCAGTGGTTGCGCGGGAAGCCCAGGTCCACGCCCGCCGGGGCCTCGGACGGGTCGGGCCAGCGGGTGGTGACGACCTTGCCGCGGGTGTAGAACTGCACGCCGTCGTTGCCGTAGATGTGGAGGTCGCCGAAGAGCGAGTCCTTCCAGCCGCCGAAGCTGTGGTAGCCCACCGGCACCGGGATCGGGACGTTCACCCCGACCATGCCCGCCTGGACCTCCAGCTGGAAGCGGCGGGCGGCGCCGCCGTCGCGGGTGAAGATGGCGGTGCCGTTGCCGAACGGCGAGGAGTTGATGAGCTCGAGGCCCTCCTCGTACGTCTCGGCGCGCAGCACGCACAGCACGGGGCCGAAGATCTCGTCCCGGTACGCGTCGGAGTCCGTGGAGACCTTGTCGAGGAGCGACAGGCCGATCCAGTGGCCGTCCTCGAAGCCGTCCACCGTGTAGCCCGTGCCGTCGAGGACGACTTCGGCGCCCTGGTCCGCCGCGCCGTGGACGTAGGAGGCGACCTTGTCGCGGTGGACCTTGGTGATGAGCGGACCCATCTCGGAGGTCGGGTCGTTGCCCGGACCGATCTTGATCTTCTCGGCGCGCTCACGGATCTTGTCCACGAGCTGGTCACCGATCGCGCCGACCGCGACGACCGCCGAGATCGCCATGCAGCGCTCGCCCGCGGAGCCGTACGCGGCGGAGACGGCGGCGTCGGCGGCCGCGTCCAGGTCCGCGTCCGGGAGGACCAGCATGTGGTTCTTGGCACCGCCGAGCGCCTGGACGCGCTTTCCGTTGGCAGAGGCGGTGGTGTGGATGTACCGGGCGATCGGCGTCGAGCCGACGAAGGAGATCGCCGAGACGTCCGGGTGCTCCAGGAGGCGGTCGACGGCGACCTTGTCACCCTGGACCACATTGAAGACGCCGTCCGGCAGGCCCGCCTCGGCCAGCAGCTCGGCGATCTTCAGCGACGGGGACGGGTCCTTCTCGCTCGGCTTGAGGACGAAGGTGTTTCCGCAGGCGATGGCCAGCGGGAACATCCACATCGGCACCATCGCCGGGAAGTTGAACGGCGTGATGCCCGCCACGACGCCGACCGCCTGGCGGATCGCCGCCACGTCCACCCGGTTCGACACCTGGGTGGACAGCTCCCCCTTGAGCTGCGTGGTGATCCCGCAGGCCAGGTCCACGATCTCCAGACCGCGGGCCACCTCGCCCAGCGCGTCCGAGTGGACCTTGCCGTGCTCGGCGGTGATCAGCTCGGCGATCGCGTCGCGGTTGGCGTCGAGAAGCGCGCGGAAGCGGAAGAGGATCGTGGTCCGCTGGGCCAGGGAGGACGTGCCCCAGGTCTCGAACGCGGCCTTCGCGGCGGCGACGGCCGCGTCGACCTCCTCGACCGAAGCGAGCGCGACCCGCGTGGTCACGGCCCCGGTCGCCGGGTCGGTGACCGGGCCCCAGTTGCCGGACGCGCCCTCGACGGTCCTGCCACCGATCCAGTGGTTGACGGTCTTCGTCATGACGAAAAGCTCCTTCAGGTCCTTCAGAGATGGCGGCGTCGGGCTGCGACCTGCCGGTCGTACTCCTCCCGGGCCTTGACCGCCGACGGGCGGGTCGCGGTCTCGGCCACAGGAACATCCCACCACGCCTGCGCGGGGGGCGCGCCCGACACAGTGTCTGCCGTTTCGGTCTCGGCGTAGACACATGTGGGGCGGTCGGACGCGCGGGCCTGCGCCAGGGCTTCGCGCAGGTCACGGACGGTCTTGGCGCGCAGCACCCGCATCCCGAGGGAGGCCGCGTTGGCCGCGAGGTCGACGGGGAGCGGTGGCCCCGTGTATGTCCTGTCGGCCTCCCGGTGGCGGTAGTCGGTGCCGAAGCGTTCGGAGCCGACCGACTCGGAGAGGCCGCCGATCGACGCGTACCCGTGGTTCTGGAGGATGACCACCTTGATGGGAATGTTCTCCTGCACCGCGGTGACGATTTCGGTGGGATTCATCAGATACGTACCGTCGCCGACGAGCGCCCACACGGGCCGCCCCGGCGCGGCCATCGCCACGCCGATCGCCGCGGGGATCTCGTATCCCATGCAGGAGTAGCCGTACTCGACGTGGTACTGGTCGCGGGAGCGTGCGCGCCACAGCTTGTGGAGGTCTCCGGGGAGCGAGCCGGCCGCGTTGATCACGATGTCGTCCTCGGTGACCAGACTGTCGAGCACGCCGAGGACCTGCGGCTGGGTGGGGCGTACGTCCTCGTCGCGCGCCTCGTAGGCGGCGTCGACGCGGTGCTCCCAGCGCTCCTTGTCGTCCGTGTACTCCGTCTCGTAGCTGTGCTCGACGTGGTGGCCGTGCAGGGCCGCGGTGAGGGCTTCGAGTCCGGCGCGGGCATCCGCGACGAGCGGGAGCGCGGCGAGCTTGTGGGCGTCGAAGCCGGTGATGTTGAGGTTGAGGAAGCGGACGTCGGGGTGGGTGAAGAGGGTGGCGGACGCGGTGGTGAAGTCGGAGTAGCGGGTGCCGATTCCGATGACGAGATCGGCGGCGCGGGCCAGCTCGTCGGCGGCCGCGGTGCCGGTGTGGCCGATGCCTCCGACGTCGGCCGGGTGGTCGTGGCGCAGGGAGCCCTTGCCCGCCTGGGTCGAGGCGACGGGGATGCCGGTCGCGTCGGCGAAGGTCTTGAGGGCGGACTCCGCGGCGCTGTGGTGCACGCCGCCGCCCGCGATGATCAGGGGCCTGCGGGCGGACCGTACCGCCTCCACCGCCGCTGCCAGCTCCGCCGGGTCGGGCTGCGGACGGCGTACGTGCCAGACGCGCTCGGCGAAGAACTCCTCGGGCCAGTCGTACGCCTCCGCCTGCACGTCCTGCGGCAGCGCGAGCGTGACCGCGCCGGTCTCGGCGGGGTCGGTGAGGACCCGCATGGCCGCGAGGGCGGCCGGGATCAGGGCCTCGGGACGGGTGATCCGGTCGAAGTACTTGGAGACGGGGCGCAGGCAGTCGTTGACGGAGACGTCCCCCGCGTACGGGACCTCGAGCTGTTGGAGGACGGGGTCGGCGGGGCGGCTCGCGAAGACGTCGCCGGGGAGGAGGAGGACGGGGAGCCGGTTGATGGTGGCGAGCGCGGCGCCGGTGACGAGATTGGTGGCGCCGGGGCCGATGGAGGTGGTGACTGCGTGGGTGGCGAGTCGGCAGGACTGGCGGGCGTGGCCGACGGCAGCGTGGACCATGGCCTGTTCGTTGCGGCCCTGGTAGTACGGCATGTCGGGGCCGCTCTCCAGCAGCGCCTGGCCGATCCCCGCGACGTTCCCGTGGCCGAAGATGCCCCAGGTGGCGCCGATCAGCCGCCGCTGCCGGCCGTCGCGCTCGGTGTACTGGCGGGCGAGAAAGGCGATCAGCGCCTGGGCGGTGGTGAGACGGCGCGTGCCGGGGCGGGATGTGCCGGGATTGGGCGCGCCGGGGTTGGGCGTGCGGGGGTTGGGCGCGCCGGGGTTGGGCGTGCGGGGGTTGGGCGCGCCGGGGTTGGGCGTGCGGGAATGGGGGTCGGCAGGCCCCGTGCTCGCTCCCGTGCTCATCGGTAGCCCTCCGTGTGGTCGGGGTGGAAGCAGATCCGCCATTCCCGCTCCGGGCCCGGGCCCGCCATGACGTTCAGGTAGTACATGTCGTGGCCGGGCGCGGCGATGGACGGTCCGTGCCAGCCGTCGGGGACGAGGACGGCGTCGCCGCTGCGGACCTCGGCGAGCAGGTCGGTGCCGCCGGGTCGCGACGGCGACACCCGCTGGTAGCCGAAGCCGTGCTCACCGTCGATCTCGAAGTAGTAGATCTCTTCCAGTCTGGTCTCTTCGCCGGGCCGGTGCTCGTCGTGTTTGTGGGGCGGATACGACGACCAGTTGCCGCCCGGAGTGAGCACCTCTACGGCGATGAGACGGTCGCAGTCGAAGGAGTCGGCGGCGGCGAAGTTGTTCACCCGGCGGGCGCAGGTCCCCGTGCCGCGCTGCTCGACCGGAACCTCCGGCGCGGGGCCGTAGCGAGCGGGGAGTCGTCGCTCGCACTTCGCTCCTGCCAGGGCGAAGCGGCCTCCCGCGCCGGAGGCGATCTGTGCATGGGCGTCGCGCGGTACGTACGCGAAGTCGGTGACTCCCGCGAACACACTTTCCCTGCCCAGCAGTTCCATGGTCTCGCCCTCGATCTGCACCGTACAGCCGCCGCTGAGCGGGAGCACGATCCACTCGCTGTCCCCCGCACCCAGAAGGTGCGAACCGCCCGGGCCCAGTTCCAGGATCCGCAGCGCGGAGTAGCCCCATCCGGCCGTCTTGGGGTCGATGTCGAGCGCGTACGGCCCGTCGGCCGCGGTCCCTGCGCGTACATGCCTCTCGTGTGTGGTGTCGCGTGCCGTTTCGGGTGCGGTGCTGCGTGCGGTGCCGCGTGCGGTGTCGTCCATGAGTTCTCCGTACCCCCTAGAGCAGTCCTACGGCCGTGTCGACCGCTGCCGCGACGTCGCCGTCGACCGGATAGAGCAGTGAGCGCCCCACCACCAGGCCCTGGACGGTGGGCAGTTGCAGTGCTCCGCGCCATTTCTCGTACGCCGCCGCCTGCCCGTCGGCGGAGTCGCCCACGTCGCCGCCGAGCAGCACCGCGGGCAGCGTCGAGGTCTCCATCACCCGTGCCATGTCGTCCGGGTTCTCGGTGACGGGGATCTTCAGCCAGGTGTACGCCGAGGTGCCGGCGAGGCCGGAGGCGATGGCAATGGAACGGGTGACCGCATCCGCGGACAGATCGTTGCGCAGGATCCCGTCGACGCGGCGGCAGATGAACGGCTCGACGAATACCGGCAGCCGGTGCGCGGCCATCTCGTCGATGGCGCGGGCGGTGGAGTGGAGGGTGGCGAGGGAGCCCGGGTCGTCGTAGTCGATGCGGAGGAGCAGCTTCCCCGCATCGAAGCCGAGCCGGACGAGATCCTCCGCCCGGTACCCGGTGAACCTGTCGTCCAGTTCGAAAGCGGCGCCCGCGAGTCCGCCCCTGTTCATGGAACCCATGACGACCTTGTCGTCGAGGGCTCCTAGCAGGAGGAGGTCCTCCAGGATGTCGGCGGTGGCGAGGACCCCGTCGACGCCGGGGCGCTCCAGGGCGGTGCACAACCGCTCCAGGAGCCCGGGGCGGTTGGCCATGGCAAGCCGCTGCTCGCCGACGGCGAGGGCACCGCGGGCGGGATGGTCGGCCGCAATGATCATCAGCCGTCCGCTGCTCCCGACGAGCGGGCGCCTGCGCCGCCGGGCGGCCGCCTCGGCGACCGCCTCGGGGTGGTGGGCCCTGATGCGGACCAGGTCGGCGACGTCGACGCGGGTCACGACGCCGTCCCGGGTACGGGACCGGGTCCGCTGCCGGGCGGGCTGCCGTGCGCCGAGCGGGGCTCGGGACCGGGTCCGCTGCCGGGCGCCGAGCCGGGCTCGGGACCGGGCGCGATCTCTTCGAGAAGGGCGTCGACCTCGGTGGGGTAGGGCATGGCGGAGGAGCAGGCAAGGCGGGAGGCGACGATCGCGCCCGCGGCGTTGGCGAACCGCATCACCCGCTCCAGCTCCCACCCGGCCAGCAGCCCGTGCACCATCGCCCCGCCGAACGCATCCCCCGCACCGAGCCCGTTGACCACCTCGACCTCCACCGGAGGGACTTCGGCGGTGGTGCCGTCCCGGTGCACGGCAAGGACGCCCTTGGGCCCCTGCTTGACCACGGCCAGTTCGACCCCGGCGGCCAGCAGTGCGCGGGCGGCCGCGTACGGCTCGCGCTCGCCGGTCGCGATCTCGCACTCGTCCGTGTTGCCGACGGCGACGGTGGCGTGGGCGAGGGCCCGCGCGTAGTACGGGCGTGCCTCGTCCGGCGCCGCCCGGGCCGCGCCCTCCCAGAACATCGGCCGCCAGTCCAGGTCGAAGACTGTCGTCCCGGACTTCGCCCGGTGTGCAAGCGCCGCGAGTGTCGCGCTCCTGCTCGGCTCCGCACACAGTCCGGTGCCGGTCATCCAGAAGACCCGTGCCGCGTCGATCGCCGCCAAGTCCAGCTCGTCCGCGCGCAGTTCCAGGTCCGGTGCCTTGGGCTGCCGATAGAAGTACAGCGGGAAGTCGTCGGGCGGAAAGATCTCGCAGAACGTCACTGGTGTCGGCAGCCCCGGCACGGCCGTCACCCAGCGGTCGTCGACCTCGAACTCCCCCAGCGCCTCATGGAGATACTCCCCGAAGGCGTCCTGTCCTGTGCGTGTGACCACCGCGGCGCGGCGGCCGAGCCGTGCCGCCGCGACCGCCACATTCGTGGCGGAGCCACCGAGGAACTTCCCGAAGGTCTCGACCCGCGCCAGCGGAACCCCGGTCTGCAGCGGGTAGAGGTCCACTCCGATCCGGCCCATCGTGATCACGTCGTACCGCTGGGACGGCTCGAGCGGCTGGGACGGCTCGGACGACCGCGCCGACCGCGACGGTTGAGACGCTGGCTGCGACGGCTGCGACGCTTGAGACGGCGGCTGCGACATACGTGTCCCTTCGGTTCCACGCCCGGCTGTTCCCTGGTCTAGCCCGCCCTCATGAACGCTGTCAACATTTTGTCCTTACATTCGGACGAAAGCTTGACACCTTTCTCGAGAGGCCGGAAAGCTGGCCGCCATGACCTCCTCCGCACCCTCGCTCAACCGCATCCGGATCGGGTCGGCCCCTGACTCCTGGGGCGTGTGGTTCCCCGACGACCCGCAGCAGGTTCCCTGGCAGCGTTTCCTCGACGAGGTCGCGCAGGCGGGGTACGAGTGGATCGAACTCGGCCCGTACGGCTACCTCCCCACCGACCCGGCCCTGCTCACGGAGGAGACCGCGGCGCGCGGGCTGAAGGTCTCGGCCGGAACCGTCTTCACCGGGCTGCACCACGGACCGGCCGTCTGGGAGAAGACCTGGGCCCATGTCGCCGACATCGCGGCGCTAACCCGGGCGATGGGCGCGGACCATCTCGTCGTCATCCCGTCCTTCTGGCGCGACGACAAGACGGGTGAGGTGCTGGAGGACCGCACACTGACCGCCGAGCAATGGCGCGATCTCACCACCCAGACCGAGCGCCTCGGCCAGGAGGTCGGCGACCGCTTCGGGTTGCGGATCGTCGTCCACCCGCACGCGGACACCCATATCGACAGCGAAGAGAACGTCAGCCGCTTCCTCGACGCGACCGACCCCGAACTGGTCTCGCTCTGCTTGGACACCGGGCACTACGCCTACTGCGGCGGCGACAGCGTCAAGCTCATCGAGACCTACGGCGAGCGGATCGGCTATCTCCACCTCAAGCAGGTGGATCCCGAGATCCTCGCCGAAGTGGTCGCGGACGAGGTGCCGTTCGGGCCGGCTGTGGCGCGGGGTGTGATGTGCGAGCCGCCGCAGGGCGTTCCCGCGCTGGAGCCGGTGCTGGCCGCGGCGCGACGGCTTGACGCCGAACGGTTCGCCATCGTCGAGCAGGACATGTACCCGTGCCCCCCGGACAAGCCCTTCCCGATCGCCGAGCGCACCCGTCGCTTCCTCCGCTCCTGCGGGGCATGACGGTCATACCGGCGACGTCACGGCAGTTTGCCGTAGCGTCACGCATGTCTCCGTTACGCGGGCTTTCCGTCACAGGGCGTCTACAGCCCCTCCCTCCCCGTCACGCCCTGTCGTTGCACCGGGCACAGGCTCAGTGATCGCCAGCGTCCGCGCCTCAGCTCCCCCGACGGCTCCCCCGGCCGTCGCTGCGGCGCACGCAGGGAGGTGCCACAGATGACGGACAGAAGGCTCTGGTCCTACAAGGACATCGCCGCGCACATCCGGGTGCAGCCGGACACGGTTCGCTCGTACCGCAAGCACGGCCTCCTTCCGCCGCCCGACCATGTGGAGGCCGGAAAGCCTTACTGGTACGCGGAGACCATCCGCCGCTGGGTGGCCAACCGCCCCGGCAACAGGGGCCGCAGGGACTGAGTCGCGCCGTTCATCGGGGCCGGGCCCCGCATCGCATCGGGCCGGTGCGGGGCCCGAGCCGTGCTCAGGCGACGCGCGATCCGGGCCATCGACCAGGCAATGCGCAAGCCGTGCCATCTACCGGGCGACGCCCGCGAGCCGGGCCGCCGCTCAGGCGACGCGCGCCGGCTCGATGATCGTCACGCCCGCCCCGGGGGTCGTGCCCATGGCGGAGAGCGCGGCCGGGGCCGCGTCCAGGGAGATCACCGAGGTGACCAGGAGGTCCGGCCTCAGCGCCCCGGAGCGGACCATCTCCAGCATCGGGCCGTAGGCATGCGCGGCCATTCCATGGCTGCCGAGGATCTCCAGTTCCAGGCCGATGAGCCGGCCCATGGGCACGACCGGGTCTCCGGCCGCCGAGGGCAGCAGACCGACCTGGACATGCCGTCCGCGGCGGCGCAGGCTCTGCACCGATGCCGCGCAGGTGACCGGTGAGCCCAGCGCATCGAGCGAGAGATGGGCGCCGCCGCCCGTCAGCTCACGCACCGCCTCGGCCGTACCGCCGGCGCCGCGCCCCGCACCCGTGCCGCCGCCCGCACCCTTGCCCGCACCCGTGCCGGTGCCGGTGCCCGCGCCCGTGCCGGTGAGCGCCGTGGCGTCCACGCACTCCGTCGCGCCGAACTTCCGCGCCAGCTCAAGGGCCTGCGGCGAGACGTCCACCGCGACCACCCGCGCCCCGCAGGCCGCCGCGATCATCACCGCGGACAGCCCCACCCCGCCGCAGCCGTGCACCGCGACCCACTCGCCCGGCGCCACCCGCCCCTGGGCCACGACGGCCCGGAAGGCGGTCGCGAACCGGCAGCCGAGCCCCGCCGCCGTCGCGAACGACAGCCCCTCGGGCACGGCCACCAGATTCACGTCCGCGTGCTCCAACGCCACGTACTCGGCGAAGGAACCCCAGTGCGTGAACCCCGGCTGGGTCTGGCGCTCGCAGACCTGCTGATCCCCGGCCACACAGGCGGCGCAGCGGCCGCAGGCACAGACGAAGGGCACGGTGACCCGGTCGCCGGGACGCCAGTTGGCGACGTCGGGGCCCACCGCCTCGACGACCCCGGCGAGCTCGTGTCCCGGGACGTGCGGGAGCGTGATGTCCGGGTCGTGCCCCATCCAGCCGTGCCAGTCGCTGCGGCACAGTCCGGTGGCCTCGACGCGTACGACCACGCCGTGATCAGACGGCACCGGGTCCGGCACCTCCCGTACCTCGGCGTCCTGTCCGTACTCCTCGAACACCACAGCCCTCATCGGCCCCGCCTTCCCTGGCTCCGCTCGGATCGGCCCGAACCTATCCGTCCGGGCGTTGCCCGACGTGCGTCGTCCGACACGCCGCCACGGACCGGCTCGCATTCATACCCCCTAGGGGTATAACCTGACGAAGGAGAGGAACCCGGGGCCCCGGGAACTCCCCTCATGCACCTGATGCACCATGACGTCGTTCCGCGAAGTGATCGCACAGCGCACACGGCCCGAAGAGGAGAACGCCATGACCGCCGAGACGAAGACCGAGATCCCCCAGGCCACCGGCTCCTGCTGCTCGCCCGCCGGTTCCTGCCACGGCAGCGGCGCGACGGACGCCGCGTCGGCAGGCTTCACCGCGGTGTACGAGGTGAAGGGCATGACCTGCGGCCACTGCGAGGGTGCGGTGTCGGACGAGATCTCCGGAATCGCGGGCGTCACCTCGGTCAAGGCGGTCGCCGCCAGCGGACAGGTCACCGTCGTGTCCGACGGGCCGCTGGACGAGGCCGCGGTGCGCGCCGCGGTCGACGAGGCGGGCTACGAGCTCGTCGGCCAGGCCTGACATCCGTTTCCGGCCGGGCGCCGCAGTGCGTGGCCCGGCCGGCCCGCCTTGGAGTCAGTACCCATGACCAGCATCGCCACCGAGGCCCCGGACGCGGGCACGTCCCGGATCGAGCTCCTGATCGGCGGAATGACCTGCGCATCGTGCGCGGCCCGTGTCGAGAAGAAGCTCAACCGCATGGACGGCGTGACCGCGACGGTGAACTACGCGACCGAGAAGGCCCGCGTCGCATACGGCACGGACACGGATGTCGCCGACCTCATCGCTGTGGTCGAGAAGACCGGCTACACGGCCACGCCGCTGAGCGCCCCGGCCGCGGCCCGCACGACTGCCGCCCCCGGTCACCACGCGAGCGAGGCGCCACGGGAACCGAGCGTGGGCGGTGCCGAAACCGCGCCGCGCCCCCGCGAGGACGCCGCGCCACTCGACGCCGCTGCGCAGGGCGACCGGGAGGCCGCGCCCCCGCGGCCCCGGCCGGAGCCCGCCCGAGCAGCGGAGGCCCGGCCCGTCGCCCAGCCCGTCGCCCGAGCCGAACAACTCCAGCCGCAGCCCCGGCCCGAGGCCGCTCGAGCCGGAGCCCAGCCTTCCGTCGGCGACCCCGTCATCACCCTGCGACGGCGCCTGCGTATATCCGGGCTGCTCGCCGCGCCCGTCGTTCTGCTGGCCATGGTCCCCGCGCTCCAGTTCGACAACTGGCAGTGGCTCTCCCTCACCCTCGCCGCGCCCGTGGTCGTCTGGGGCGGGCTGCCCTTCCATCGCGCCGCGTGGACCAACCTCCGGCATGGCGCGGCCACCATGGACACCCTTGTGTCCCTGGGCACCCTGGCCGCCTTCGGCTGGTCCCTCTGGGCGCTGTTCTTCGGGCATGCCGGGATGGCGGGAATGCGCCACGGCTTCGACCTCGCCGTCATCCCCACCGCCGGCCGCGCCGATCCCGCATCGGCCATCTATCTCGAGGTCGCCGCGGGCGTCGTCACGTTCGTCCTGCTCGGCCGCTATCTGGAGGCGCGCGCCAAGCGGAAGGCGGGCGCGGCCCTGCGCGCCATGCTGGAGCTGGGCGCGAAGGACGTCGCCGTACTCAGGGGCGGCACGGAGGTACGCATCCCGGCCGCCCACCTCGCGGTCGGCGACCTGTTCGTCGTACGCCCGGGGGAGAAGATCGCGACCGACGGGACCGTCGTCGAGGGCAGTTCGGCCATCGACGCGTCGATGCTGACGGGCGAGTCCGTCCCGGTGGACGTGACCATCGGGGACAAGGTCACCGGTGCGACCGTCAACACCGCGGGCCGACTGGTCGTGGAGGCCACCCGGGTCGGCGCCGACACCCAGCTGGCCCGGATGGCCCGCATGGTCGAGGACGCCCAGAACGGCAAGGCGCAGGTGCAGCGTCTCGCCGACCGCATCTCGGCCGTCTTCGTTCCCGTTGTCCTGCTGATCGCCCTCGGCACCCTGGTCACCTGGCTGCTGGTCACCGGCGACACGGCCGCCGCGTTCACCGCGGCCGTCGCCGTGCTGATCATCGCGTGCCCCTGTGCGCTGGGCCTGGCCACCCCCACCGGCCTCATGGTCGGTACGGGTCGCGGGGCCCAGCTCGGCATTCTCATCAAGGGCCCCGAAGTCCTGGAGTCGACCCGCACGGTCGACACCGTCGTCCTCGACAAGACCGGAACGGTCACCACCGGCCGGATGCGCCTGCAGGACATCTACGTCACCGGCTCCACCACCGAGGAGGAGCTGCTGCGGTTCGCGGGCGCTCTGGAGCACGCCTCCGAGCACCCCGTCGCCCGTGCCGTCGCGGACGGCGCCGTGGCCAGGGTCGGCACGCTCCCCGTCCCCGAGACCTTCGAGAACGTCCCCGGCCTCGGCGTACGCGGCACGGTCGACGGCCGCACCGTGCTCGTCGGCCGCGCCCGCCTGCTCGAGGAGGCCGGCGTGGAGCCGCCGCACGAGCTCACCGGGATCTCTGGACGTACCGCCGTCGCGGTCGCCTGGGACGGCAAGGCCCGCGGCGTACTGACCGTGGCCGACGCGGTCAAGGACACCAGCGCCGAGGCGGTCGCCCGGCTGCGTGCGCTGGGCCTGAGGCCCGTGCTGCTGACGGGCGACGAGCGCGCGGTCGCCGAGGCGGTCGCGGCCGAGGTCGGCATCGAAGAGGTGTACGCCGAGGTGCTGCCTCAGGACAAGGTGGCCGCGATCCAGCGGCTTCGGGCCGGGGGCCGTACGGTCGCGATGGTGGGTGACGGGGTGAACGACGCGGCCGCGCTGGCCACCGCCGACCTCGGCCTGGCCATGGGTACGGGCACCGACGCGGCCATCGAGGCCGGGGATCTCACGCTCGTACGGGGCGATCTGCGGGTCGCCGCCGATGCCATCCGGCTCTCCCGGCGGACCCTCGCCACGATCAAGGGAAACCTCTTCTGGGCCTTCGGCTACAACGTCGCGGCCCTGCCGCTGGCCGCCGCCGGACTGCTCAATCCCATGATCGCGGGAATTGCCATGGCCTTCTCATCCGTTTTCGTGGTGAGCAACAGCCTGCGTCTGCGATCCTTCACGTGATACACAGGACCTTCACAAAGAGATCCAGATCACAGATATTTGAGGGTAACCATTCGGGCTCTTCGCGAGTCTAAGTGGGCGATGCCAGAACGTCTTGGGGGACGTTCATGGGATGTCTTGGGGGACGTCCCAGGCAAGCGTTGGCCGGGGCACGTAGACCGGGGAGCTTTGAGCGGCCCTCCCGACATACGTACCCCGGCAGACCGCGAAGAGCTTCTGCTGGGTACCAGCAGACGCCCGGGCCGGATCCCGTGGGGGGAATCCGCACCGGGGATATGGGAAGCGCCCCGCTCGCCGACCCGTGGGGGGATCGGCAGCGGGGCGCTTCTCGCTTTGTTCAGGCCTGCTCGGGCGTTCAGGCCTGCCTGCTCAGGTGTCCAGGCAGGCCTGCTCAGCCCGGTTCCGATACTGTCGCCGGTCAGCGGGCCTCGACCGGGACGAAGTCCCGCAGGACCTCGCCCGTGTAGATCTGGCGCGGGCGGCCGATGCGGGAACCCGGCTCCTTGATCATCTCGTGCCACTGGGCGATCCAGCCGGGCAGCCGACCGAGCGCGAACAGCACGGTGAACATCTCGGTCGGGAAGCCCATGGCCCGGTAGATCAGGCCGGTGTAGAAGTCCACGTTCGGGTAGAGCTTGCGCTCGACGAAGTAGTCGTCGGAGAGCGCGTGCTCCTCCAGCTTGAGGGCGATGTCGAGCAGCTCGTCGGACTTGCCGAGCGCGGAGAGCACATCGTGGGCGGCGGCCTTGATGATCTTGGCGCGCGGGTCGAAGTTCTTGTAGACCCGGTGGCCGAAGCCCATCAGACGGACGCCGTCCTCCTTGTTCTTCACCTTGCGGATGAAGGTGTCGACGTCGCCACCGCTGGTCGCGATGCCCTCGAGCATCTCCAGCACCGACTGGTTGGCGCCACCGTGCAGCGGGCCCCACAGGGCCGAGATGCCGGCGGAGATCGAGGCGAACATGTTCGCCTGCGAGGAACCGACCAGGCGCACGGTGGAGGTCGAACAGTTCTGCTCGTGGTCCGCGTGCAGGATGAGCAGCTTGTCGAGCGCGGCGACCACGACCGGGTCGAGCTCGTACTCCTGCGCCGGGACCGAGAAGGTCATCCGCAGGAAGTTCTCCACGTACCCGAGGTCGTTACGCGGGTAGACGAAGGGGTGGCCGATCGACTTCTTGTACGCGTACGCCGCGATCGTCGGCAGCTTGGCCAGCAGCCGGATCGTGGAGAGGTGACGCTGCTTCTCGTCGAACGGGTTGTGGCTGTCCTGGTAGAACGTCGACAGCGCGCTGACCACGGACGACAGCATCGCCATCGGGTGGGCGTCACGCGGGAAGCCGTCGAAGAACCGCTTGACGTCCTCGTGCAGCAGCGTGTGCTGGGTGATCTCACCCCGGAACGCGGCCAGCTGGTCGACCGTCGGGAGCTCACCGTTGATCAGCAGGTACGCCACCTCGAGGAAGGAGGAGCGCTCGGCCAGCTGCTCGATCGGGTAGCCGCGATAGCGCAGGATGCCCTGCTCGCCGTCGAGGTAGGTGATCGCGGATTTATAGGCGGCCGTGTTGCCGTAACCGCTGTCCAGGGTCACCAAACCGGTCTGCGCCCGGAGCTTCCCGATGTCGAAGCCCTTGTCGCCGACGGTGCTCTCGACCACCGGGTAGGTGTATTCACCGTCCGCGTACCGCAGTACTACAGAGTTGTCGCTCACGTCATCCCTCACCGACGTAGTCCTCTTCTTCGAGGTGCCCTGACTGTCTCTACCATCCCCCATTTGGCTGAGGAGAGTGCACTCGGGGTCGACCATTGGGCCATTTGGCGGCACTCAGTGCCGTCAACCTGCTCATCCTGCCCCCTTCGCCCCGGTTCCGGAAGTCTAGGTGATCTTTCCCACGAAGCCTCCACCTGCCAGCCGGTGGTCGAGTGCGGTAAAGCGCCTGCCTGCGGAAACGGTGCGCACGGCCTGCCCTATCGCCTTGCGGGAGCCGACAAGGACCACGAGCTTCTTGGCGCGTGTGACGGCCGTGTAGAGCAGATTCCGCTGGAGCATCATCCAGGCGCTGGTGGTGACCGGGATCACGACCGCCGGATACTCGCTGCCCTGGGAGCGGTGGATCGTCACGGCGTACGCATGCGCGAGCTCGTCCAGCTCGTCGAAGTCGTACGGCACCTCCTCGTCCTCGTCCGTCAGCACCGTCAGTCGCTGATCGACCGTATTGAGCGAGGTCACCACGCCGACCGTGCCGTTGAAGACTCCGTTCTTCCCCTTCTCATAATTGTTGCGAATCTGAGTGACCTTGTCGCCGACGCGGAACACCCTGCCGCCGAACCGCTTCTCCGGCAGGTCGGGGCGGGCGGGCGTGATCGCCTGCTGAAGCAGCCCGTTGAGGGTGCCCGCGCCGGCCGGTCCGCGGTGCATGGGGGCGAGCACCTGCACATCGCGCCGCGGGTCCAGGCCGAACCGGGCAGGGATGCGCCGCGCCGCGACATCCACGGTGAGCCTGCCCGCCTCCTCGGTGTCGTCCTCGACAAAGAGGAAGAAGTCGTCGAGGCCCTGGGTGAGGGGCTGTGTCCCGGAGTTGATGCGGTGGGCGTTGGTCACGACCCCGGACTGCTGGGCCTGCCGGAAGATCCGGGTCAGCCGGACGCTCGGCACCGGACCGGAGCCGGCGAGCAGATCCCGCAGCACCTCCCCCGCGCCGACGCTCGGCAGCTGGTCCACGTCCCCGACCAGCAGCAGATGCGCACCCGGTGCCACGGCCTTCACCAGCTTGTTGGCAAGGAGCAGATCGAGCATGGACGCCTCGTCGACGACCACCAGGTCGGCGTCGAGCGGCCGGTCCCGGTCGTACGCCGCGTCGCCGCCCGGCTTGAGCTCCAGCAGCCGGTGCACGGTGGAGGCTTCGGCGCCGGTGAGCTCGGCGAGCCGCTTCGCCGCCCGGCCCGTGGGCGCGGCGAGCACCACTTTGGCCTTCTTGGCACGGGCCAGCTCGACGATCGAGCGGACCGTGAAGGACTTGCCGCAGCCCGGGCCACCGGTGAGGACGGCCACCTTCCGGGTGAGCGCGAGACGCACGGCCTGCTGCTGCTCGGGGGCCAGCTCCGCGCCCGTACGGTCCGCGAGCCAGGCCAGTGCCTTGTCCCAGGCCACGTCCTGGAAGGCCGGCATGCGGTCCTCGTCCGTGCGCAGCAGGCGGATCAGCTGGGCGGAGAGGGACAGCTCGGCGCGGTGGAACGGCACCAGATAGACCGCGGTGACCGGATCGCCGCCGTCCGGGGCCGGGACCTGCTCCCGTACGACTCCTTCGTCGTCGGCCGCGAGCTCGGCGAGGCAGTCGATGACCAGGCCGGTGTCGACCTGGAGCAGCTTCACGGCATCGGCGATGAGCTGCTCCTGCGGGAGGAAGCAGTGACCCTGGTCCGTGGACTGGGACAGGGCGTACTGCAGGCCGGCTTTGACCCGGTCCGGGCTGTCGTGCGGGATGCCGACGGCCTGGGCGATCCGGTCGGCGGTGAGGAAGCCGATGCCCCAGACGTCCGCCGCGAGGCGGTAGGGCTGGTTCTTCACGACGGAGATCGAGGCGTCCCCGTACTTCTTGTAGATCCGTACGGCGATGGATGTGGAGACACCCACGCCCTGGAGGAAGACCATGACTTCCTTGATGGCCTTCTGCTCCTCCCAGGCGGCGCCGATCATTCTCGTCCGCTTCGGGCCGAGACCCGGGACCTCGACGAGCTTCCCTGGCTCCTGCTCGATGATGTCGAGGGTGCCGGCACCGAAGTGGTCGACGATCCGCTCGGCGATCCTGGGGCCGATGCCCTTGATGAGGCCGGAGCCGAGATAGCGGCGGATGCCCTGGACGGTGGCGGGGAGGACCGTCGTGTAGTTCTCGACGCTGAACTGCTTGCCGTACTGGGGGTGGGAGCCCCAGCGGCCCTCCATGCGCAGCGATTCGCCCGGCTGCGCACCGAGGAGCGAGCCGACCACCGTGAGGAGCTCGCCGCCGCCGCGGCCGGTGTCGACGCGGGCGACCGTGTACCCGTTCTCCTCGTTGGCGTAGGTGATCCGCTCCAGGACCCCTTCGACCACTGCCAGATTGGACATGATCCGACGCTACCGCCCGGGTCGGACAGCCTGCCGTGCCTGTGGAAAACTCCACAGCCACCGGGGGGTGTGCACGATTCACGGGGCCGGGCAGCGGGGCCCGGACAGTTCAAGGGGCCCGGTCACATGACCGGGCCCCGCTCACTCCCCCTCCGGCAGAGCTCCCCGATCCCCCCAGATCCCTCCCCGGGAGCCCTGACGCCAAGTACGACTCGTCTCACGCCAGAAGGGTTGCACGGTTGCGGTCAGTTATTTTTGCGGAATCTCGAAATGCCGACATACCAGGGCACTCTGGCTGTTTTCGCCACGAGTGACGACGCGTTTCAGCAGCACGTACTGATGGAGCTCGGGGACGACCGGCTCCACGAGATCGCGGGCCTGCCCGGAGAGCTACAGCACGTGCCGCACGTAGCGCGCCGCCGTCTCCGCGAGCAGCACCACGCCGTCGAGCGCCCACAGCTCGTCGTTGAAGAGCTCCACCTCGACCGGGCCCGTATAGCCCGCAGCGTCGACCCGTTCGCGCCATGCGCGCAAGTCGATCGCGCCATCGCCCAGCCGACCCCTGCCGTTGAGCACTCCCTCCGGCAACGGAGTGATCCAGTCGGCCAGTTGGAACGAGTGGATCCGCCCGCCCGCACCGGCGCGCGCGACCGCCGCGGGCGCCTGGTCGTCCCACCAGATGTGGTACGTGTCCACGACGACGCCGACCTGCTCGGCGGGGAAGCGCTCGGCGAGGCCGAGAGCCTGGGTGAGTGTGGAGACGGAGCATCGGTCCGCCGCGTACATGGGGTGCAGCGGCTCGATCGCCAGGCGCACGCCCCGCTCCCCTGCGTACGGCGCGAGTTCGCCCAGCGCGTCCGCGATGCGCTCACGCGCACCGTGCAGGTCCTTGCTGCCCGGCGGCAGCCCGCCCGAGACGAGGACGAGCGTGTCCGTGCCCAGGGCCGCCGCTTCGTCGATGGCCGCGCGGTTGTCGTCCAGGGCCTGTGCCCGCTCGCCGGGGTGGATCGCGGTGAGGAAGCCGCCGCGGCAGAGCGTGGTGACCGCGAGTCCGGCGTCCCGTACGAGCTTGGCGGCGGCCTCGACGCCGTACGCCCGCACTGGTTCGCGCCACAGCCCGACACCGGGCACGCCGAGTCGTACGCAGGCCTCCGTGAGCTCCGGCAGCGTGAGCTGCTTGACGGTCATCTGATTGATGCTGAACCGGGAGAGGTCGTGGGTCACTGTTCGACTCCGTACACCGTGAACAGGGATTTCATCCGGGCCTCGGCCAGCGCCGGGTCGGGGAACAGCCCCAGCCCGTCCGCCAGTTCGTAGGCCCGCGCGAGATGCGGCAGCGATCGGGCGGACTGGAGGCCGCCGGCCATCGTGAAGTGGGACTGGTGGCCCGCCAGCCACGCCAGCAGGACGACTCCCGTCTTGTAGAACCGGGTCGGTGCTTCGAAGAGGTGGCGTGACAGTTCGACCGTCGGGTCGAGGAGTTCACGGAAGCCCTTGGCGTCGCCGGTGTCCAGGACACGTACGGCTTCAGCGGCCACGGGCCCCAGGGGATCGAAGATCCCGAGGAGGGCGTGGCTGAAGCCCTGGTCGTCGCCCGCGATCAGCTCGGGGTAGTGGAAGTCGTCGCCCGTGTAGCAGCGCACGCCGACGGGGAGGCGCCGTCGCAGGTCGATCTCGCGCTGCGCGTCCAGCAGCGAGATCTTGACTCCGTCGACCTTGCCCGGGTGCTCGGCGATCACCTGGAGGAAGGTCTCGGTGGCGGCGTCGAGGTCCGTGCTTCCCCAGTAGCCGTCCAGTGCGGGATCGAACATCGGCCCGAGCCAATGCAGGATGACCGGCTCGCTCGCCTGCCGCAGCAGGTACCCGTAGACGGTCAGATAGTCCTCCGGGCCGCGGGCGGCCGCGGCCAGGGCCCTGGAGGCCATGAGGATCGCCTGCGCCCCGCTCTCCTCGACGAGCGCGAGCTGCTCCTCGTACGCCTCGCGCACGGCCTCGAGGTCCGCGCCGGGGCGCGTGAGCTGATCGGTGCCGGCACCGCACGCGATGCGGCCCTCCATCGCCTTCGCCTCAGCGGCCGAACGCCGGATGAGCTCCGCGGCGCCCGCCCAGTCCAGGCCCATCCCCCGCTGCGCGGTGTCCATGGCCTCCGCGACACCGAGTCCATGCGCCCACAGATGACGGCGGAAGGCGAGGGTGGCGTCCCAATCGACGGCGGCGGGGCCGTCGGGGGTGGTGTCCGCGTACGGGTCGGCGACGACGTGGGCCGCCGAGAAGACCGTCCGGGAGACGAGCGGAGCACTACCTACGGAGTAGGTAGTGGTGCGTTCGCCGCGTGGCTCGTAGGTGCGGAGCGTGCCGTCGTCACCAGGGAGTCGGATCGTCACAGCGCCAGCTCCGGAACGTCGAGCCTGCGCCCCTCTGCCGACGACCTCAGCCCGAGCTCGGCGAGCTGCACTCCGCGCGCGCCCGCGAGCAGATCCCAGTGGTAGGGCTCACCCAGGGCGACATGCCGTAGGAACAGCTCCCACTGCGCCTTGAACCCGTTGTCGAAGTCCCTGTTGTCGGGCACTTCCTGCCACTGGTCGCGGAACGACTCGGTGGCGGGAAGATCCGGGTTCCATACGGGCTTCGGCGTCGCACTGCGGTGCTGTACGCGGCACCGCCGCAGCCCGGCGACGGCCGAGCCGTGGGTACCGTCGACCTGGAACTCGACCAGCTCGTCGCGGTTCACCCGCACCGCCCAGGAGGAGTTGATCTGGGCGACGGCCCCGCCCTCCAGCTGGAAGACGGCGTACGCCGCGTCGTCGGCCGTCGCCGCGTACGGCTTGCCGCGCTCGTCCCAGCGCTGCGGAATGTGGGTCACGACCTGCGCCTGAACGCTCGTCACCCGGCCGAACAGCTCGTGCAGTACGTACTCCCAGTGCGGGAACATGTCGACGACGATGCCGCCGCCGTCCTCGGAACGGTAGTTCCACGAGGGTCGCTGGGCCTCCTGCCAGTCCCCCTCGAAGACCCAGTAGCCGAACTCTCCCCTGATGGAGAGGATCTCCCCGAAGAATCCGCCCTCCACGAGGCGCTTCAGCTTCAGCAGTCCCGGCAGGAAGATCTTGTCCTGGACGACACCGTGCCTGACGCCGGCGGCCCGGGCGAGCCGGGCCAGTTCAAGGGCATCCTCGAGGTCGGTCGCGGTGGGCTTCTCCGTGTATATGTGCTTGCCCGCGGCGATCGCCCTCCTGATGGCCTCGACGCGGGCCGAGGTGACCTGCGCGTCGAAGTAGATGTCGACGGTCCCGTCGTCGAGCACCGCGTCGAGGTCCGTGGACCAATCCGTCAGCCGGTGCCGCTCGGCGAGTTCACGCAGGGCGTGCTCCCGGCGGCCCACGAGGACGGGCTCGGGCCAGAGGATCTCCCCGTCGCCGAGGTCGACGCCGCCCTGCTCGCGGATCGCGAGGAGGGAGCGCACAAGGTGCTGCCGGTATCCCATGCGTCCCGTAACGCCGTTCATGGCGATCCGCACTGTCCTGCGTGTCACGAAGATGCCTCCACGTTCCCTCGTCCCCTCGTCCCGCGTTTGTTGCGGCCTCGTGTCCTCGATGTGTCCTCGATACGGTCGCGAAACGGTGACAGCAAGCGCTTTCTATGCGCTATGACGCTAGCCTGCGCACAGTGGCCCTGCAAGGGCTCGGCCCGATCTCCCCCCGGAGGAAAGCGATGACAGTCACGCTGGCGGATGTTGCGGCCCGCGCCCGGGTGTCCCCGGCGACCGTCTCCCGGGTGCTCAACGGCAACTACCCTGTCGCCGCGACGACTCGGGAGCGGGTGCTCCGCGCCGTCGACGAGCTCGATTACGTCCTGAACGGGCCGGCCAGCTCGCTCGCCGCGGCCACGTCCGACCTGGTCGGCATCCTGGTCAACGACATTGCCGACCCCTTCTTCGGGATCATGGCCGGGGCCGCGCAGACCGCGATCGGCGAGGGCGCTTCCGGGCGCGCGGGCGGCGAGAAGCTGGCGGTGGTCTGCAACACGGGCGGCTCGCCCGAGCGCGAACTGACCTATCTCACCCTGCTGCAGCGACAGCGGGCCGCGGCGGTCGTCCTCACCGGAGGATCCCTGGAGGACCCGGACCACATCGCCGCGATGTCCGCCAAGCTGGCGAAGCTCGCCGATGCGGGGACGACGGTGGTGCTGTGCGGCCGACCGCCCGTGCCGGGCGAGTCCGTCACGGCGACGCTCGCCTTCGACAACCGGGGCGGCGGGCGGCGGCTCACCGAGCACCTGATCACGCTGGGGCACCGGCGGATCGGGTACGTGGCCGGGCCGGCGGAGCGGACCACGACCCGCCACCGGCTCGAGGGCCACCGGGCGGCGCTCGCTGCGGCGGGGATCGACACGGCCACCGAGGATCACGCGCAGCTCATCGTGCACGGCTCGTACGACCGGCGCTCCGGCTACGACGCCACGCTGGAGCTACTGCGCCGCGACCCGGATCTGACGGCCGTCGTCGCTGCCAACGACACGGTGGCACTGGGCGCTTGTGCGGCCCTGCGGGATCAGGGCCTGCGCATTCCGGAGGACGTCTCGGTGGCCGGCTTCGACGACCTTCCGTTCTCCGTCGACGCGGTCCCGGCACTGACGACGGTACGACTGCCGCTCCACGAAGCGGGGGTACGGGCGGGACGGCTGGCCATGGGCAAGGAGGCGCCCCCGCCCGGGGGCATCGCGACGATCGGCGCGGAGCTGATGGCACGGGCGTCGACGGCGCCGCCGAAGAAGCGGTAAGGCCGGGACGGGCCCTGGCGGAGCGACTCGACGGGGACGGCCGGGCCGGGGGCGGCTCGCGGCGCGTCTGCGACCTGCTCGGTCCGGGCTCGGGGGCACGTTATCCACAGGCCTTGTCGGAGGTTGACACCCGAACCTAGCCTTGACTCAGTCAAAGAAAGGTCACGGGTGGATCATGGTCATTCACGACATCCGCGCTTTCAACCGCTTCTACACGAACCTCATCGGCGCGCTCGACTACAGCAAACATCTGTACACCCCGTACACACTGACCGAGTCCCGCGTGCTGTACGAGCTGGCGCACGCCCCGCGCACGGACGCCGCCGACCTCCGGATGGAGCTCTCCCTGGATGCGGGGTATCTGAGCCGGCTGCTCGGCAAGTTCGAGCGGGAAGGTCTGGTCGAGCGGGCCCCCTCGGAGGTGGACTCGCGGCGCCAGCGCATCACGCTCACCGAGCGCGGGCGCGAGGCGACCGCGCTGTTGGACGAGCGGTCGCGGGAAGCCGTCGGCAAGCTGGTGTCCGCCGTGCCGACGGACGACCGCCCCCGCTTGACGGACGCGCTGCGCACGGTGCGGGAGATACTGGGCGAGGCCCGCCCCGACCAGGACCGGCGTCGTGAGGGGCCCGTGCTGCGCGATCCCGTCCCCGGCGACCTGGGCTGGATCGTCCAGCGCCATGGCGCGCTCTATGCCGCGGAGTTCGGGTGGAACACCGACTTCGAAGGCCTGGTCGCCCGCATAGTCGCCGACTTCGCCCAGGACCACGACCCGCATCTGGAGCGGGTATGGATAGCGGAGCTGGACGGCCGCCCGGTCGGGTCGGTGATGTGCGTACGGGACGAGGCACCGGCCACCGCGCGGCTGAGACTGCTTCTGGTCGAACCGGAGGCGCGCGGGCACGGCCTCGGGGACCGGCTGGTGGGCGCGGTCGTGAACTTCGCCCGCGAGGTCGGTTACCGGGAGCTGGTGCTGTGGACGAACGACGTGCTGACCGCCGCCCGCAAGATATATCAGCGCGCCGGTTTCACCCTCGTCGCCGAAAAGCCCCACCGCTCGTTCGGGGCGGATCTGGTCGGCCAGGACTGGCGGCTCGCCCTCCAGGAAGGATCACCCAAGTGAGGCTCGCCTTCTCGACGCTCGGGGTTCCCGGGATGCCCGTCTCCGAGGTGGCCGGCCTCGCCGCCGCGGCCGGCTACCAGGGAGTGGAGCTGAGGGCCGACCCCGAGGAGCCGGTCCACCTGAGAATCGGGATGCGCGAACGGGCCGCGGTGGTGGACGAGTTCGCCCGCGCAGGCGTGGAGATCCTGACCGTCGCCGGCTACGCACGGGTGGCGGCCGCGGGCGACGACGAGGCCGTGCGCCAGGAGCTCGACGAACTGCTGTGGCTGGCCAGGGACTTGGGAGCCTCCTTCATACGGGTCTTCCCCGGCGGCGGCGACCAGGACCAGGAGACGGCGGACGCGACAGCGGCGCGCCGGTTGGCCGCGGCGGCGGAGACCGCGGCGGACCTGGGCGTGCGGATCCTGCTGGAGACGCATGACTCGCACCGCACAGGCGCGGCGGTATCCCGTGTCCTCGGCACGGTCGGCCATCGCCATGTGGGCGCGCTGTGGGACGTCCTGCACCCCTGGCTGGACGGCGAGGCCCCGGCCGTCACCCATGCCGCCCTCGCCCCGTTCCTCGGCTATGTCCAGGTCAAGGACGTCGCCTCGCGGGAGGACCTCAGTCCCCTCCCCCTCGGCACCGGCGTCCTGCCCCTCGCAAAGTGCCTGGCCCTCACGGACGAGGACGGCTGGGTGTGCTGGGAGTACGAGCAGCGCTGGCATCCGCAAGCGCCGGGCCTGCCGGCGCTGCTGGCGGCGGGGAAGGAGCACCTGGAGTCGCTGTCCGGGCCAGGGAGGTGAGCGCGACTCCACCGACGAGGAGGGCTGCCGCGCACCAGCGGAGGGGGCTGACCGGCTCGTCCAGGAAGAGGGCCGCGGACGACATGCCGAAGGCCGGGACGAGGAGGGAGAACGGGGCCACGGACGAGGCAGGATGGCGGCGAAGGAGCCAGCCCCAGGCGCCGAAGCCGAAGACCGTCGTGATCCAGGCGACGTAGACGATGACGCCGACGCCCGCCCAGTCGAGGGCGCGGAGTGCTGCGAGGTCCTGGTCCGGGCCTTCCAGCAGAAGGGAGAGGGCGAGCAGGGGGAGTACGGGGACGACCGAGACCCAGACCATGAAGTTGAGGGCGTCGGGCGGGGATGCCTTGCGGGTGAGGACATTGGACACGCCCCAGCAGGCCGCCGCCGCGATCACCAGGGCGAAGCCGGTCAACGGGCCCGAGCCGCCCTCGTCGACCGCGGCCACCCCGATGCCCGAGAGGGCGATCAGCATGCCGAGTACACGCGTTCTGCCCGGTCGCTCGCCCAGTGCCAGGAACGCGAAGAGCGCGGTGAAGACAGCCTGGACCTGGAGGATCAGGGAGGACAGCCCGGCCGGTGCACCTTCGTTCATGCCGGTGAAGAGCAGGCCGAACTTGGCGACGCCCAGCACCAGGCCGACGGCGATGACCCACTTCCAGGCCACCTTGGGCCGGCCGACGAAGAACACCGCCGGAAGGGCGGCGACCAGGAAGCGCAGGGCCGAGAAGAGGAGAGGGGGAAAGTGCTGGAGGCCGATCTCGACGACGACGAAGTTCACGCCCCAGACGGCTGCGACGAGGGCGGCGAGAGCGACATGGGCGGGGCGCATGGGTAGAGCTTCACCGGTGGCAACCATGTAGCACCAGTGCGGATTACTACATGGTTGATGGAAGCAACGCTAAAGGAAGTTGCCGGAGGGGAGGTGAGTAGGCTGGAAGCGGTGGTTTCCGTCGGCAACCCGTGGAGATTCCCCGTGAGCCAGGACCCGCACGACCAGCACCCGCGGATCACGCGGAGCCCCCAGGCTTCCCGCCACCGCGCACCCGTCGTCATCGGCTGGAGCCACGGCGACCGGGTCGTGCGCTGGACGGACGACGGACGGACCGTGGAGAAGGTGTACGCGCGGCCCACGCAGGCCGCACTGGCGTGGGACGGCCGGGTTCTCGTCGTCGAGGCCCTCGACGACACGCCGTACACCCCGTCGGACAACGCGGTCGTGTACGAGGCCGACGGGACGGAGCTGGTGCGGCTCAAGCCGCCGCGGGACCTGGTCGCGGAGCCGTCGTGGGTGTTCGGGTTCTACACCGCGCACCTCGGCAGCGATGGGCGACCGGTGCTTGTCGTGGCGACCCAGGTCGGGGACTTCTGGGGACACCCGGACCTGACGGCGGGCACGCTCGTCGACGTACAGGAGTGGCGCTGACGCACGTTGAGGTACATATGAGCCCGGCCAGAGCCACGACGGCATCATCCGCACCAATGTCCTGGAATGCGGGGGAACTTCGCAGTACGGGGAACCAGCGCCGACCCCGCACCGTCCAAGTGCCGTCCTGCCGGTGAGTCACCGCAGAGCGGTGTCGGCCCTCGCTGCTGGCTGCGATCGCTGACTCCCCTCTCCAGCCGCCTGCGGCCGGCAGCGCACGCCGCCACCGGTGCGCCCCCTCCCTAGCGCCGGTGGCGGCCTTCCCCCCGTACGTCGGCCCCTGCCGCAACCCTTGACTGGCAGTTACTTTCCGGATATCCGTGGCTCCTTGGAAGTTTCCTTCACGGGAGGAGCACCAGTGCAGGACCGGACCACCCCCTCCAGACGTACACTCCTCGCCGCGACCGCCGCCGGAGCAGCGGCCGTCGCTCTCGCCCCGGCGTCGGCCTTCGCCTCCGGCCCGGGCGACGCCGAAGCCGCCACACGCGACCGTCTCAAGCGCCTCATATCCCGGATGAGTCTGGAGGAGAAGGTCGGCCAGCTCTTCGTCATGCGGGTGTACGGGCACTCCGCCACCGCCCCCGACCAGGCCGACATCGCCGCCAACCTCAACGAGATCGGCGTCAGGACCGCCGCCGAGCTGATCGAGCGTTACCACGTGGGCGGCATCATCTACTTCGCCTGGGCGCACAACACCCGCAACCCCCACCAGATCGCCGACCTCTCCAACGGCATCCAGCAGGCGGGCCTCGCCCAGCCCACGCCCGTTCCCCTGCTGATATCCACCGACCAGGAGCAGGGCATCGTCGCCCGGGTCGGGAAGCCCGCGACCCTCATGCCGGGCGCGATGGCGCTCGGGGCGGGCGGCTCGCGCTCACGCGCCCGCGAGGCCGCCCGGATCGCGGGCGCCGAGCTCGCCGCGATGGGCATCACGCAGAACTACGCGCCGGTCGCCGATGTGAACGTGAACCCGGCCAACCCCGTCATAGGCGTACGCTCCTTCGGCGCCGACCCGCAGGCCGTGGCCGGGCTCGTCGCCGCCCAGGTGCGCGGCTACCAGGGCGCGGGCATCGCCGCCACGTCCAAGCACTTCCCGGGGCACGGCGACACCAAGGACGACAGCCACTACGCCCTGCCCACCATCCACCACACGCGTGAGCAGTGGGGCGAGCTGGACGCGCCGCCGTTCCGGGCCGCCATCGCCGCCGGGATCGACTCGATCATGACCGCGCACATCGTGGTCCCCGCCCTCGACCCGAGCGAGGACCCGGCGACGCTCTCCCGGCCCATCCTCACCGGCATCCTGCGCGAGCAGCTCGGCTACGACGGGGTCGTGGTCACCGACTCCCTCGGCATGGCGGGTGTGCGCCAGAAGTACGGCGACGACCGCGTCCCCGTGCTCGCGCTGAAGGCGGGCTGCGACCAGCTGCTCAACCCGCCGAGCCTGAGCATCGCCTGGAGCGCCGTGCTCGAGGCGGTCAAGAGCGGCGAGGTGACCGAAGAGCGCATCGAGGAGTCGATCCTGCGCATCCTTCACCTGAAGTCGAAACTCGGGCTGTTCCGCGACCCGTTCGTCTCGCACGAGGGCGTGGACCGCACGGTCGGCACCCACAGCCACCTCGCCGCCGCCGACCGGATCGCCGGGGAGACCACCACCCTGCTGGCGAACGAGAACGGCTTCCTGCCGCTCTCCCGCCGCAGCCACGCCAACGTCCTCGTCGTCGGCGCGGACCCGGCATCCCCCTCCGGCACGACCGGCCCGCCCACGGCCACCCTGGCCAAGGCCTTCACCGAACTGGGCTTCGCCGCCACGGCGCTGTCCACCGGCATCACCCCGACCGCCGCGAAGATCGACGAGGCGGTGGCCGCCGCGGCCGGCAAGGATGTCGTGGTCGTCGGTACGTACAACGTCTCGGCCACCAGCCCCCAGCGCACCCTCGTGTCCCGGCTCGCGACGACCGGCGTGCCCGTGGTCACGGTCGCCATCCGCAACCCGTACGACATCGCCCAGCTGACCGGCACCGGCTTCGCCGCCGCGCTCGCCGCCTACAGCTGGACGGACGTCGAACTGCGCGCCGCCGCAAGGGTGATCGCGGGCCGGGCCGAGCCGGAGGGCAGGCTGCCGGTGCCCGTGCAGCGCGCGGACGATCCGGCCCAGGTGCTGTACCCGGTCGGATACGGGCTGACGTATTAAGGCGTAGCCCGGTGTACGCCGCGCCACCGGCTGACCACCCCCACACGGCGGAAAGCCCCCCGCTCCCCTGGCGTGCGCCCGCTTCCGCGGGCCACGCTGGGACGGACCGACCGGGGGGAATTGCATGCGTATGCCGCGAGTGGGCGTGGGGGTGGTGTGTGTCGCGCTCGTCATCGGCGGCGCCCTCGGTTGTCAGCGGTCGCCGGGGCACGGCGGCTCGGACGCGGACGGTTCCCGGGAGACCGGGACCGGGAGCGGGAGCGGGAACGGGAACGGGAACGGGAACGGGAGCCGGACGGCGAACCCGTCCGGGCCGTCCGGGTACGGGGCGGTGTTCCTGGGGTCCGGCGACTGCAGCAGCCGCGGCAGGGGCGACGTCCGTGAGGTGCCGTGCACGAGCGAGAAGGCGTCCGCCCGGGTCGTCGTGCGTCACGAAGGGCGCCAGGCGGACGGGCCCGCCTGCCCGGCCGCGACCGACTTCGTCCTGCACATCTCCGAGAGCCGGCCGTCGGCCGACGAGGACGGCGACGGGACCGTGCCGCAGGGCTACGCGTGCATGCGCAATCTGGAACCGCCCCATCCCGGCGACCCGGGTGGGGGCGGCGGACCGCACACCGTGCCCGGCGACTGCGTCTACACCTCCCGCAAGGGGCAGGTGAAGGAGACGGCATGCGACGGTTCGGGCGAGCAGCGGCCCGAGTTCGAGGTGGCGTCCGCGGTGCAGAAGCGGTCACAGTGCCCGCCGGCGACCGATCTGTACGTCCAGTTGGGCGGCGAAAGGCCGGTGGGCTGCGCCCGCCGTGTGTAACGCGCACGGAGCGCACACGGCGAACGCAGCCCACAGCAGCATCAGCAACAGCGACTACGGCCGCAGCGTGAACGGCTCCCGCTCGATGTTCTGCTTGTCGAGCTTCGCGTCAGGCTTCGTCAGCCGCTTCGCCTTGGACGGGTCGGCCTGGACGGCGGCCGGTGCGACGCCCGCCCACTCCAGGATCCGGGCGGTGGCCTTCGCCTTCTCCTCGGGGTTCAGACGGGCCACGTTGGCACCGTGGTTGGCACCCGGTGCGGTGAAGACGTAGCTGTCCCGCGTGCCCTTGCCGAGGCGGAACCGCTCCGCGCCCCACGGGTCGTTCTGCCCGTAGACGAAGAGCATCCGCTGGGCGTTGTGCCTGACCCAGCTGTCCACGTCGTTCATGACCCACGGCTTGAACCGCATCGGGATGTCCCTCGGCACGAAGTTCCGCGGCGGCTGATAGCCGTAGCGGCTCAGGCCGTTGAGATGCGGCAGCGCGATGTCGGGCGAGCCCAGCTCCGTGCCGGCCTGGTAGTAGTACGGCGTGTACGGGGTCAGGCCCTGGTCGGTGTAGAAGGAGAAGCCGGAGATCGCGTCGACGCTGTCCCAGATCTCCTGGTCGGTGGCGGTGGCCGCGACCGGGATCGTTGCGCAGTCGGCCAGCAGGCTGTACTGCCAGAAGGCCCAGGTGTAGTCGAGGACAACGGCCTCGAATGCCTTGTCGAGCGAACCGACCGTGTTGAAGGTGTAGCCGTTCTCGGCCGCGTACGCGGTGTAACGGGCCTCCAGCGGCTCGCGGCGGACAAGCGCCTCTCGCTGCACCGCGTTCAGCCTGTCGCGGCACTCCTTGGTGCCGACCTGCTCGAAGAACCGGTCGTAGGCCGAGTCCTCCTGGTTGTTCACGTCGTTGGGAGCGACGTACGCGACAACGCCGTCCATGTCACGCGGATAGAAGCGCTCGTAATAGGTCGCGGTCATGCCGCCCTTGGAACCGCCCGTGGCTATCCACTTCTTGTCGTAGATCTTCTTCAGCGCGGTGAAGACACGGTGCTGATCGCTCGCGGCCTGCCAGATGTCGAGCTTGGACCAGTCCGCCGGATCGGGCCGGGACGGAGTGAAGAAGCGGTACTCCAGCGAGACCTGGTTGCCGTCCACGATCTGCGTCGGCTCGCGACGGCCGGGGTTCGTGGAGACGCTGTAGCCGCTGGTGTAGAAGACGGTCGGACGTGACGTGTCCTTGTGCAGCAGGGTGATGCGCTGCTGGAACGTGCCCTTGGACGGGTGCCGGTGGTCGACCGGCTGGGTGAAGTTGAGGACGAAGTAGCGGTAGCCGGGGTACGGCTTCTCCTCGATCAGGCTCACTCCGGGGATCGCGAGGATCCGGTCCTTGATATCGGTGGACGCTTCCGATGAGCCGGTGGCCGGCTCGGCGGCGGTGGCCGCACTCGCCGTCGCTCCCGCCGTGCCTATGAGCACGACCAGCGACAACAGCCATCTGAGCGTTCTGCGCATGCACCCTCCCCTTGGTTCACAACGGTGTCGGTGAACCTAGCGGGCGCAACACCCGTATCGCCAGACCCAATTGGGTCGCCGCACAACAGTCGGCACCGGCGTCAGCCGGCCGGCACAGGCGTCAGCAGAGGATCCAGCCGGTCGAGACGCTCTTCCCGGCGATGGAACCCGAGGCGCGGACGCAGCGGTTGAGGGCATGGACGGTGACCGGTCCGGCCTGCTGGACGAAGCGCCCCTTGTCCACGGCGGCGCGGCCACCGCGCGGCTGGAGGGACACCGCCATGGCCCGCCGGGTGCCGGGCTGCCTGGCGACGGTGAGGGCGCACACGTACTGCCGGGTCTTGTAGATGCGCAGCTCCCCGGCGGCGAACCCGACCGTCTTCGACGGGCGGCCGGTGCACGCGGACATGGCCGCGGCACCCTGCGTCCCAGGACCCGTCAGTGACAGCGCCACGACGACCGAGAGCACCGCGAGTACGTGCACCACCAGTCTTCCGAACACCCTTGCTCCCCTCAGACACCAAGCCGTACTGACGTACGACGCAACAAGGGCCCGGACGGTTGCCGTCCGGGCCCTGCGGGGGCCTGCACACATCCGGATCAGGCCGGAGCGGGAGCCTCTTCCCCGACGAACGTCCGCCACAGCTCGGCGTATCGCCCGCCGAGGGCCAGCAGCTCGTCGTGCGTGCCGTCCTCGACGACCCGGCCGTGCGCCATGACGACCACGCGGTCGGCGCGGGCGGCGGTGGTGAGGCGGTGGGCGACGACGAGTGTCGTACGGCGGCCGGTGAGCCGGTCCGTGGCCTGGTTGACCTGCGCCTCGGTGGCCAGGTCCAGCGCGGCGGTCGCCTCGTCGAGCAGCAGCACGTCCGGGTCGACGAGCTCCGCCCGCGCGAGGGCGATGAGCTGGCGCTGGCCGGCCGAGAGGTTGCGTCCGCGCTCGGCGACCTCGTGGAGATAGCCGCCGTCCAGGGTGGCGATCATGTCGTGGGCGCCGACCGCGCGCGCCGCCGCCTCCACCTCGGCGTCGGTCGCCTCCGGACGCCCGTACGCGATCGCGTCACGCACCGGGCCCGGGAAGAGGTACGCCTCCTGCGGGACGACACCGAGCCGGTGCCGGTACGCGGTGAGGTCCAGCTCGCGCAGATCGGTGCCGTCGGCGGTGACCCGTCCGCTCGTCGGGTCGTAGAACCGCGCCACCAGCTTGACCAGTGTGGACTTGCCGGCGCCCGTCTCCCCGACGAAGGCGACCGTCTGCCCGGCCGGGATCCGCAGGTCGACTCCGGTCAGCGCCTCTTCGTCGTCGCCATAGGCGAACGACACGTCCTCGAAGGCGATCTCACCGCGCAGCGACAGCACATCGAGCGGCTCGCGCGCCTCGGCCGTCGACGTCGGCTCGCGCAGCAGCTCCTGGATGCGCCCCAGCGACACCGTCGCCTGCTGGTAGCCGTCGAAGACCTGCGACAGCTGCTGCACGGGCGCGAAGAACAGGTCGATGTAGAGGAGATACGCCACCAGCGCACCCGTCGTGAGGGTCCCCGCCTCGATCCGCCCGGCGCCGACGATCAGCACGGCCGCGGCCGCCACCGACGACAGCAGCTGCACGAACGGGAAGTACACGGAGATCAGCCACTGGCCGCGCACCCGTGCCTCGCGGTAGCTCTCGCTGCGCTCCACGAACCGCTGGTTGCCCGAGCGCTCTCGGCGGAAGGCCTGCACGATCCGCAGCCCGCTGACCGACTCCTGGAGGTCGGCGTTGACGACGCTGATCCGCTCACGGGCCAGTTCGTACGCCTTCACCGACTTACGGCGGAAGAAGAACGTGCCGACGAGCAGCACCGGCAGGGTCGCGAAGACCACCAGCGCCAGCTGCACATCGATCACGACCAGCACGACCATGATGCCGAAGAAGGTGACGACGGAGACGAAGGCGGTGACGAGACCGGTCTGCAGGAAGGTGGACAGGGCATCCACGTCCGTCGTCATCCGGGTCATGATGCGGCCGGTCAGCTCACGCTCGTAGTAGTCGAGCCCGAGCCGCTGCAGCTGCGCGAAGATCTTCAGCCTGAGCGCATAGAGGATTCGCTCGCCCGTGCGTCCGGTCATCCGGGTCTCGCCGATCTGCGCCGCCCACTGCACCACCACCGTGAACAGGGCGAAACCGGACGCCGCCCACACCGCGCCCAGCGCCACCTTCTCCACACCGTCGTCGATGCCGTGCCGGATCAGCACCGGCAGCAGCAGGCCCATGCCCGCATCCACCGCGACGAGCAGCAGGCTGAGCAGCAGCGGCCGCCCGAAGCCGCGCAGCAGCCGGCGCAGCCCGTACGAGTCCTCGGGCGTCACCGCCCGTGCCTCGTCGACCTGGGGTGTGTCGCCGGCCGGGGGCAGCGCCGCGACCTGGGCCAGCAGCTCGGGTGTGGCGCCGGCGGCCTCGTCCTCCTCGGCCTCTTCCTTGCGCACCCAGAGCGGGGGCGTGATGCCGCGCTCGGCGTCGAACTCCGCCTCGAGCTCCTCCAGAACCGTCCGGTCCTCCGGCAGCTCCACGGGAACGGCGTGCCCCGGCGAGACGCCGCCCAGCTCGTCGGGGTCGGTCAGCAGCCGCCGGTACAGCGCGGAACGTTCCTGCAGCTCCTCATGGGTGCCGATGTCGGCCAGCCGGCCATCGTCGAGGACGGCGATCCGGTCGGCGAGGCCGAGCGTGGAGCGGCGGTGGGCGATCAGCAGGGTCGTGCGTCCGGCCATGACGCCGCGCAGCGCCTCGTGGATCTCGTGCTCGACGCGCGCGTCCACGGCGGACGTCGCGTCGTCGAGGAGCAGCAGCCGGGGGTCGGCGAGGATCGCGCGGGCGAGGGCGATGCGCTGGCGCTGGCCGCCGGAGAGGGTGAGGCCGTGCTCGCCGACCTTGGTGTCGTAGCCGTCGGGCAGCTCGTCGATGAAACGGTTCGCCTGCGCGGTGCGCGCGGCCTGGACGATCTCCTCGTCCGTCGCGTCGGGCTTTCCGTACGCGATGTTCGCGCGGACGGTGTCGGAGAAGAGGAAGCTGTCCTCCGGTACGAGGCCGATGGCGGCCCGCAGCGAGTCCAGGGTCAGTTCGCGGACGTCGTGGCCGCCGACGAGGACGGCGCCGCGCGTCACGTCGTAGAAGCGCGGCAGCAGCAGCGAGACGGTGGACTTGCCGCTGCCGGACGAGCCGACGACGGCAACGGTCTCGCCCGGCCGGATCTCCAGCGAGAAGCCGTCCAGCACGGGCTGCGTGGAGTCCCCGTTCCCGTACGAGAAGCCGACGTCGTCGAACTCGACCGTCGCCGGGGCGTCCGCGGGAAGCTCCTTCGTACCGTCCTTGATCGTCGGCTCGGTGTCGATGAGCTCCAGGACCCTCTCCACACCGGCACGCGCCTGCTGGCCCACGGTCAGCACCATGGCGAGCATCCGCACCGGCCCGACGAGCTGCGCGAGATAGGTCGAGAAAGCGACGAACGTACCGAGGGTGATCTGCCCGCGCGTGGCCAGCCAGCCGCCCAGCGCAAGCATCGCCACCTGCCCGAGCGCGGGCACGGACTGCAGGGCGGGGGTGTACGTGGCGTTCAGCCGGATCGTGCGCAGCCGGCCGGCGAAGAGCCTGCGGCCGACGTCCCTGAGCTTTCCGGTCTCCTGGTCCTCCTGGCCGAAGCCCTTGACGACGCGGACGCCGGAGACGGCCCCGTCGACCACTCCCGCGACGGCGGCGGCCTGCTGCTGGGCGTACCAGGTGGCGGGGTGCAGCTTCACCCGGCTGCGCTTGGCGATGAACCACAGCGCGGGGGCGACGGCGAGCGCCACCAGGGTGAGCGGCAGCGACAGCCAGGCCATGACGCCGAGGGAGATGAGGAAGAGCAGGAAGTTCCCGATCGTCATCGGGAGCATGAAGAGCAGACCCTGGATGAGCTGGAGGTCGCTGGTGGCGCGGCCGACGACCTGGCCGGTGGACAGCTCGTCCTGGCGCCGCCCGTCGAGCCGGCTGATCGTGCCGTACATCTCGGTACGGAGGTCGTGCTGGACGTCGAGGGCGAGTCGTCCGCCGTAGTAGCGGCGGATGTACGTGAGGACGTAGACGACGACCGCAGCGGCGATCAGCAGTCCGGTCCAGACGGCAAGGGACCGCGTGTGCGCACCGATGACGTCGTCGATGACGACCTTGGTGATCAGCGGGACGACGGCCATCACGGCCATGCCGACGAGGGACGACCCGAGGGCGAGCACGACGTTCCGCCGGTACCGCCAGGCGTATCCGGCCAGCCGCCGTGCCCATGATTGCTCTGACGCCGCCGCCACGGGTGCCTCCCGGCTCCGGATTTCGATCCTGATCTACCGGAAGGCACCAACGCGGGCGCGGGCGGATTTCATCCCGCCGCGACGAAGTACGGTCTGAGGTCCTAGGACGGACCTAGGACCCAGGACCTCGGAGCGCTTCAGTACGCCGGTCCGAGCTCCGGCACCGGCACCGCGGCTTCCTGCGGGACGGCGGGCGGTGTGACCGTGGAGGTCAACGTCGCCGTCGGGTTGAGGTCCTTGTGGACGACGCGGGCGACGGCCTGGATGGTGTTGACTCCGTAGGTCATCGTCGTGTTGTCGTGCGTCAGAACGGTGATCGTGTAGTTCTTCGTGGTGCTGGTGAAGGCCCCGATGCTGTGCACCCGCCAGCCGTGGGTGGCCCGGGACAGCCAGCCGTTCTTGACATGAACCTTCACGGTGCTGGGCGCGCCGGCCGGGGTGCCCCAGCGCTGCGACGTGATGACGGCGTTCATCAGCTGGAGGATGTAGGCGCGCGAGGCGTCCGTCAGCAGGCCGTTCCTCACCGTGATCCTCGACAGCAGCTTCTGCTGGTCGTAGGCGGTGATCTGGGTGAGTCCCCAGTAGCCGCCGGAGCCGGGCACGGTCTTGGTCATGCCGGCGGCACGGAGGAAGTTCTGGATCTTGGTCACACCGAGCTGGCGCCACAGCGCGCTGGTCGCGGTGTTGTCCGACTGCGTGATCATGGCCTTGGCGCGGGTCTTCTCGGTGTAGGTCAGCGCCCGGCCGCTCTTCTGCGCGTCCCACAGAAGGGTGGCGAGCACGATCACCTTGACCACGCTGGCCGAGTCGAATTGCTGCTCGTGCCGCAGGTAGCAGCTCGTTCCGCTGCCCCGGTCGTTGACGAAAATGGCCGTCGTCGAGGCACGGCCCGCCAGGGCGGCGTTGATGTCCGCGGCGAGCTTGGCGCCGAGACCCGGCGTGAGTGAGGTGCAGACCGCGGCGGGGGTCACGGCGGAAGCGGGCGCTGCCGACAAGGCGGTCGGCACGAGCACTCCCACGGCGAGGGCCGCACCGAGAGCGCCGCGTCTGCGGCGGCGGGAAATGGAGTGGTGAGTCACGCATCGGAAGACTCACCGGATGGCGAAAAGTTGTACGGGAACACGGAGAGCCGTACGGGCGTGGGCGCTGTCGTGTCACAGCGCCCACGCCCGCCCGTGCGGCGCGCCCGCCTCAGAGGTGCGTCGGCGCGAACATCTTCAGCAGCGCCGGCAGGACGACCACCGAAGGCCCGGGCTGAGCCAGGGACTTGGCCAGATCCTCGCGCAGCGACTCCGTCGTCGTACGGACCGCGGGCACCCCGAAGGACTCGGCGAGCGCGACGAAGTCCGGGCGGGACAGCTCGGTCGCCGTGGCCTCGCCGAAGGCGTCCGTCATGTACTCGCGCAGGATGCCGTAGCCGCCGTCGTCGACGATCAGCCAGGTCACCGGCAGGCCGTACTGCTTCGCGGTCGCCAGCTCCGCGATCGAGTACATCGCGCCGCCGTCACCGGACACCGCGAGCACCGGCCGGCCGGGGTCCGCCGCGGCGGCACCGAGCGCCGCCGGGAAGCCGTAGCCGAGGCCGCCGGCGCCCTGCGCGGAGTGCATGGTGTTGGGGTGCCGGGCGTCGAAGGCGGACCAGGCCCAGTAGGCCAGGATCGTCATGTCCCAGAAGCTCGGCGAATCGTCCGGCAGGGCCTCGCGGACCGCGGCGAGCAGCTCCTGCTCCAGGGTCAGCTCCTGGCCGGCGATCCGCTCCCGCACCTTCGCGAGCAGGGTCGCGACCCGCTCGGCGGCCGACGGGTCGCGCCGGTCCTCGACCGTCTCGATGAGCGCGGCGAGCGCGATACGGGCGTCGGCGTGGATGCCGAGGCAGGCGTGATTGGACTCCAGCTTGCCGAGGTCGGCCTCGATCTGGACGACCCGGCCGCGCGGCGCGAACGTGTGGTAGTTCGAGGAGAGTTCACCGAGACCCGAGCCGATGACCAGGAGGACGTCGGCATCCTCCAGGAAGTCGGTGGTGTGCCGGTCCTCCAGCCAGGACTGCATCGACAGCGGGTGCTCCCATGGGAAGGCACCCTTGCCGCCGAAGGTGGTGACGACCGGGGCGTCCAGCTTCTCGGCGAGCGCCAGCAGCTTGCCGGAGGCGTCGGAGCGTACGACACCGCCGCCCGCGATGATCGCGGGGCGCTCGGCGTTCTGCAGCAGGTGCGCGGCGACGGCGGTCAGCTCCGGGCGCGGGACCAGGTCGCGCGGGGTCGCGTCCATGGCCGTCACGACCGGCAGGTCCGTCTCGGCGAGCAGCACGTCCTGCGGGATCTCCACCCAGACCGGGCCGTGCGGGGCGCTCAGCGCGGACTCCCAGGCGGCAGCGATCGCCGACGGGATCTGCGAAGCCGTGCGCACCGTGTGCACGGACTTCACGATGTCGCGGAACGACGCCTTCTGGTCGCGCAGTTCGTGCAGATAGCCGTGGCGCCCGCCGCCGAGGCCCGCGGACGGGATCTGGCTGGAGATCGCCAGCACCGGGGCGCTGGCCGCCGCGGCCTCCTGGAGCGCGGCGAGCGAGGTCAGCGCGCCGGGCCCGGTGGAGAGCAGCAGCGGGGCGACCTGGCCGGTGATCCGGCCGTACGCGTCGGCGGCGAAGCCCGCGTTGTTCTCGACCCGGAGGCCGACGTACCTCAGGTCGGACCGGCGCAGCGCGTCGAACATGCCGAGTGCGTGCTGCCCCGGCAGGCCGAAGACCGTGGTCGCGCCGAGCCCGGCCAGGGTCTCGACGACGAGGTCGCCGCCGTTGCGCCCGGCCGGCGGGTTGAGCGCGGCCGCGATCTGCGTCGCCGTGGGGCGCAGTACGAGGTCGTGGTCGTGGGTCATGGGGTGTCCCTTCCTTGATGCCCTTCCGCCGGAGCGTGCCGGACGCACCCGGCCTGGCGTCGGCCGTTTCCTCGGTACCGGACCAGCCGTGGCGCAGGGCCCGGGTGCTCGACCTCCGGGCTCGGCCCTGGTCGGGCCATTGCCGTGGCCCTGGCCGTGGCCGTGGTCCTGGTCCCGGCTTTCGCCGTGACTGTCGCCCTGGTCCCGGCCGTGACCGTTGCCGTGGTCCTGGTCCCGGTCCTCCCTGGCCATGGCCCTGCCCATGGCCAGGGACCGTGGTCCTGGTCCCGGCTTTCGCCGTGACTGTCGCCGTGGCCCCAGTCTTCCCTGGCCCGTGCCCATGGCCCGTGGCCCTGGCCATGGTCCTGCCCGTCGGTCCCGGCCCTGGCGATGGTTCCCGGTCCCGGCGATGGTTCCCGGTCCCGGCCATTGCCCTGACCCTGACCCCGGTCCCGGCCATTGCCGTGGCCCCGGTCCTGGCTCCGACGCCGGCCCTGGCCTTCGGCATGCCCTCGGCGCCAGGCCTGCGTCACAGACTCTGGCCGCCAGGTCCGGCCATTGCCGGCTCCGGCCCCGGCGCTTGGCCTGGACGCAAGCAGGCCTCCGCGCCTGCGCCGGCCGCGGGCCGCCGGGCCGCGGGAGCGGCCCGGCGTGACCTGCGGGCGCGGCAACAGGCCGGCGCCGTGCCCGCGGGGCCGGCGGGCCGGGGGTTACTTCGTGCTCTGCTCCGCGCCGGCGGCGCGGTTCGCGGCGATCTGGCGGGACATGATCGTGGTCAGCTCGTACGCGGTGTGGGAGGCCGCGACCGAGGTGATCTCGGCGTGGTCGTACGCGGGGGCGACCTCGACGACATCGGCGGAGACCAGGTTGCAGGAGGCGAGCCCGCGCAGGATCTCCAGCAGCTCACGGGAGGTCATGCCGCCGGCCTCAGGGGTGCCGGTGCCGGGGGCGTGCGCCGGGTCGAGGCAGTCGATGTCGATGGAGATGTAGAGCGGGCGGTCGCCGATGCGCTGGCGCAGCTGGTCGGCGACCTCGTCGGCGCCACGGCGGTAGACATCCGACGAGGTGACGATGCCGAAGCCCATCTTCTCGTCGTCGGTCAGGTCCTGCTTGCCGTACAGCGGGCCGCGGATACCGACGTGGGAGAGCGCCTCGGTGTCGAGGATGCCCTCCTCGACGGCACGGCGGAACGGGGTGCCGTGGGTGTACTCGGCGCCGAAGTACGTGTCCCAGGTGTCCAGGTGCGCGTCGAAGTGGAGCAGCGCGACGGGGCCGTGCTTCTTGGCGACCGAGCGCAGCAGCGGCAGCGCGATGGTGTGGTCGCCGCCGAGCGTCATCATCCGGGCACCCGTGCCCAGCAGATCGTCCGCGGCGGCCTCGATGGTCTCGACGGCCTCGTTGATGTTGAACGGGTTGGCGGCGATGTCACCCGCATCCGCGACCTGGGCGAGCGCGAAGGGCGAGGCGTCCTGCGCCGGGTTGTACGGACGCAGGAGCCTCGACGCCTCACGGATGGCGTTGCCGCCGAAGCGCGCGCCAGGGCGGTACGAGACCCCGGCGTCGAAGGGCACGCCGACGACGGCGACATCTGTGGTGCCGACCTCGTCGAGCCGAGGCAGCCGGGCGAACGTCGCGGGTCCGGCGTACCGCGGGACGCGGGACGAGTCGATGGGGCCGCGCGGCGTTTCGTTGCTGCTCATGACGTATGCCTTCTTCCTACGCTTTTCCTACTGTTCGCAGTCGTTCGACTGTAACGGGATTCAGGGGGTGGCCGGGACGGCCGGCTCCGCCGCCGGCTCGTCGGCGGCCTCGGGGCCGCGGCCCGCGAGGCGCTCGCGCCAGTTGGCCAGGATCGCCTCGTCCGTCGGCCTGGTGGCCAGCGAGACGACGACGTACGTGGCGAGCGAGGCGAGCAGGCCGTAGTAGATGGGCTGGTTGGCGAGGATGCCGTAGTGCCACATCAGGCCGATGACCGCGAGGCCGCCGACGACGACCGCGGACAGCGCGCCGTGGACCGTGCCCCGCTTCCAGAGCAGTCCGCCGAGGATCGGGACCAGCAGTCCGCCGACGAGCAGGTTGTACGCGACCGTCAGCGCCTCGATCACGTTGTTCAGCCCGATGGCGATCACGATGACGGCGACACCCATGGCCAGGATGAACGCCCGGTTGCCCTTGACCTCGTCGTGCGGCTCACCGTCGGCGCGGTGGTGGGTGATGGCGCCGCGCAGCCGCTGCCAGATGTCGTTGTTGGCGACGGTGGCGCAGGCGATCAGCGCGCCCGACGAGGTGGACATCACCGCGGCGAGCGCGGCGGCGAGGACCAGGCCGCGCACGCCCAGGGGAAGTTCGTCCTTGACGATGGTCGCGAAGGCGTCGTCGGCATTGGCGAGGTTCGGGTAGAGCACCTTGGCCGCGGTGCCGATGACGGCGCCGGCGATGGCGTAGACGAGGCAGTACGTACCTGCGACGGTGCCGCCGTAGCGGGCGACCTTGTCGTTGCGGGCGGTGAAGACGCGCTGCCAGATGTCCTGGCCGATCAGCATGCCGAACGTGTAGATCAGCACGTACGTGAAGATCGTCTCGCCGCCGATGCCGAGCGGGGCGAAGTACTCGGTGGGCAGCTGGGCCTTCATCTCGGCGAAGCCGCCGGCCTTGACCACGGCGATGGGCAGCAGCAGGAGCAGCACACCGATCGTCTTGACGACGAACTGCACCATGTCGGTGAGGGTGATCGACCACATGCCGCCGAGCGTGGAGTAGGCGACGACGATCGAGCCGCCGAGGATGATCGCGATCGTCCGGTTCATGTCGAAGAGGACGTCGAAGATCGTGGCGTACGCGATGGTGGAGGTGACCGCGAGCATCAGCGTGTACGCCCACATCACGACACCGGTGATGAGACCGGCGCGGCCGCCGTAGCGGAGGTCGAGCATCTCGGAGACGGTGTAGACCTTCAGCCGGGCGATGCGCGCGGAGAAGAAGACCGAGAGGGCGAGGAGGCCGAGGCCGATGGTGAAGACCATCCAGGCGCCGGACAGGCCGTACTTGTAGCCGAGGCCGACGCCGCCGATGGTGGAGGCGCCGCCGAGCACGATGGCGGCCATGGTGCCGGAGTACATCCAGGGGCCGAGCCTGCGGCCCGCCACCAGGAACTCACTCTTGGACTTGGCGCGGCGCATGCCCCACCAGCCCATGGCCAGCATGCCGGCCAGATAGACGACGATCACTGCGTAGTCGACGGCCATGGGGCCCTCCTTCGTTCACCTCAGTGGCGTGTCGTGCAGAACATGAGGGGGATGCAGCAGCTCTTCTGCGGGGACATCCGCCCGTACCCGCGGCCGCTGGACGTCTCGACGATAGGTGGCCGAAAAGCGACGATGAAGTGTACATTTCCTCCACTCTCGACGACGATCACGGATGGAACGTCCACCATGCCGGACCCCACCGCTCACCCCTCCGCCCCTTCGGCCCCGCCGGCCCCACCCATCCCGCTGGCCGCACTGCTGGCCCGTGAGGACCTCGGCCTGCGGCTCGTCGCGGGCACCACGGACCCCCAGAGCGTGGCCATCCAGTGGGTGCACACCTCGGAGATGGCCGATCCGTACCCCTATCTACTGGGCGGCGAGCTGCTGCTGACGGCGGGCGTCCTGCTGAAGGACCCGGACACGTACGCGGCCCGGGTCGTCGAGGCGGGCGGCGCGGCGATCGGTTTCGGCGTCGCGCCGGTGCACGACACCGTCCCGGCCGCGCTGGTCGAGGCGTGCGAGAGGCACAGGCTGCCGCTGGTCGAGGTGCCGCCGCAGACCCCGTTCACGGCGATCGCCCGCGCGGTCTGGCGGCTCATGGCCCAGGTCCGCCTCCAGGAGGTGCGCCGGGTGAGCGAGGCCCAGCAGGGCCTGGCGAACGCGGCCGCCCGCCCGGACCCGGTCCCGGCGGTGCTGCAGCAGCTGGCGTCCCGCCTCGGCGGCTGGGCGGTGCTTCTCGCCCCGGACGCCTCGGTCCTGTACGCGTCGGGGCGCCGGCCGTCCCCCGATGCCCGCGAGGCCCTGGTGCGGCTGGCCGCGGTGGTCAGGCCCGCGGCGGAGGAGGAGCCCGGGGGCGCCGCGCCCGGTGCCGAGGCCCCGCCGGCCCCCGCCGACGCCCCCGGCGGCAGTGGCCGGCGCGTCGCTCCCGCGTCCGCCACCGACACCGTCGGCGGGGTCAGCCTCTCCGCGTACGCGCTGGGCGGCAGCGAGGGTCTCGTGCTGGGCATCACGACCGAGGCGCGGGAGCCCGGCGGGCACACCGTGGCCGGGATGGCCGTCGTCCTGCTGTCGCTGCTGACCGCACCGCACCAGGGCGTGGACGCGACCGGGAGGTCGGCCGCGCTGGTGCGGCTGCTGCTGGGGGCGGCGCCCGCCGAGGTGGCGCCGGCGCTCGGGCCGGGGCCGTGGACCGTCGTGCATGCCGCGCGGCCCGGCCCGCCGTCCGACCGGATCGCGGCGTCGGCGCTCGGCGCGGCGCTGGGCAGCGCGCTGGTGGACGCGGACGGCGCGACCGTACGGGTCCTGCTCTCCGGGGACCGGCGGATCGAGCCGCAGCCGGGCTGGACCCTCGGTGTGAGCGCCCCCGCCGCCCCCGCCGACCTCTCCGCCGCCGACACCGCCGCCGCGCGCGCCCTGCGCCGGGCCGAGGCGACCCGGGAGCCGCTGGCACGCCAGCGCGACGCCGGGCTCGGCGAGCTGATCGCGCCCGACGAGGCCGCCGTCCACGCCCGCGCCCTCCTCGCGCCCCTGGCGGGCTCCCCCGCACTCACCGAGACCCTGCGCGTCTGGCTCTCGCTGCACGGCAGCTGGGACCGCACGGCGGTCGCCCTGGGCGTCCACCGCAACACGGTGCGCCAGCGGATCGCCCGCTGCTCGACGCTCCTCGGGATGGACCTGGACGACGCGGACGTACGGATGGAGCTGTGGTTCGCGCTGCGGTACGGATCACGCACCTGAGCCGCGCGCGTGTGCTTGGGCATCCACGCTTCCGTACGGACTCCACGACGGCGCCCCCCGAAGGCTGTCGTGTTCAACCAAGTCCCTTCCGTTCGGGGCGTGTTGGAATTCCGGCATGGTCACTCCCACGAACGCAACCACGACCGGAACCCCGGACGTCGATCCGTTGGACCACGTGCGTGCCGAGATCGCCGGCTTACGGGACGAGGCGACGCGCCAGAAAGCGCTGGCCCACCGGCGCGCCGAGTTCTGGGCCAAGGCCGATGTCGCACTCGGCTTTCCCGCGGCCCTGCTCGCCGGCACGGCGGGAGCAACGGGACTGGCCACGGCGGACGCGCGCGTTCCAGCGGCCCTCCTCGCCCTGGCCTCTGCCGGCTTCGCCGCCGGCGCGAGCTTCCTCCGGAGCGCCACGCGGTGCAGGGCCAACAAACGTGCACGGCACGCCTGGGCCGCGGTGGAGGGCAGGGCCACGGTGAAGCTGGCCCAGGGCGCGCCGACCCCCGACGACCTCGGCGAGCTGCTCGACCTGCGCCAGTCCGCGCTGGAGGCCTACGACGGCGAGGACCCGCAGCCCGGCCTGCCGCCGGGACCGCCGCCGCCCACCGCGGGCTGAGCGCCTGCCTCGCCCGACGCCCGAGGCGGGCGTGCTCTTCCTCACTCCGGACTCCGACTCTGGACAGGCTTGCGAACTGCCCGGTAACTTGGACTGAGCAAGCGCTTAGACATTTCACCAGCCCGTCAGCTCCAGAGGGAGGCGTCCGTGCGCCGGACCGTATTCAACGAGGACCACGAGGCGTTCCGGGAGACCATCCGCGCCTTCATCGAGGCCGAGGTCGTCCCCGTCTACGACGACTGGTTCGCCGCGGGCCAGGCGCCGCGCGACTTCTACTACAAGCTCGGCGAGCTGGGCGTCTTCGGCATCAACGTCCCCGAGGAGTTCGGCGGCGCGGGCCTGGACACGCACAAGTTCGAGGCCGTCCTGTACGAGGAGACCTCGCGCGCGGGCGTCAACTTCGGCGGCTCCGGCGTGCACGTGCTGCTCGCCCTGCCGTACATCAAGATGCTCGCCTCCGACGAGCAGAAGAAGCGCTACCTGCCGCAGTTCGTCTCCGGCGAGGAGATGTGGGCGCTGGCGATGACCGAGCCGGGCACCGGCTCCGACGTCGCGGGCATGAAGACCACCGCCAAGCTCTCGGAGGACGGCACGCACTACGTCCTCAACGGCGCCAAGACCTTCATCACCGGCGGTGTGCACGCCGACCGCGTGATCGTGTGCGCCCGCACCTCCGCCCCGCGCGAGGACGACCGCCGCTTCGGCATCTCCCTCTTCGCCGTGGACACCAAGTCCGAGGGCTACTCGATCGGCCGCAAGCTCGACAAGCTCGGCCTGCGCACCTCCGACACCGCCGAGCTGGCGTTCGTCGACGTGAAGGTGCCGGTCGAGGACCTCCTCGGCGAGGAGAACAAGGGCTTCTACTACCTCGGCCAGAACCTGCCGTCCGAGCGCTGGGGCATCGCCTTCGGCGCGTACGCGCAGGCCAAGGCCGCCGTCCGGTTCGCCCAGCAGTACGTGCAGGAGCGCACGGTCTTCGGCAAGCCGGTCGCGCACTTCCAGAACACCAAGTTCGAGCTGGCCGCCTGCCAGGCCGAGGTGGACGCCGCCGAGGCCGTCGCCGACCGCGCCCTGGAGACCCTGGACGCGGGCGAGCTGACCGCCGCCGAGGCCGCTTCCGCCAAGCTGTTCTGCACCGAGGTCGCGCACCGCGTCATCGACCGCTGCCTCCAGCTGCACGGCGGCTACGGCTACATGAACGAGTACCCGATCGCCCGCCTGTACGCCGACAACCGCGTCAACCGCATCTACGGCGGCACCAGCGAGGTCATGAAGTCGATCATCGCGAAGTCGATGGGCCTGTAGTCCAGGTGACGAAAGCGCTCGACGACCTGCTCGATCTGCTCGACCTGGAGCAGATCGAGCAGGACTACTTCCGGGGCCGTTCGCGCTCGGCGATCGTGCCCCGCGTCTTCGGCGGACAGGTCGCGGCCCAGGCGCTCGTCGCCGCGGGCCGCACCGTCCCCGACGACCGCACGGCCCACTCCCTGCACGCGTACTTCCTGCGCATGGGCGACCCGGGCGCCCCGATCGTCTACACGGTCGACCGCATCCGTGACGGGCAGTCCTTCACGACCCGGCGCGTCGTCGCCGTCCAGCACGGCCAGCCGATCTTCCATCTCTCGGCGTCCTTCCAGACGTACGAGGAGGGACTCGACCACCAGACGCCCATGCCGGACGCCCCGGACCCGGACACCCTGCCGACGGCCGCCGAGACCCTGCCGGCGCACGCGGACCGGTTCATCCACCCGGACACGGCCCGGCGGATGCTGGAGGCGCGGTCCGCGGTCGATCTGCGGTATGTGGACGCTCCCCCGTACGCCAGCGTCGGCGAGCCCCGCGAACCGCGCTCGCAGGTCTGGTTCCGTACGAACGGCAAGCTCGTGGACGACCCGCTGCTGCACGTCTGCCTGGCCACCTACGTCTCCGACATGACGCTGCTCGACTCGGTGCTGCTGGCACACGGGCGGGGCGGCTGGGCGGTCGGGGACGTCGTGGGCGCCTCACTTGACCACGCGATGTGGTTCCACCGGCCGTTCCGTGCCGACGAATGGCTGTTGTACGACCAGGAGTCGCCGAGCGCGCACGGCGGGCGGGGTCTCGGCCAGGCCCGTATCTACACGCAGGACGGGCAGCTGGCGATCTCAGTGATCCAGGAGGGCGTGGTCCGCGTCCCGCGCGGCTCGTCCTGACGCCCGGGCCCGCCGGCATGTGCGTCCCTTGACGGTGCGCAGTGATCACCACGAGGCGGGCGCCGACAAGGGCAGCACCGCCTCGAGGGCGAAGCCGCCGTCCGGCGCCGGGGCCGTGGTGAGGGTGCCGCCGAGGGCCGCGGTGCGGACCCTCAGGCCCGGCAGGCCCTGACCGCCCCCGGGCTCGGGGCGCGGACCGGGCACGGACGGTGGCCCGTTGCGTACGGAGATGTGCAGCGAGTCGGGTGTGCACCGCACCGCGACATCGGCCCGGGCGCCCGGCGCGTGCCGGCGCACGTTCGTCAGTGCCTCCTGGACAATGCGGTACGCGGTGTGCTGGATCTCCGGCGCGCAGCCCGCGAGGTCGACCCGGGCGAGGTCCGCGCGTACACCGTCGCCCGCGGCCACGACGAGTGCGGGGAGCTGCGCCAGGCCCGGGGTCTCGTGGCGGATCGCCTGGCGCAGGTCGGCCGCCGCGTGTCTGCTCAGCTCGCCCAGCACCTCGGCTTCCTGGCGGTAGCCGGGGGAGTCCGCCGCGGCGGCGAGTGCGGTGCAGCGAAGGCTGATCAGGCTCAGGTGGTGGGCTGCCGTGTCGTGGACGTCCCGGGCCAGCCGCTCCCTTTCCCGCAGCGCCGCCTGCTCGGCGGCGTAACGGCGCTCGCGTTCCCGTGACAGAGCCAGCTCGGCGAGGCGGGCAGCGAGTTCGCGGCGGGCGCGGCCGAGCAGGCCCAGCGCGGCGGGGGCGACCGCGAGCAGCCCGGCCAGCATGACGGCGAGGGTGGTGTCAGGGAGTGTCCAGGCGTACCCGTCGAGGTCCCGCCACGGAACGAACGCGACCGCCGCGACGGCCGCCGACCCGGCGATCACCTCGCCGCGACGGCGTTCGGAGGCGGCGAGTGCGTGCAGCGCGCACATCGCGGGCAGCCACAGCACGCTGGTGGCGAGGGTGGGCAGCGCGAGAACGAGAACCGTCCGGGGGAAACGCCTGCGCAGGACGAGGACGACTGCCACGGCGAGCGCGCCGGCGAACATCCAGTCCTCCAGCCACTGCCGGGTCGCCAGTGCCTCGGCGACGGCTACGACGACGACGAGCGCTTCGACTGCCCATCGGCGGGCGGTCATCCCGAACCCTGCCCGGCAGCGGATCGGTGGACCACGCCGGCCAGGCCCACCCGGCTGGTGACGGCGAGCTTCCGCTTGAGCGCCCCGATGTGGGTCTTGACCGTGGTCACGCCCATGCCGAGGTGGGCGGCGATGTCGGTGTTGGACAATCCGGCCGCGATCAGTGCAAGGACCTCGCGCTCACGGTCGGTGAGCCCGGCCAGCCCGTCGGACGGGTCGGGGGCGGCTATCGGGGCCGAGCCGGCGTAACGGGCGAGAACGTCGGCGCTCCCGGGCGGTGTGCAGATGACGCCACCTGCGGCGAGCAGCCGCACGGCGTCCACGAACAGCCGCGGTTCGGTGCTCTTGAGCAGAAACCCGGAGGCGCCGCTCCGCAGCGCGCGCTCGACGTGGTCGGCCCTGTCGAGGGCGGTGAGCATGGCCACGAAGGGCGGCCGGGGAAGTGCGCGCAGGCGGCGCAGCACGTCCAGGCCGCCGACGGACGGCATGTCGATGTCCAGCAGCACCACGTCGGGTGCGTGTCGCCGGACCATGTCGACGGCTTCGGAGCCGTCGCAGGTCCCTTCGACGGTGATCGCGTCGGCGGCGTCGAGGATGCGCTGCAGTGCGGCGCGTACGAGCTCCTCGTCGTCGACGACGAACACACGCACCGGCGGCCTCAAGTCGTAGAGCAAAGGTCGTCCTGTGGTGTGAGCAAAGTGGTGCCTGGGGCTGCGAGCCTGGATGCAGATCCTAGGACGCCACAGCGCCCAACGGGATCCCCGGGGCTCGACCAAATCCCGGGACCTCGCTGCACGGGCCGCTGGGCGCGCCCGCGAAGTGTGCGGTGCCACCGGCCGAGGAGGATCCGTCGCATGCCGATGAGTCGGCCTGCGACGCGGCCCGGACCGCCGCTCGGGCGAGGCGTCGCCTGCGCCCGGGCGGTGCGGCCCGTCGGTCGAACCGTGCAGATCACCAGGACCGTCGCCCTCGCCGGCGGCGTTGCCGTCGCCGTTCCCGGCGGAGGGGCGGGGGCGGTCCGACCGATGTGCGGACCGCCGTCAGGAGCGAGCCTGGCTGTTCGGCAGGGCTGAGCCCCTCCGAGTGACGTCCCCCATGGGTCACTCGGGGGAGCTGAGCCCCGCCGCGTCCAGCAAGTACGCCGTCATCGGCTCGTAGAAGCGCGGGTCCGTGACGTGGTCGTCCAGCGGGACCGTCACCCGGAGGGTCCCCTCGGCCTCGCCGATGAAGAGCGCCGGATCGTTGCAGTCGGCGTAGCCGATGGCGTCGATGCCGCGCTGGCCCGCGCAGCCCGCCCAGCCGTGGTCGGCGACCACGAGATCCGGCAGCGTCCGGCCCTCCCGCTCCAGGCCGTCCAGGATCGCGGCCATCGGCTCGGGCGAGTGGGTGTGCCACAAGGTCGCCCCGCGCTCCAGCACCGCGACGTCCGCGAACTGGAAGACCATGCCCTCGTCAGCCATGAGCCCGGACGGGATCCGTACGATCTCGCAGCCCGCGGATCTCAGCGCATCCGCGGTCTGCCGGTGCACGTCGAGCAGCCCGCCCGGGTGACCGGTCGCGAAGAGCACCGACTCCCTCGCGGCCGCCGCCTCCTTCAGCCGCGCCGCCATCCGGTCCAGGGCGTCCACGGTCAGCTCCGGGTCGATGGTGTCCTGTCCGAACCGGTACTGCGGATCGTCGTTGACGCCGCAGCGCTCGGCCATCACGGCCAGCACGTCCTGCTCGTCGGTCCAGCGGTCGCCGAGCTCGAGGCCCAGCCAGTAGTGGCGGTCGCCGTTGGCGAGCTTGCGGTAGTGCGAGAGGTTGTTGTCGCGGGGCGTCGCGACGTCTCCGGCGATACGGGTGCGGACGAGGTGGTCGACGAGGGCGGCACGGTTCGGTATCGGCATGCGCCCATTGTGCCGTCAGGTGTGCGGAGCGTGCTTGGCGTCCCGGTGTCCGGACGCCCGGGCCCGGATACCCGGTGCACGGATGCCGGGGTCCGGATGCCCGGTGCCCGGTGCCCGGTGCCCGGTGCCCGACCGTCCGCCGCGGTCACATCACGCGGACACATCACGCGGGCACATCACGCGGTCGCGTCACGCGGACAGCGATGCGAACGCCCCGTGCGCCAGCTTGCGCAGCAGCTCCTCCATCGCGGCGCGGCCCGGCAGCCCGTTTCCGTACGACCCGAGGTGGGGGGTCGAGTTGAGCAGCCCGAAGACCGCGTGGACGGCCGCCCGGGCCTGACCCTCGGGGACCTCCGGGTGCAGTTTGCGGACGACGTCCACCCACAGCTCGACGTACTGCCGCTGCAGCTGCCGCACGAGTTTGCGGTCGCTGTCCCGGAGGCGGTCCAGCTCGCGGTCGTGCAGGGTGATCAGCGGGCGGTCGTCGAGGGCGAAGTCGATGTGTCCGTCGATCAGCGAGGCGAGCAGCTCCTCCGGGCCGCCGTCGCCGTCCGCCTCGGCGACGCGGCGCCGGCCGCCGTCCAGGAGGCGGCCGGAGATGCCGACCAGCAGCTCGGCGAGCATCGCGTCCTTTCCGGCGAAGTGGCGGTACAGCCCGGGGCCGCTGATCCCGACGGCCGCGCCTATCTCGTCGACGCCCACGCCGTGGAAGCCGCGTTCGGCGAAGAGGCGGGCGGCCTCCTTCAGGATCTGCTCGCGGCGGGTCGGGGCGTCGGTGCGGGTGCTCATGGCATTGATTCTAGACAACGCAGTTAGCGGTCGTTAACCTGAAGGAAATGGGTTAACGCTCATTAACACGAAGGGAGCCCTGCCGGATGCAGCAGGCACCTGTGCTGACGAGCGCGGCAGACCCCGCGTCCGAGGCTTGGCAGGCCAATGAGGCGGCACACCGCGCTCTGGCCGACACACTGCGGTCGAAGCTGGCCGCGGCCCGGCTGGGCGGCGGCGAGAAGGCCCGTGCCCGGCACACCGCGCGCGGGAAGCTGCTGCCGCGGGACCGGGTGGACACGCTTCTGGACCCGGGCTCGCCGTTCCTGGAGCTGGCGCCGCTCGCGGCCGAGGGTATGTACGAGGGGCAGGCACCGGCGGCCGGCGTGATCGCCGGGATCGGCCGGGTCAGCGGCCGCGAGGTGGTCGTCGTCGCCAATGACGCCACGGTCAAGGGCGGCACGTACTACCCGATGACGGTGAAGAAGCACCTCCGCGCCCAGGAGGTGGCTCTGGAGAACCGGCTTCCCTGCGTCTATCTCGTCGACTCGGGCGGCGCCTTCCTGCCGATGCAGGACGAGGTCTTCCCCGACCGCGAGCACTTCGGCCGGATCTTCTACAACCAGGCGCGGCTCTCCGGCGCCCGCATCCCGCAGATCGCGGCGGTGCTCGGCTCCTGCACGGCCGGCGGGGCGTATGTCCCGGCGATGAGCGACGAGGCCGTGATCGTGCGGAACCAGGGGACGATCTTCCTCGGCGGCCCGCCGCTGGTGAAGGCCGCGACCGGCGAGGTGGTCACGGCCGAGGAGCTCGGCGGCGGTGAGGTCCACTCCCGGATCTCGGGCGTCACGGACCATCTGGCCGAGGACGACGCCCACGCGCTGCGGATCGTGCGGAACATCGTGGCGACCCTGCCGGAGCGCGGCCCGCTCCCCTGGTCGGTCGAGCCGGCCGAGGAGCCGAAGGTCGATCCGTTCGGGCTGTACGGTGCGGTGCCGGTGGACTCGCGCACCCCGTACGACGTGCGGGAGGTCATCGCCCGGGTCGTGGACGGCTCACGCTTCGCGGAGTTCAAGGCAGAGTTCGGTACGACCCTGGTCACCGGCTTCGCCCGGATCCACGGCCACCCGGTCGGGATCGTCGCCAACAACGGCATCCTGTTCTCGGAATCCGCCCAGAAGGGCGCGCACTTCATCGAGCTGTGCGACCAGCGCGGCATCCCGCTCCTGTTCCTGCAGAACATCTCGGGCTTCATGGTCGGCAAGGACTACGAGGCCGGGGGCATCGCCAAGCACGGCGCGAAGATGGTCACGGCGGTGGCGTGCACACGCGTGCCGAAGCTGACGGTCGTCGTCGGCGGTTCGTACGGCGCGGGGAACTACTCGATGTGCGGGCGGGCGTACTCCCCCCGCTTCCTGTGGATGTGGCCCAACGCCAAGATCTCGGTCATGGGCGGCGAGCAGGCCGCCTCGGTGCTCGCGACCGTCAAGCGCGACCAGATCGAGGGCCGGGGCGAGGAGTGGCCGACCGAGGAGGAAGAGGCCTTCAAGGCCCCGATCCGCGCCCAGTACGAGCAGCAGGGGAACGCGTACTACGCGACGGCCCGGCTGTGGGACGACGGCGTCATCGACCCGCTGGAGACCCGGCAGGTGCTGGGTCTGGCCCTGACCGCGTGTGCCAACGCCCCGCTGGGTGAGCCCGGCTTCGGCGTCTTCCGGATGTGAGGGACGGAATGTTCGACACTGTTCTGGTCGCCAACCGTGGCGAGATCGCGGTCCGCGTCATTCGTACGCTCCGGGCCCTGGGGGTCCGTTCGGTCGCCGTCTTCAGCGACGCGGACGCCGACGCCCGGCATGTGCGGGAGGCGGACACGGCGGTGCGCCTGGGCCCGCCGCCGGCGGCGGAGAGCTATCTCTCGGTCGAGCGGCTCCTCGACGCGGCGCGGCGCAGCGGGGCGCAGGCGATCCACCCGGGCTACGGCTTCCTCGCGGAGAACGCACGGTTCGCGCGGGCCTGCGCGGACGCTGGCCTGGTCTTCATCGGGCCGCCCGCCGAGGCGATCTCCCTGATGGGCGACAAGATCCGCGCCAAGGAGACCGTGCGGGCCGCCGGAGTGCCCGTCGTGCCGGGCTCCTCGGGCTCCGGCCTGACGGACGATCAACTGGCCGATGCGGCCCGTGAGATCGGCATGCCGGTGCTGCTGAAGCCCTCGGCGGGCGGCGGCGGCAAGGGCATGCGCCTCACGCGCGTCGAGTCGGCGCTGCTTGAGGAGATCGCGGCGGCGCGGCGCGAGGCGCGGGCGTCGTTCGGCGACGACACGCTGCTCGTCGAGCGGTGGATCGACCGCCCCCGGCACATCGAGATCCAGGTCCTCGCGGACGGGCACGGCAATGTGGTGCACCTCGGCGAGCGCGAGTGCTCGCTGCAGCGCCGCCACCAGAAGATCATCGAGGAGGCGCCGTCCGTCCTGCTGGACGAGAAGACCCGGGCGGCGATGGGCGAGGCGGCCGTCCAGGCGGCCCGTTCGTGCGGGTACCGGGGCGCCGGCACGGTGGAGTTCATCGTCCCGGGCGGTGATCCTTCCTCGTACTACTTCATGGAGATGAACACCCGGCTCCAGGTCGAGCACCCGGTGACCGAACTCATCACCGGCATCGACCTGGTGGAGTGGCAGCTCCGGGTCGCGGCGGGCGAGAAGCTCCCCTTCTCGCAGGACGGCATCAGCCTCACCGGCCACGCCGTCGAGGCCCGTATCTGCGCGGAGGACCCTTCCCGCGGCTTCCTCCCCTCCGGCGGCACGGTCCTCGCCCTCCACGAACCCCAGGGCGACGGCATCCGCACCGACTCGGGCCTCAGCCAAGGCACGGAGGTCTCCAGCCTGTACGACCCGATGCTGTCGAAGGTCATCGCGTACGGCCCCGACCGGGCGACCGCCCTGCGCAAGCTGCGGGCGGCCCTCGCGGACACGGTCACCCTGGGCGTCCCGACGAACGCGGGCTTCCTGCGCCGCCTGCTGGCCCACCCGGCGGTCGTGTCCGGCGACCTGGACACCGGTCTGGTGGAACGGGAAGTGGACGGGCTCGGCCCGGCCGGGATCCCGGACGAGGTCTACGAGGCGGCGGCCCTGCTGCGCCGGCCGTCCCCGTCCGCGGGCCCGGACGGCTGGGTCGACCCGTTCTCGGTCCCGAGCGGCTGGCGGCTCGGCGGCGAACCGACCCCTACGGTGCACCACTTCCGCGTGTCCGGCCACGATCCGGTGACGGTCCATATTCCCTTCCCGCCCGTCCATGGATCGAGGACGGACAGCCGGGTAGCCGTCGAGGTGAACGGCGTCACCCACGCCTTCACGTACGCCACGGCCCCTGGAGGGACCTGGCTCGGCCGGGACGGCGACTCCTGGCACGTCCAGGATCACGACCCGGTCGCGGCCAGCCTCAGCGGCGCCGCGCACCAGGGCGCGGACACGCTCGCCGCGCCCATGCCCGGCACCGTCACGGTCGTGAAGGTCGCGGTCGGCGACGAGGTCGCGGCGGGACAGAGTCTGCTCGTCGTCGAGGCGATGAAGATGGAGCACGTCATCTCCGCCCCGCACGCCGGCACCGTCACCGAGCTGGACGTCACGCCGGGGGCCACGGTCGCCATGGACCAGGTGCTCGCTGTCGTCACCCCGCGCGAGGAGGGCGAAGAATGACCGACGGACTGCCGATGGAGGTACCCGTCACGGACCTTCCGCCACGGGTACGGATCCATGAAGTGGGCCCGCGCGACGGGCTGCAGAACGAGAAGGGCATCGTCCCGACGGACGTGAAGGCGGAGTTCATCCACCGCCTCGCCGACGCCGGCCTGACGACCATCGAGGCGACCAGCTTCGTCCATCCCAAGTGGGTGCCCCAACTGGCCGACGCCGAGGATCTGTTCCCGCGGCTCGCCGACATCGAGGGCGTCACCTTTCCCGTTCTCGTGCCGAACGAACGCGGGCTCGACCGCGCCATCACCCTCGGGGCACGCCGGATCGCCGTCTTCGGGTCCGCGACCGAGACCTTCGCGGCGCGGAACCTCAACCGGACGATCGACGAGTCGCTCGCCATGTTCGAGCCCGTCGTCGCCCGCGCCAAGGCCGACAAGATCCATGTCCGTGGCTATCTCTCCATGTGCTTCGGCGACCCCTGGGAGGGCAAGGTGCCCGTCCACCAGGTCGTCCGCGTCGCCAAGCAGCTCATGGACCTGGGCTGCGACGAGCTGAGCCTCGGCGACACGATCGGCGTCGCGACCCCCGGCCATGTCCTCACCCTGCTCGCCGAGCTGAACGAGGAGGGCGTGCCCACCAGCGCCATCGGGGTGCACTTCCACGACACGTACGGCCAGGCACTGGCCAACACCTTCGCGGCGCTGGAGCACGGCGTCACGACCGTGGACGCCTCCGCGGGCGGCCTCGGCGGCTGCCCGTACGCGAAGAGCGCCACCGGAAACCTCGCCACCGAAGACCTCGTGTGGATGCTCAACGGCCTCGGCATCGAAACCGGGGTCGACCTCGGCCGGCTCACCGCCACCAGCGCGTGGATGGCCGAGCGGCTGGGCCGTCCCAGCCCGTCCCGCACCGTTCGTGCCCTCGCGGGCACGGCCTCCCACAAGGAGTCCTAGTCATGTCGCTCGACCACCGCCTCGCCCCCGAGCACGAGGAACTTCGCCGCACCGTCGAGGAGTTCGCCCACGACGTCGTCGCCCCGAAGATCGGCGACTTCTACGAGCGCCACGAGTTCCCCTACGAGATCGTCCGCGAGATGGGCCGCATGGGCCTGTTCGGCCTGCCCTTCCCCGAGGAGTACGGCGGGATGGGCGGCGACTATCTCGCCCTCGGCATCGCCCTGGAGGAGCTGGCCCGCGTCGACTCGTCCGTCGCGATCACGCTGGAGGCCGGCGTCTCGCTCGGCGCCATGCCGGTCTACCGCTTCGGCACCGAGGAGCAGAAGCGCGAGTGGCTGCCCCGGATGTGCTCCGGTGAGATCCTCGGCGCCTTCGGGCTGACCGAGCCGGACGCCGGTTCGGACGCGGGCGGCACGAAGACGACCGCCGTGCGCGACGAGGCGACCGGCGAATGGGTGATCAACGGCTCCAAGTGCTTCATCACCAACTCCGGCACGGACATCACGGGCCTGGTCACGGTCACCGCCGTCACCGGCCGTACCCCCGAGGGCAAGCCGCTCATCTCCTCGATCATCGTTCCGTCCGGCACCCCCGGGTTCACCGTCGCCGCCCCGTACTCCAAGGTCGGGTGGAACGCGTCGGACACGCGCGAGCTGTCGTTCTCCGACGTCAGGGTCCCCTTCTCCAATCTGCTGGGTGAGGAGGGCCGCGGGTACGCCCAGTTCCTGCGCATCCTCGACGAGGGCCGGATCGCCATCGCGGCGCTCGCGACGGGCCTCGCCCAGGGCTGTGTGGACGAGTCCGTGAAGTACGCCAAGGAGCGGCACGCCTTCGGCCGCCCGATCGCCGACAACCAGGCCATCCAGTTCAAGATCGCGGACATGGAGATGCGGGCGCACATGGCCCGTATCGGCTGGCGTGACGCGGCGTCACGTCTCGTCCTCGGCGAGCCGTTCAAGAAGGAGGCCGCGCTCGCGAAGCTCTACTCCTCCACGGTCGCCGTCGACAACGCGCGCGAGGCCACCCAGATCCACGGCGGCTACGGCTTCATGAACGAGTACCCGGTCGCCCGGATGTGGCGGGACTCCAAGATCCTGGAGATCGGTGAGGGCACGAGCGAGGTCCAGCGCATGCTGATCGCCCGGGAGCTGGGGCTGTCCGCCTGACCACAGCCGGCTCTCCGTGGGCCCCTGCCACGGCTCCGGCTGCGGCGCAGGCTCCGGCGACGCGCCGAGTCCCCGGCCTTCGCACCGGGCCGGGGACCAGGGGTGTCTCAATGACGCGCCACGCGCCGTGGCCTCGGTGACCCGTCAGCACTCCAGCTTGACGCCGTCCGCCCAGTTGTCATACGCGACCTGAGCCTCGTAACGACCGGGAGGACCTCCCCAGATCCAGTCCCAGGTCCGGTACTCGGGGTCCCAGTTGTAGCCGACGACCCAGGCGCCGTCGGTCTGCGCGTTGTAGTAGGAGCTGACCTGGTCGTGCCAGTTGGTGCCGTCGGGCATGGAGTAGTTGCCGAGCTCGTAGAAGCGGCAGTAGTAGAAGTCGAGCCGGTAGCCGCCCGCGTCGCGGTGCTGCCACACGCAGGCGTAGTAGGTCCTGCAGTCGTTGACTCCCGTCGCCGCCGCGGGCCCGGCCGGCAGCACGGTCATCGTCACGCCCGGCTCCAGCTCCACCCGGTCCGTGCCGACCCGCTTCGCACCCTCGTTGTGACGGAGAAGGCCGGCGATCTGGCCTTCCATCCATGCCGATTCCTTCGACGCCGCGGTCGGTCGGTCCTGTGCCGACGCGGCGAGCGTCCCCGTGAGAACGAAGAGCAGCGCTGCCGCCAACGCGAGCAGTGTCCTGGCAGGTTTCATCGGAGTCCCCCTGTGGTCTCATGAGCGTCATGAGCACCTGGTCCCGGTGCCCAACCGCTCCTGCGGGGCTCATCGTCGCTCAGCGGCATCTGCGTGTACCACGCACTTCGACGGTGCTCCAATCCTGCTGGCGGGAGGGCCGCCCAGGAGTTCCGCGCCCATGGGGGTGAGGGTGTGCAGGACGGCGCCCCCGAGCCGGCGAGAGATGATGAGCCCCGCCTCGCGCAGCACGGCCGTGTGGTGGCTCACGGTGGCGGGACTGATGCCGGCCCTCCGGGCCAGTTCCGTCGTGGTCAGCCCGTCCGCAACGGCCTCCAGTACTGCGGCCCTTGCCCGTCCCAGCAGCGCGGCGAGCGCGCGATGAGGCGAGCCGCCGCCGGCTCCGTACGCGGAGGGGGCGAGCCAGCGCGGGTCGTGGGTGAGGGGATGGACGAGCACGGGCGGCAGCTTCTCGTCCCTGAGCACGATCGGCCCGGGCCAGCAGAAGAACGAGGGGATGATCCGCAGGCCCCGCCCGTTCAGGTGCAGATCTCCGTCCAGGTGCGGGCCCCCGGCCTCCAGCACCGGTGGCATCCAACGGATCGTGGGGTGCAGCCCCTCCACCATCGCCGCGAACCCGTTCTGCAGCAGGGCTCTCGCGGCGCTGGACCGCTCCGCCTCGAACTGCGCCCGGATATGCGTCCAGTACGGGGCCACGAAGAGCTCGTGATGCCGCCGGACCAACCCGGCCATGCCGTGCAGTGCCTGTGGGTCGCCGTCCGCCAACGGCCGCACCCAGCCGGGTAATCGGCGCGCGCGGGCGAGTTCCATGAGGTCGGTGCGGAGCCGGGCCCGTGGTGTGGAAAGCAGGGCGTCGATCCCCGCCTCCAGGCCGAGGGATGCCTCGGCGGGCGTGAGGAAGTCCGCCGAGTAGCCCACCGGCGGGGCCAGCGTCCGCAGCCGGAGCAGCGCCGGCTCGGCGGGGCGCACGGCGGCCGCACGCCGCCACCGGCCGAAGACCAGCGGTCCGTCGCGGTTCTGCAGCAGATGCAGACTGAGCAGCGCCTCCCACAGCGGGTCCGGCGCGTCCGCCAGTACCACCCGGGTCAGGTCCTCGTAAGTGAAGTGGATCCGCAGCCCCATCGTCGTCCCCCGTTCCCCCTCCTGTCTCACGCGCACGATCCGACGGCGGTTCCAGGAGGCCCCCTCTGGACAAGATGTGAGGTTAGGCTAACCTACCTTCGAACTTGCCCAGTGGCCGAAACCCGGCACGTACGAAAGCGACCTCGCCATGCCCAACGCCCGAGCCACCCATCTCACCCGCCGCGGCCTGCTGGCCGCCGGAGGCGCCCTCGGGCTCGGCGCCGCGCTCACCGCCTGCGGCGGCGAGAAGAGCGACTCGGCCGCCGACGCCAAGTCCGGCCCCTGGGAGTTCAAGGACGACCGCGGCCTGACGGCCAAGGCGAAGTCCACCCCTAAGAACATCGTTGCCTTCACCGGCACCGCCGCCGCCCTGCACGACTTCGGCATCGAGGTGAAGGGCGTCTTCGGCCCGACGTACGTCGAGGACAAGGCGAAGGGCACGAAGACCCCGGACGTCCAGGCGGGCGACCTCGACATCAACAAGGTCAAGGTCCTCGGCAATGTCTGGGGCGAGTTCAACGTCGAGCAGTACGCAGCGCTCAACCCCGAGGTCCTCATCACCGACATGTGGGAGAAGGACGCCCTCTGGTACGTGCCGGACCAGTCCAAGGACAAGATCCTGAAGCTGGCCCCGTCCGTCGCCCTGTGGGCCTCCGACTACTCGATGCCCAAGGTGCTCCAGCGCCATGTCGACCTGGCGAAGTCGCTGGGCGCGGACGTCACGACCAAGAAGGTCACCGACGCCAAGGCCGCCTTCGAGAAGGCCGCCGCCCGGCTGCGCGCCGCCGCGAAGGCCAAGCCCGAGATCAAGGTGCTCATCGGCTCCGCGAGCGCCGACCTCTTCTACGTGTCCGCCCCGGGGCGGCCGACCGACACGCTCTACTTCAAGGAGCTCGGCGTCAACTTCGTGACGCCCACCAAGCTCGACGCCGGCGGCTGGTTCGAGGGCCTCAGCTGGGAGAACGTCGACAAGTACAAGGCCGACATCATCATGATGGACAACCGCGCCTCGGCGATTCAGCCCGACGCGCTGAAGTCCAAGCCGACTTGGGCCCAGCTGCCCGCAGTCAAGGCCGGCCAGGTCATCCCGCGCGTCACCGAGCCGATCTACTCGTACGAGAAGTGCACGCCGATCCTCGACGACCTCGCGAAGGCCATCGAGAACGCGAAGAAGGTCGCCTGACGATGACGGCAGCCGCAGCCGCCCCGTTCCGTTTCTTCCCCCTTCAGGTCGTACGGACGCGGCGGCTCGGCCCGTCGTTGGTCCGTGTCACCTTCGGCGGTGAAGCCCTCGAGGGCTTCGCGTCCGGGGGCCGCGACCAGTCGGTCTCGCTCTTCCTGCCGCACCCCGGCCAGGACGCACCCGTCGTGCCGGTGCCGGAGGACGGGGACATGTACGCCGCGCTCGGCGCCTGGCGTGCGCTGCCCGACGACGTACGGGCCGTGATGCGCTCGTACACGGTGCGGGAACAGCGGCATGACCCCGATGAGGTCGACATCGACTTCGCCGTCCACGCGGACGGCGGACCCGCCTGCCGCTGGGCGCAGAAGGCTTCCGCCGGTGACCGTGTGACGGTCCTCGGCCCAGCGGTCGCCGACAACACCGCCGTACGCTTCCAGTTGCCCGACGACGCCGACTCGGTGCTGATCTGGGCGGACGAGACGGCGCTGCCCGCCGCTTCGGCGATCCTCGAGTGGCTGCCCGCCGGAATCCGCGCCCGGGTCTGGCTCGAAGTCCCGTACGCCGACGACCGGTTGGAGCTCACGACCGCCGCCGACGCCACCATCACCTGGCTGGTGGGGGAGGAAGGGGCCCCGTCCGCCGTCGAGGCCGTGCGCGCCGCCGAGTTCGCCGACTCCGCCCCGTACGTGTGGATCGCGGGCGAGTCGGGCTCCGTGAAGGCGCTGCGCCGTCATCTGGTGAACGAGCGCCAACTCGACCGCCGCCGCGTCACGTTCGTCGGCTACTGGCGCAAGGGCCTCAGTGAGGACGCGCTGCGCGAGACCCCGGACGACGAGGCATAAGCGACAAACGGCGAAATTATTGCTCAACTGCTGCGCCCCGAGGGGGGCGAGGGGTCGTTGCGCGTTGAACTTAGGTTAGGCTAACCTTACTTTGACGTCGTCCCCTCGCCCCCCTCTCTCCTGTCCGGAGGGGCGACGAAGTCCCCGCATCCGGGAGGACCCTCCATGCGCTCGCACCTGCTCAACGACACAACGGCGGAGCGTTACCGGCGCTCCGTGACCGAAGGAGTCGAGCGGGTGGCGAACAAACTCGCCGCGACCCGACGGCCGTTCACCGGAGTCACCCCCGACGAGCTCGCCCCGGCGATCGCCGCCGTCGACCTGGACCAGCCGCTCGGCGACACCACCGCCGCTCTCGACGAGCTGGAGCAGGTCTATCTGCGCGACGCGGTCTACTTCCACCACCCCCGCTACCTCGGCCACCTCAACTGCCCGGTCGTCATCCCCGCCGTCCTCGGCGAGGCGGTCCTCTCCGCTGTCAACTCCTCCCTCGACACCTGGGACCAGAGCGCCGGCGGCACCCTGATCGAGCGCCGCCTCATCGACTGGACCGCAGACCGCATCGGTCTCGGCCCCGCCGCCGACGGCGTGTTCACCAGCGGCGGCACGCAGTCCAACCTCCAGGCGATGCTGCTGGCCCGCGAAGAGGCCAAGACGGACGACCTGTCGAAGCTCCGCATCTTCTCCTCCGAGTGCAGCCACTTCAGCGTCCAGAAGTCCGCGACCCTGCTCGGCCTCGGCCGCGACGCCGTCGTCTCCGTCCCGGTCGACCGGGACAAGCGCCTCCGGACCGCGGCACTCGCCGCCGAACTGGAGAAGTGCAGGCGGGACGGCCTCGTCCCGATGGCGGTCGTCGCCACCGCGGGCACCACCGACTTCGGCTCCATCGACCCGCTCCCCGAGATCGCCGACCTGTGCACGCTGTACGGCGCCTGGATGCACGTCGACGCCGCCTACGGCTGCGGACTGCTCGTCTCCCCCACCCGCCGCCCCCTCCTGGACGGCATCGAACGCGCCGACTCCGTCACCGTCGACTACCACAAGTCCTTCTTCCAGCCGGTGAGTTCCTCCGCGGTGCTGGTACGGGACGGGGCGACGCTGCGGCACGCCACGTACCACGCGGACTACCTCAACCCCCGCCGCACGGTGGAGGAGAGGATTCCCAACCAGGTCGACAAGTCCCTCCAGACCACCCGCCGCTTCGACGCCCTCAAGCTGTGGATGACGCTGCGCGTCATGGGCGCCGACGGTGTCGGCCGGCTCTTCGACGAGGTCTGCGACCTGGCCGCCGACGGCTGGCAGCTGCTCGCCGGCGACCCGCGCTACGACGTCGTCGTCGAGCCCCGGCTGTCCACGCTCGTCTTCCGCTACATCCCGGCGCGTGTCACCGCCCCGGCCGAGATCGACCGCGCCAACCTCTACGCCCGCAAGGCCCTGTTCGCCTCCGGCGAGGCCGTCGTCGCCGGAACCAAGGTCGACGGCCGCCAGTACCTGAAATTCACCCTGCTGAACCCCGAGACGACCGTGCACGACATCGCCGCCGTCCTCGATCTGATAGCCGGCCACGCCGAGCAGTACCTGGGAGAGACCCTTGTCCACGCCTCTTGACTTCATCGGGATCGGTCTCGGTCCGTTCAACCTGGGCCTCGCCTGCCTGACCGAGCCGATCGACGAGCTGAACGGCGTCTTCCTGGAGTCCAAGCCGGACTTCGAATGGCACTCGGGAATGTTCCTCGAAGGCGCCCACCTCCAGACGCCGTTCATGTCGGACCTGGTCACGCTCGCCGACCCGACGTCCCCTTACTCCTTCCTCAACTATCTGAAGGAGAAGGGTCGGCTCTACTCGTTCTACATCCGCGAGAACTTCTATCCGCTGCGGACCGAGTACAACGACTACTGCCGCTGGGCCGCCGCCAAACTGAGCAGCATCCGCTTCAGCACGACGGTGACGAAGGTCGCGTACGAGACCGGGAGCGACCTGTACGTCGTCCACACCGCCGACGGCGAAACGTTCCGCGCCCGCCGGCTCGTCCTGGGCACCGGCACCCCGCCGCACGTTCCGGACGCCTGCCGGGGCCTCGGCGGCGACTTCCTCCACAACTCGCGCTACCTCCAGGGCAAGGAGGAGCTGCAGAAGAAGGAGTCCATCACCCTGATCGGCAGCGGCCAGAGCGCCGCGGAGATCTACTACGACCTGCTCGCCGAGATCGACGTCCACGGCTACCGGCTCAACTGGGTCACCCGCTCCCCGCGGTTCTTCCCGCTCGAGTACACGAAGCTGACGCTGGAGATGACGTCCCCCGAGTACGTCGACTACTTCCACGCGCTGCCGGAGGCCACCCGCTACCGGCTCGAGTCGCAGCAGAAGGGCCTGTTCAAGGGCATCGACGGGGATCTGATCAACGAGATCTTCGATCTGCTCTACCAGAAGAACCTCAAGGGCCCGGTCCCCACCCGGCTGCTCACCAACTCGGCCCTGCACACCGCCTCGTACGAGTCCGGGACCGGAACGTACACGCTGGGCCTGCGCCAGGAGGAGCAGGAGAAGGACTTCGAGATCCGCACCGAGGGCCTGATCCTGGCCACCGGCTACAAGTACGCGACCCCCGAGTTCCTGGAGCCCGTCCGCGACCGTATCCGCTGGGACGGCCAGGGCCGCTTCGACGTCGCCCGCAACTACTCCATCGACACCACCGGGCGCGGCATCTTCCTGCAGAACGCGGGCGTGCACACGCACTCCATCACCTCGCCCGACCTGGGCATGGGCGCGTACCGCAACGCGTACATCATCGGTGAGCTGCTCGGCAGCGAGTACTACCCCGTAGAGAAGACCATCGCGTTCCAGGAGTTCTCCGCATGAGCACCACCGCCCCCGGCCTGGGGACGTTCACCTTCCGCCTCCTCGATCCGCTCGCGGACGCCGAACTGCTGCACAGCTGGGTCACCCACCCCAAGGCCGCCTTCTGGATGATGCAGGAGGCCAGGCTCCAGGACGTGGAGCGCGAGTACATGGCGATCGCGGCCGCCGAGCACCACGACGCCTTCCTCGGACTGCACGACGGGGAGCCCGCCTTCCTGATGGAGCGGTACGACCCGTCGAAGGTCGAGCTGGTCGGTCTCTACGAGCCCCAGCAGGGCGATGTCGGCATGCACTTCCTGGTCGCCCCGACCGACACCCCGGTGCACGGCTTCACCCGCGCCGTGATCACTGCGGTGATGCGGGAGCTGTTCGCGGATCCGGCGACCCGGCGGGTCGTCGTCGAGCCGGACCTCGCGAACACGGCCGTCCACGCGCTCAACGAGGCGGTCGGCTTCATACCCGAGCGGGAGATACAGAAGCCCGAGAAGAAGGCGCTGCTGAGCTTCTGCACCCGGGAGCGGTTCGAGGCAGCGGTCGGAGCGGCCCGATGAACGCGATCGACAGTGTCGCCCACCTCACCCCCGAGCTGTGGGCCGAGGCGAACCGGCAGCTGATCCGCAAGGGACTCGCCGAGTTCTCCCACGAGCGGCTGATCACCCCGCAGGCACTCGGTGGGGGCACCTCCCAGGCCGAAGGCTCTGGGGGAGACCGCTACGCCGTCCTGAGCGACGACGGCAGGACCGAGTACCGGTTCACGGCCGGCCGGCTCGCCCTGGACCACTGGCAGGTCTTCGCCGAATCCCTCACCCGCCACCGGGACGGCAGCGAGCTCCCGCTGGACGCCCTTGAGTTCTTCACCGAGCTGCGCGGCGCGCTGGGGCTGTCCGACGAGATCCTGCCGGTCTATCTGGAGGAGATCTCCTCCACCCTGTCCGGTACGGCCTACAAGCTCACCAAGCCGGAGGTGTCCGCCGCCGATCTGGCCCGCGCCTCCTTCCAGGCGATCGAGACCGGGATGACCGAGGGTCACCCCTGCTTCGTCGCCAACAACGGACGGCTGGGCTTCGGTGGGCACGAGTACCACCGGTACGCCCCCGAGGCCGCGGCCCCGGTCCGGCTGCTGTGGGTCGCCGCGCACCGCTCCCGCGCGAGCTTCACCTCCTGCGCGGACCTCGGCTACGAGAACCTGCTGCGGGCCGAGCTGGGCCAGGAGACGCTCGAGCGCTTCGACGCCCGGCTGCGCGGGCTCGGTCTGGACCCGGACGCGTATCTGCTGATGCCGGTCCACCCCTGGCAGTGGTGGAACAAGCTCTCCGTCACCTTCGCCGCCGAGATCGCCCAGCACCGTCTGGTGCCGCTCGGCGAGGGCGACGACGAATACCTGGCCCAGCAGTCGATCCGCACCTTCTTCAACACCAGCGACCCGGCCAAGCACTACGTCAAGACGGCGATGTCCGTCATCAACATGGGCTTCATGCGGGGCCTGTCCGCCGCGTACATGGAGGCCACGCCCGCCATCAACGACTGGCTGGCCGCGCTCATCGCGAGCGACGACGTGCTGAGGGCGGCCCGCTTCTCGATCATCCGCGAGCGCGCGGCGGTCGGCTACCGGCACCTCGAGTACGAGGCCGCCACGGACCGCTTCTCGCCGTACCGCAAGATGCTCGCCGCGCTCTGGCGCGAGAGCCCGGTGCCCACGCTGGAGGCCGGCGAGCGGCTCGCGACGATGGCCTCGCTGCTCCATGTGGACCGTGCGGGGAAGTCGTTCGCGGGCGCGCTGATCGCGGAGTCGGGGCTGGCTCCCGAGGTGTGGCTGCGGCGCTACCTCGACGCGTATCTGCTGCCGGTGCTGCACTCCTTCTACGCGTACGACCTCGTCTACATGCCGCACGGCGAGAACGTGATCCTCGTCATCGGCGAGGACGGGGCGGTGCGGCGGGCGATCTTCAAGGACATCGCCGAGGAGATCTGCGTGATGGACCCGGACGCGGTCCTTCCGCCGTCGGTGGAGCGGATCCGCGCCGATGTCCCCGAGGACATGAAGCTGCTGTCGATCTTCACGGATGTCTTCGACTGCTTCTTCCGCTTCCTCGGCGCCACGCTGGCGACGGAGGGCGTCGTCGACGAGGAGACGTTCTGGCGGACGGTCGCCGAGTGCGTCACGGCGTACCAGAATTCGGCGCCGCATCTGGCGGACAGGTTCGCCCAGTACGACATGTTCGCGGACGAGTTCGCGCTGTCCTGCCTCAACCGGCTGCAGCTGCGCAACAACAAGCAGATGGTGGACCTGGCCGACCCGTCGGGCGCGCTCCAGCTGGTGGGCAACCTGAAGAACCCGATCGCGCGGTTCAGGTAGTCCCTCGGGCCACAGACCGGCGGGCGCCCTCCGGGTACGGTCCTCGGAGGGCGCCCGCTTCCTTGTCCGCGCGCGGCTACTCGGCGGGCCAGGGCACCTGCGGCGAGCGGTAGTAGTCGATCCCGAGCGCCGACATCCGCGGCCCCTGCGCCGCGAGCCGCACCTTGTACGCGGCCCAGTCGTGCGTCGACGCCGGGGACCAGCCGAGCTCCGCGACCCCGGGGAGCCGCGGGAAGGCCATGAACTCGATGTGGTCGCTGGTCGAGATGGTCTCCGACCAGAGCGGCGCCTCGACCCCGGCGATCGCCGAGGCGGGCGCGCCGGGCAGATAGGCCCCCGGGTCCCAGTCGTACGAGCGCTGCACCTCGACGTAGCCGGCCCAGGCCAGGCCCAGCGGGGTGTCCTTGGTGTACTTCATGTCGAGATAGATCCGGTCGGCGGGCGACAGGATCAGCTTGGTGCCGTTGCGCGCGGCGGCGGCGACCTGTTCCTTCTCCGCCGCGCCGGTGCCGTCCAGGCCCCAGTACTGGGCGACGGCGCCCTTGGCCGGTGTCGCCCCGGTCAGCTGGTGCCAGCCGACCACCGTCTTGCCGTACTCGGCGACGGCGGCCTGCGCCTTGTCCATGAACGCCACGTAGTCGGCGTGGCTGGTCGAGTGGGCCTCGTCACCGCCGATGTGGAGGTACTTGCCGGGGGTGAGCGCGGCCAGCTCGCGTACGACGTCGTCGACGAAGTCGTACGTGACGGCCTTCGGCACGCAGAGCGAGCTGAAGCCGACCCCGGTGCCGGTGTAGAGCGGCGGGGCGACCCCGTCGCAGTTCAGCTCGGCGTAGGAGGCGAGGGCGGCGTTGGTGTGGCCCGGCATGTCGATCTCCGGGATCACCTCGAGATAGCGGGATGCGGCGTAGGCGAGGATCTCCTGGTACTGGGCCTTGGTGTAATAGCCACCGGGGCCGCCGCCGACCTGGGTGGAACCGCCGTAGGTGGCCAGGCGCGGCCAGGAGTCGACGGCGATGCGCCAGCCCTGGTCGTCGGAGAGATGCAGATGCAGCTTGTTGATCTTGTAGAGGGCGAGCTGGTCGATGTAGAGCTTGACCTGGTCGACGGTGAAGAAGTGCCGGGAGACGTCGAGCATCGCGCCGCGGTGGCCGAAGCGCGGGGAGTCCGTGATGGTGCCGCCGGGGACCTGCCAGGGCCCGGTCTGCCGGGTGTCCCTCTCCACGGCGGCGGGCAGCAGCTGACGGAGCGTCTGGACGCCGTGGAAGAGCCCTGCGGGCTTGCGGGCGGTGATGGTGACCCCGCCGGCGCCCGACTCCAGCCGATAGCCCTCGTCGCCGAGGCTCCTGTCGCGCGACCCGAGCGCGAGCCGGATACCGCCGCGCCCCTGGTCGTCGTCGGTGACGGGCAGCGCGTACCCGGTGGAGGGCCGCAGCACGGCCGCCAGATACGCGCCGATGCGCTGCGCCTCGCGCGAGTCGTCGTCGACCCTGATGCGGGTCGCGGGCGTGAGGGCGTACGGCGTGCCGGAGGGCTTCACGGACGCGGGCGCGGGGACGACCTCGCCGAGCGGTCTGACGGCGGTCTGCGCGGGGGCCGGCGCCGCCGCCCCGACGCAGGCGGCACCGGCGGCGACGACGAGCAACAGTGAACCGAGGAGCCGGGGGAACGTTCTGCGCTGTCTCACAGGCTGGGTCCCTTCCGAGGGGGTCACGACTGTGGTGCCGAGCAACCGAACGGTCACCATGCGTACCGTGCACCCCACGAGCGGTCAAGGTGTAGACCACCTTCGCCCGTAGCGCTCGGTGTATTGGCCGACTACTGAAGCACCGGCAAAACGGATTAAAGCGGACGTAAATCCCCGCTGTAACCATGATCACGCAGGTTTCTGCCCGAAATCGGGCAGGATTCTTGCGTGCGGGCCCTGTCAGCCCTCAGTATCTACGGGTGCTGGAACGCCGCCCGCCGTCGCATGACGACCTCATCGACCACCTGGTGCGCAGCACCGCGCTCCAGCGCGGTGAGGCGGCCCGGGTGGTGCTCGATGTGCTGGCGTTCTTCGACGAGACGACCGAGGAGTTCGTCCGCCGCCGCCACCGCGAGCTACAGGCCGGCGGAGCAGTGAACACGGAGATCTTCGAGCGGATCGCGGCCGAGCTGCCGTACCGCGCCGTCGCGCCGCCTGAGCTCTCGCTCCGGCAGCTGCGTCGCATCGTCTACGGCTGAGCACACACCTGAACGTCATCGGAGGGGCATAGCTCTATGTGCGGAATCGTCGGTTACATCGGGAAGCGGGACGTCGCGCCGCTGCTGCTGGAAGGCCTGGCGCGGCTGGAGTACCGGGGTTACGACTCCGCGGGCATGGTGATCACCAGCCCCAAGTCCACCGGGCTGAAGATGGTCAAGGCCAAGGGCCGCGTCCGTGACCTGGAGGCCCGGGTCCCCAAGCGCTTCGCCGGCACCACCGGCATCGCCCACACCCGCTGGGCCACCCACGGCGCCCCGAGCGACCACAACGCGCACCCGCACATGGACCCCGAGAACAACGTCGCCGTCGTCCACAACGGCATCGTCGACAACGCGTCCGAGCTGCGCGCCAAACTGGAGGCCGACGGCGTCGTCTTCGCGTCCGAGACCGACACCGAGGTGCTCACCCACCTGATCGCCCGCTCCCAGGCCGAGACCCTGGAGGAGAAGGTCCGCGAGGCGCTCCGCCACGTCGAGGGCACGTACGGCATCGCCGTCATGCACGCCGACTTCAACGACCGCATCGTCGTGGCCCGCAACGGCTCCCCGGTCGTCCTCGGCATCGGCGAGAAGGAGATGTTCGTCGCCTCCGACGTCGCCGCGCTGGTCGCCCACACCCGCCAGGTCGTCACCCTGAACGACGGCGAGATGGCCACCCTGAAGGCCGACGACTTCCGTACGTACACGACCGAGGGTTCGCGCACCACCGCCACCCCCGAGACCGTCGAGTGGGAGGCCGCGTCGTACGACATGGGCGGCCACGACACGTACATGCACAAGGAGATCTCCGAGCAGGCCGACGCCGTGGACCGTGTGCTGCGCGGCCGCATCGACGACCGGTTCTCCACCGTGCACCTGGGCGGCCTGAACCTGGACGCCCGCGAGGCCCGCGGCATCCGCCGCGTCAAGATCCTCGGCTGCGGCACCTCGTACCACGCGGGCCTGATCGGCGCCGGGCTCATCGAGTCCCTGGCCCGTATCCCGGCGGACTCCGAGCCGGCCTCCGAGTTCCGCTACCGCAACCCGGTCGTGGACCCCGACACCCTCTACATCGCGGTCTCGCAGTCCGGTGAGACGTACGACGTGCTCGCGGCCGTCCAGGAGCTCAAGCGCAAGGGCGCGCGCGTCCTCGGCGTGGTCAACGTGGTCGGCTCCGCGATCGCCCGTGAGACGGACGGCGGCGTGTACGTGCACGCCGGGCCCGAGGTCTGCGTCGTGTCGACCAAGTGCTTCACCAACACGGTCGTCGCCTTCGCACTGCTCGCGCTGCACCTGGGCCGCATCCGCGACCTGTCGGTGGCCGACGGCAAGCGGATCATCGAGGGTCTGCGCAAGCTGCCCGCGCAGATCGAGGAGATCCTCAAGACCGAGGACGAGATCAAGAAGCTCGCGGACGAGTACGCCGGCGCCAAGTCGATGATGTTCATCGGCCGCGTCCGCGGCTACCCGGTGGCGCTCGAGGCCTCCCTGAAGCTCAAGGAGATCTCGTACATCCACGCCGAGGCCTACCCGGCCTCCGAGCTGAAGCACGGCCCGCTGGCGCTCATCGAGCCCGCGCTGCCGACGGTCGCGATCGTCCCCGACGACGACCTGCTGGAGAAGAACCGCGCCGCGCTGGAGGAGATCAAGGCCCGCAGCGGCAAGATCCTCGCGGTCGCGCACCAGGAGCAGGAGAAGGCCGACCACACGATCCTCGTCCCGAAGAACGAGGACGAGCTCGACCCGATCCTCATGGGCATCCCGCTCCAGCTCCTCGCGTACCACACGGCCCTGGCCCTGGGCCGGGACATCGACAAGCCGCGCAACCTCGCCAAGTCCGTGACGGTGGAGTAGTCCTCCGCCTCAGGACGTCGGCAGCGACAATTGAGCAACCACGACGGCGAGTTACCACCTCCGCGAGAGCGGCGGCGGTTCAGCCGCAAAGGCCGGCGACCCCCTGCGCACGCCACCTTGTGCGCAGGGGGTCGCCCTTTGGTCGCCGGCGTTGCCCTCACGCCGGCCCGTGGCCGCTCAGCCGGTGGCCGTCACCCCCCGGCCGGCAGCGCGCCCGGTGAAGGTGGGCCAGTGGGCGAGCGCCGCCGTGGCTCCGTACCAGGCCGCGAGGCCCGCGACCGCGCCGGCCCAGCCGCCGGCCTTCGCGAGGCCGTCGTTCCCGGCGAACGACGCGATGGCGAGCAGCAGCATCGAGATGAACAGCAGCCCGTAGACGCCCTGTCCGAAGAGTCCGCTGCCCGCGGAGGCGGCGGTGAGCGTCAGTGCAAGAAGCGCGAACAGCAGCAGGAAGAGTCCTGCGGCCTCCGCCGAGACCTCCGTGCCGGCGCCGGTGCCCCAGGTGAACCAGAAGGCGCCGAGGCCCGCGAAGGCCGTACCCGTACCGCCGTTGCCCGCACGGAACTCGAGCAACCCGACGATGAACAGTGCGACTCCCCCTACCCAGGTCGCGAGTGATGCGGCGTCGGATGCCGCGACATTGTCGATCACACCGGTGTGGCCGATACCGAAGGCCAGCAGGGTCAGTCCCAGTGCGAGGTGGCCGAGAGTCGATGACGTTGCGCTTCCCGCGGAGACTTCGTTGTCCACGGCGGGCTCCCTTCATGCGCGCGTAGGTGCTGCTTCCCAGCCACCGTTATGTACCCTTCACAAGCGCACAATCCACCCTGTACGGGCGAGTAGATTTGACGGTCGTCAAAAAGTTATGAACGCTGCCCGACCTGGGCGGACGAAGGGTGGCCGACAGGCCCGGCGGCGGTCAGGGGATGACGACGACGGGCCGCTGCGCGCGCCGCGCGAGCCGGCCGGCGACGGAGCCGAAAATGCGCCCCACGATGCCGTGAGTGGAGCCGACCACGATCGCGTCCGCCGAATACTCCCGGCCGACTTCCTCGAGCTCATGACAGATGTCGCCGCCGCGCTCCACGAGGATCCACGGCACCTCGGAGAGGTAGTCGGCGCAGGCGAGCTCGAGCCCGAGCACCTCGGTGCGGTGGTCCGGTACGTCGACGAAGACCGGCGGCTCGCACCCCGCCCACACCGTGGTGGGAAGGCGGTTGGCGACGTGCACGATGATCAGGCCGGAGCCGGAGCGCCTGGCCATGCCGATGGCGTACGCCAGGGCGCGCTCACTGGAGGTCGATCCGTCGAAGCCGACGACAACTCCGTGCCGGAAGGCGGGATCGCAGGAATGGCGTGACTCTTCCGCCGCTCGCAGATCCGGCATGGAGTCGGCGACCTGCTTGCGGTCCGCGGGTTCGGGGAATTCGTGACCGGCCATCGGTGTCTCGGCGTTCAGATCCTCAAGGGAGGGCGACGGTGGGCGGCGGAGCTGTGTCCGGGAATCATCTTCCCAACCCCATACCCCCAAGGGTACGGCGACACTCCTCCTCTGCCCAGAGGCAGCAGCCCTACTCACGGCGTTCCAGGGAGCATGCACGAGCACGCTCCGTATGGCAATGGCGCCTGTCCCATACAGGCTTCGGCGGCGGCCGGCGCCGTGGGCCGTGCGGCCTGCCCGGCACGCGTCGCGGCGCAGTGACCGAGCGCTCCGATCCTCGTTGGTACCCGGTCACCCCACCACTGCCCAGGAGCCCTCCGTGCCCGCATCACCGGCTGCCCGCGGCTCCGTCCCGACACCGACGCAGGTGGCGGGCGGTCGCGCGGTGCCGCGCCCGGAGCAGCAACGGGAACGGCACCCGGAACCGCGCGTGCCGCACATGCCCGCGGAGCGCGTCCCGGGTTCGGGGGCGGCCGCCCGCGCCGACTCCGCGGGCGATGTGGTCCGCTGGGGGGCCTTCAGCTGCCTCCTGGTCCCCGTCGTGCTCGTGGCGTACGGCACATCCGTGGGCGGGGCCGCGGCAGTGGCCCTCGGACTCGCGGCCGTGACCGCCGTCTGCCGGGTACTGCTGCGCCGCTCGGAACGGGCCGCAGCACTGCCCGTTCGTGCGGGGGCGCACAGGGGCGGAGGTCGGCGAGGGCGGAATACGCCGGTAGCCTGACCGTCTCGTACACGCGCACCCGTATATTTTCAGCCAACTTCCCGTCAGGGACCGTCCCTTGCCCGAACGGCCCGCCAACCCCCTTGTCACCAGGCAAGAAAGGACCGACACGGTCGCTCGCACCCTACGGGGACGGGCCATGCACGCGAGACGCACTTCCCTGCGGGGCCCGTGAGTGGAACGCTTCGTGATCGAATGCTTCGCGCCAAGTTGCCTTGTCGACAATGTGCCGGTTTCCGAACTTGTCACGCCGGCACCACGGGACGCAGTAGATTCGATCATGAGTATCGAAGGCTGGGGACTCGTGCAAAACCGAGGGGAAACGTGCAGGAGCGAGAGGCCCGAAACGAACGGGGAGACGCGAACACCGAGGGGGGCTTAGCGTCATGAGTCAGGACTCCGCCGCACCGGAGGTCGCGCGGAAACTTTCCGGGCGCCGCCGCCGTGAGGTCGTCGCGGTGCTGCTGTTCAGCGGCGGCCCCATCTTCGAGAGTTCCATCCCGCTCTCGGTGTTCGGAATCGACCGCCAGGACGCCGGAGTTCCCCGCTACCGGCTGCTCGTGTGCGCCGGTGAGGAAGGACCCCTGCGGACCACAGGGGGACTCGAACTCACCGCGCCGTACGGGCTGGAGGCGATCGGCAGGGCCGGCACCGTCGTCGTGCCTGCCTGGCGGTCCATCACATCACCACCGCCGCCGGAGGCGCTCGAAGCGCTGCGCCGCGCCCACGAGGAGGGCGCCCGGATCGTGGGACTGTGCACCGGGGCGTTCGTCCTGGCCGCCGCGGGACTGCTGGACGGCCGTCCGGCGACCACGCACTGGATGTACGCGCCGACGCTGGCCAAGCGCTACCCGTCGGTGCACGTCGATCCGCGCGAGCTCTTCGTCGACGACGGCGACGTCCTCACGTCGGCCGGTACCGCGGCCGGAATCGATCTCTGTCTGCACATCGTGCGGACGGACCACGGCGCGGAGGCCGCCGGGGCGCTGGCCCGCCGGCTGGTCGTACCGCCGCGGCGCAGTGGCGGGCAGGAGCGCTACCTCGACAGGTCTTTACCGGAGGAGATCGGCTCCGACCCGCTCGCCGAGGTCGTGGCCTGGGCCCTGGAGCATCTCCACGAGCAGTTCGACGTGGAGACGCTGGCCGCGCGCGCGTACATGAGCAGGCGGACCTTCGACCGCAGGTTCCGCTCGCTCACCGGCAGCGCCCCCCTGCAGTGGCTGATCACCCAGCGGGTGCTGCAGGCGCAGCGGCTGCTCGAGACGTCCGACTACTCGGTGGACGAGGTCGCGGGCCGCTGCGGCTTCCGCTCGCCGGTGGCGCTGCGCGGCCACTTCCGGCGCCAGCTCGGCTCGTCCCCGGCCGCGTACCGGGCCGCCTACCGGGCCAGGCGCCCGCAGGGCGAGCCGGGACCGTCCGCCCAGGCGGTGGAGGCCATGGTTCCGGCGCAGGCCCCGGGTCCGCAGGCGAGGCGCCCGGCGGCGGCCACGGCGACCGGGCCGGGCGGCCTGCCGGAACCGGGCAAGCCGAACTCCGACGCGTACGCCCCCGGCCGGCCGGCGCTCCCGGGCCAGCGGAGTGCGCCCTAGGGATCGATTCGGAGGACAGGTCCGAGTCCTGGCCCTGGGTCCGGGCCAGGACCGGCCGGCGATCGGGGGTGCGCGACGCCACCCGTCGAACGCCGGTCGGCCTAAGGTAGGACGCATGAACGATCGCATGGTGTGGATCGACTGCGAGATGACCGGGCTCTCGCTGACCGACGACGCACTCATCGAGGTGGCCGCACTGGTCACCGACTCGGAACTGAACGTGCTCGGTGAAGGGGTGGACATCGTGATCCGCCCACCCGACGCGGCGCTCGAGACCATGCCCGAGGTGGTGCGGCAGATGCACACCACCTCGGGCCTCCTCGACGAGCTCGCGGCCGGCACGACCCTGGCCGACGCCGAGGAGCTGGTCCTGGCGTACGTACGCGAACACGTCAAGGAGCCGGGCAAGGCGCCGCTGTGCGGGAACTCGGTCGGCACCGACCGCGGCTTCCTGCTGCGCGACATGCCGAAGGTGGAGGAGTACCTCCACTACCGGATCGTCGATGTCTCCTCGGTCAAGGAACTGGCGCGCCGCTGGTACCCGAGGGCGTACTTCAACAGTCCGGAGAAGAACGGCAACCACCGGGCCCTCGCCGACATCCGTGAATCCATCGCCGAGCTGCGCTACTACCGCGAGGCGATCTTCGTCCCGCAGCCCGGCCCCGACTCGGACACCGCGAAGAAGATCGCGGCGCGTCACGTACTCCCTGCGGAGTAGCCGCAAACCGCTCGTTCGCAGGTCCCGCGACAGGGGGCCGTAAACGCGGGCGCGAGCACCCCCTCGGACCCTGTACACTTTTTCTCGGCCGGTCGGGAAAAAGACCGGTCGTGGTGGGTGTAGCTCAGCTGGTAGAGCACCTGGTTGTGGTCCAGGATGCCGCGGGTTCGAGTCCCGTCACTCACCCTGATCGTTGAAGGGCCGGTCCGCGGAAGCGGGTCGGCCCTTCAACGTTGTGCGCGACGCGCACGCAGCACGCAGCACGCGCCAGCGGACGTCGAACGCAGCGCGCCGAACGCTGCAGGCAGCGCGCGGCGCGTTCATGACGAGTCGCGGACCACCAATTCCGTGGGGAGCACCATCTGCGGGCGGTCCCGGGTGCCACGGTCGGCGATCTGCTGGATCAGCAGGCCGGCCATCGTGCGGCCCATCTCCTCGATCGGCTGGCGCACGCTGGTGAGGGCCGGGTCCATGTGGCGGGCCACCGCCGAGTCGTCGAAGCCGACCAGGGCCACGTCGTCCGGGATGCGGCGGCCCGCCTCGCGCAGGACCTGGCGGGCTCCGGCGGCCATGACGTCGGAGGCGGCGAAGACCGCGTCCAGATCCGGGCGGCGCTCCAGGAGGGCCCGCATGGCGCAGCGGCCGCCCTCCTCGGTGAAGTCGGCGGGCGCGATCAATCGCTCGTCGGAGGGAAGGCCCGCCGCGGCGAGTGCCTCCTGGTAGCCGTCGAGGCGGCACTGGGCGCCGTACACATCGAGGCGGCCGGTGATCGTCGCGATGGTGCGGCGGCCGCGGGACAGCAGATGGGCGACGGCCGCACGAGCGCCCTCGGTGTTGTCGGAGTCGACGGCGGCGAGCGGTTCGTCCGCGGAGCGGCGGCCGCTGATGACGGCCGGGATCGTGAGCTGTTCCAGCAGGTCGGGCAGCGGGTCGTCGGCGTGCACGGACACCAGCAGGACACCGTCCACGCGGTCCGCGGCCAGGTACTGGGCGAGCCTGCGGCGGCCCCGGTCCGAGCCGGCGAAGGTCAGCAGCAGCTGCAGGTCGGTGTCGGCGAGGGCCGCTCCGACGCCCCGGACGATGTCGGAGAAGTACGGCTCGGCGAAGAAACGCGCCTCGGGCTCCGGCACGACGAGGGCGATGGCGTCGGTGCGGTTGGCCGCGAGGGCGCGGGCCGCGCGGTTGGGTACGTAACCGAGCTCGGCGACCGCCGCCTCGACGGCGGCCCGGGTCGCGTCGCTCACCCGGGGCGAGCCGTTGATCACCCGGGAGACCGTGCCGCGGCCGACCCCGGCGTGTGCGGCGACCTCTTCGAGGGTCGGCCTGCGCCCGCTCCTGCCTCCGGACCTGGCGCCCGTGACGCCCGCCCGGACACCGGTCTTCCGGCGATCCACCATGTCCGCCTCCCCGAGGTCCCCTGGCCGAGAACATAACGTGTCGGGTGCCTTGACACCCCTCCGGGGAGCCGCGACCCTTCAACACATCACGTATGGGAGCGCTCCCACCGTACCTCACTCATACAGAACCCGCACGTTCCCCGCCCGAGCCGCATGCTCCAACGAACGGGCGCAGCACGTCAGTTGGCCGGGGGGTCGGCACGTCAGGGCACAAGGAGGACGCAATGCGCAGGACCGTAATCCTCGCGGTCGTCGCGGCGCTCGGCGCCGGGCTGCTGGCCGGCTGTGCCGAGGACAGCGACGAACCCGCCGGCGGCAGCTCGAAGGCCGGGGGCGACGGCAAGGGCAAGACCACGATCACGGTGGGAGTCTTCGGAGCCTTCGGGCTCAAGGAGGCCGGGCTCTACGACGAGTACATGAAGCTCCACAAGGACATCGTCATCGAGCAGACCTCGATCGAGCGCAACGAGAACTACTACCCGCAGCTGCTGACCCACCTGGGCAGCGGCAGCGGGCTCGCCGACATCCAGGCCGTCGAGGTCAACAACATCGCCGAGATCACCGCGACGCAGGCCGACAAGCTCGTCGACCTGGGCAAGGCGGAGGGGGTCGCCAAGGACAGCTTCCTGCCCTGGAAGTGGGCGCAGGCCACCAACAAGGACGGCAAGACGGTCGGCCTCGGCACCGACATCGGCCCGCAGGGCATCTGCTACCGCAAGGACCTGTTCGCCAAGGCGGGGCTGCCCACCGACCGCGAGGCCGTCGGCAAGCTCTGGGCGGGCGACTGGAACAAGTACCTGGAGACAGGAAAGGCGTTCAAGTCGAAGGCGCCGAAGGGCGCCTCCTTCGTCGACTCCGCGTCCGGCGTGATGAACGCGATGAACGGCAGCAGCGCCAAGCGGTTCTACGACGAGAGCGGCCAGATCGTCTACAAGACGAACCCGTCCGTGAAGGAGGCCTTCGACACCGCCGCGGCCTTCGCGACGGAGGGACTGTCGGGCAAGCTCCAGCAGTTCACCCCCGCCTGGGACCAGGGCTTCGCCAACGGCGCCTTCGCCACGGTCTCCTGCCCCGCCTGGATGCTCGGCTACATCCAGGACAAGGCCGGCGATGCCGGCAAGGACAAGTGGGACATCGCCCAGGCCCCGAAGCCCAGCAACTGGGGCGGCTCGTTCCTGATCGTCCCCGAGGCGGGCAAGAACAAGACCGCGGCGGCGAAGCTCGCGGCCTGGCTGACCGCCCCGGAGCAGCAGGCGAAGCTCTTCGAGAAGCGCGGCAGCTTCCCGAGCGCGTCCGCCGCCTACTCGATGGCGTCCGTCTCCGGCGCCAAGCACACGTACTTCGCCAACGCCCCGATCGGTCAGATCTTCTCGCAGGCCGCCCAGGGCATCCCCGTGGCCCCTGTCGGCCCGAAGGACCTGGTCATCGCCCAGAACCTGGGAGACATCGGCATGCTCCAGGTCGACCAGAAGGGCAAGTCCCCGAAGGAGGGCTGGGACGCCGCCGTGAAGGCCATCGACAACGCTCTGGACCAGTGACAGGGACCGGACCCTTGACCGGAATGGCAAGTGACGCCACAGCCGCCGCGCCCTCCCAGGGGGAGGAGGGCGCGGCCCCGGCGCGACCCCCGAAAGACGACACCGCCGCGGCGGAACGGCGCCGGGCGCGGCGCAGCCGCTGGTACCGGCGGGACATGCGGTGGAGCCCGTACGCCTTCGTCGCACCGTTCTTCGTGTTCTTCGCGGCCTTCGGGCTCTTCCCACTGCTCTACACCGGCTGGGCCTCGCTGCACCGGGTGGAGCTCACGGCGCCGAACGACATGGAGTGGGTGGGGCTGCGCAACTTCTCCCGCCTGCTGGAGGACGAGTTCTTCTGGAACGCGCTCCAGAACACGGTCACCATCGGGCTGATATCCACCGTCCCGCAGCTGCTCATGGCGCTCGGTATCGCGCATCTGCTGAACTACCGGCTGCGCGCCTCCATGTTCTTCCGGGTGGCCGCCCTCACCCCGTACGCCACGTCGGTGGCCGCGGCGACGCTCGTCTTCGTGCTGCTCTTCGGGCGCGACTACGGAATGATCAACTGGGCGCTGGGGGCGGTGGGGATCGACCCGGTCGACTGGCAGAACGGCGAGTGGACCTCGCAGATCGCGGTCTCGACGATCGTCATCTGGCGCTGGACCGGCTACAACGCGCTGATCTATCTCGCGGCGATGCAGGCCATCCCGAACGACCTGTACGAGTCCGCCGCACTGGACGGGGCCTCCCGCTGGCAGCAGTTCCTCCACGTCACCGTCCCCTCGCTGCGGCCGACCATCCTCTTCACCTGTGTCGTGTCGACGATCGGCGCGACCCAGCTCTTCGGCGAGCCCCTGCTCTTCAACGGGAGCGCGGGCGCGACGGGCGGCGCGGACCACCAGTTCCAGACGCTCGGGCTCTATCTGTACGAGCAGGGCTGGGTGAATCTCCATCTCGGCCGGGCCTCGGCGATCGCCTGGACGATGTTCCTGATCCTGCTGGTGATCGGCGCGGTGAACTGGCTGCTGGGGCGCCGGCTCCGCAAGAGCGTGTAGGGGGCTGATGTGCTGACGACGAAACAGCCGGCCGTGCCGGCGACGGAACAGCCGGTGGCGAAGCAGCCGACGGCGGCGAAACGGCCGCGACGCGGGGCCGGACGGCAGCTGCACGGTGGGCGGATCACCTACGCCGTACTGATCGTCTTCACCGTGGGCTCGCTGTTCCCCCTGGTGTGGACGGCGATCGCGGCGTCCCGCAACAACACCCGGCTCGCGCAGACTCCCCCGCCCTTCTGGTTCGGCGGCAATCTCCTCAAGAACCTGGAGATCGCCTGGACCGACGCCAACATGGGCACGGCGCTGCTCAACACCACCGTTGTCGCGGGCACGGTCGCGGCGGGCACGGTGCTCTTCTCCACGCTCGCCGGATTCGCCTTCGCCAAACTCCGCTTCCGCTTCAAGAACCTTCTTCTGCTGCTGGTGATCGGCACGATGATGGTGCCGCCGCAGCTCAGCGTCGTACCGCTGTACATGCTGATCGCCGAGCTGTCCTGGACCGACCAACTGCAGTCCGTCATCCTCCCCACGCTCGTCGGTGCTTTCGGTGTGTTCTTCATGCGGCAGTACCTGATCGAGGCGCTGCCGACCGAACTGATCGAGGCGGCCCGCGTGGACGGCGCGAACAGCTGGCGCGTCGTGTGGCACGTGGTCTTCCCGGCCGCGCGGCCCGCGATGGCCGTCCTCGGCATGCTGACCTTCGTAATGGCCTGGAACGACTTCTTCTGGCCGATCATCGCGCTGACCCAGAACGGCAGCCCCACCGTGCAGGTGGCGCTGACCGGACTCGGCCGCGGCTACATCCCCGACCAGTCGGTGATCATGGCCGGTGCGCTCCTGGGCACGCTGCCGCTGCTGATCGCCTTCGTGATCTTCGGCAAGCAGATCGTCGGCGGGATCATGCAGGGCGCGGTCAAGGGCTGACGACTGACGCCTCCTCACCCTTTCTGTTCCTACGCACACGTTGGGAGCTCCTCCATGTCCGAGTCCGTCAGCTTTCCGCCAGGCTTCCTGTGGGGCGCCGCGACCGCCGCGTACCAGATCGAGGGCGCCGTACGGGAGGGCGGCCGTACGCCGTCGATCTGGGACACCTTCAGCCACACCCCCGGCAAGGTGGAGAACGGGGACACGGGCGATGTCGCCGTAGACCACTTCCACCGCCGCGCCGAGGACGTCCGGCTCATGGCGGACCTCGGCGTCAGCGCGTACCGCTTCTCGGTCTCCTGGTCGCGCGTCCAGCCCACCGGCCGAGGCCCCGCCGTCCAGCGCGGCCTCGACTTCTACCGGGCCCTCGTCGACGACCTGCTGGAGCACGGCATCACGCCTGTGCTCACCCTCTACCACTGGGATCTGCCGCAGGAGCTGGAGACCGCGGGCGGCTGGCCGGAGCGGGACACCGCGAGCCGCTTCGCCGACTACGCCCGTATCGTCGCCGAGGCGCTGGGCGACCGGGTCGAGCGGTGGACGACCCTCAACGAGCCCTGGTGCAGCGCCTTCCTCGGATACGGCTCCGGCGTGCACGCCCCCGGTCGCACCGAGCCGGTCGCCTCACTGCGCGCGGCCCACCACCTCAACCTGGGCCACGGTCTTGCCGCCCAGGCCCTGCGCACCGCGCTGCCCGCCCGGGCCCAGCTGTCCGTGAGCCTCAACCCCAGCGCGGTCAGGGCCCGCACCCGGTCGGCCGCGGACCTGGACGCCCGGCGCAGGATCGACGCGCTGGCCAACAGGATCTTCAGCGATCCGATGCTCCACGGCTCGTACCCCGAGGATCTCCTCGACGACACCGCGCACCTCACCGACTGGTCGTTCGTCCACGGCGACGATCTGGCCCTCATCCGGCACCCCCTGGACTCGCTCGGGATCAATTACTACTCACCCGCTGTTGTATCAACCGCCACCGACAGTGACGGCCAGGCGCCGGAGCGGAGCGACGGCCACGGCGCGAGCGAGCACTCCCCCTGGCCCGGCGCCGACTCCGTCGCGTTCCACCAACCGCCCGGTGATGTCACGGATATGGGCTGGTCCGTCGACCCGACCGGGCTGTACGACCTGCTGCTGCGCTACACGCGCGAAGCGCCGGGACTGCCGCTGATGATCACCGAGAACGGCGCGGCCTACCCCGACAAGCCGGCGGCGGACGGCAGCGTCCACGACCCCGAGCGGATCCGCTATCTGCACGGCCACCTCTCCGCCGTCCACCAGGCGATCGCCGACGGGGCCGACGTCCGCGGCTACTTCCTCTGGTCCTTGATGGACAACTTCGAATGGGCGTACGGCTACGGCAAGCGCTTCGGCGCCGTGTACGTCGACTACGAGACCCAGGCCCGCACCCCGAAGTCCAGCGCCCGCTGGTACGGGCAGCTGGCCAGGACAGGGGTGCTGCCCGATGCGTGACGCATGCCCCGGCCGGGTGGGGGGCGATCCGGCCGGGGCACGCTGTGTGGGGGCGGGGAGTGGCTACTTGTAGGCGGCGAACGCCTTCGTGAAGGCCAGCGGCTCCTGGAGGATCGAGCTGCAGGTCGCGTCGGCGTGGTTCACGGCACCCGCCGCGCACTGCTTGTCACGGGTCGAGGACCACATGGCCAGCCAGCCGATCCCCTTCGACCTGGCGAAGTCGACCAGCTGGGTCGCGTCGTCGACCTTGAAGATCTCGCTCGTGACGTCGTTGACGCCGATCATCGGGGTGACGGCAACGGCCTTCCATGCGGCCGCGTCGGAGAGCCCGAGCACGCCCTTGATCTGCGCCTGCGTCGCGGTGGCGGCCTGGATCGCGTACGTACCCATGTCGCCGCTGTACGCCGGCCCGTAGTCCATCGCCATGATGTTGACGGCGTCGGTCCTGACGCCGTTCTTCTTCGCGTCCGCGAGCAGATCGACGCCGGGCTGTGTGAGGCCCTCCGGCATCACCGGCAGCGTGAAGGAGACGTCGAGCCCGGGGTGCTCCTTCTGGAGCTGCGCGATGGCCTGCGAGCGGCGGGTGTTGGCGGCGGTGTCGGGAAGGGCCGCGCCCTCGATGTCGAAGTCGACCTTCGTGAGCTTGTACTGGTCGATGACCTTGCCGTACGCCTTCGCCAGCTCGCCCGCCGACGAACAGTTGAGCGCCAGCTCGTGGCCGGCGGCGCCGCCGAAGGAGACCCGCACGTCCCCGCCCTTGGCACGCAGGGCGGATATCTGCGCCGCGACCTTGTCGTCGGCGAGGCCCGTGACACCGCCCCAGAGCGGGGCGCAGCTGCCGCCGGAGGTGATGAAGGCGAGGGTGAAGTCCTTCACCCCGGTCCTGGCGGAGGCGTCGAGCATGTCGTACGCCGGGTAGAGGGAGGTGTCGATGTACGGCGCGAACTTCGCACCGCCGCCCGCCGGAGTGGTGGCGGTCGCGGTCGGCACCGGGGTCGGCGTCACCGTCTGCGTCGGTGTACCGGTCGGGCTGGGTGGCGTCGTCGGGGCGGTCGCGGTCGGGGCGGGCGTGGGCTGTTCGGTGGGGCGGCCGCTGGGCTGCGGCGTCGCACCCTCGTCGACCGAGCACGCGATGTCGTTGATGCGACAGCCGGACGGGTCGCCCGCCTGACCGCTCGCCGAGGTCACGAATCCGACGGTGACGGACGCGCCGGGCGCCAGATCCTTGTTCCAGCTCGCGGGCTTCACGGTGACGTGCTGCCCCTGGACGGTGTGGTCACCGTTCCAGAGGGAGCCGATCTTCGTGCCGGCGGGCAGGTCGAACTCGAGGGTCCAGCCCGACTGTGCCGCGCCGGTGTCGTTCGTGATGACGTACTGGCCGGTGTAGCCGCTGTCCCAGGAGCTGGTCCTGGTGTACGCGGCGCCGACCGCGGCCGCCTGCGCCGTGCCGGTGAGCGCGAAGGCCGCGCCGCCGGTGATCGCCGCGGCCACGACCGCGCCGATCGCCTTCGCTCTGCCGCTCGCCGTACGCCGGTGCGTGCTGCTGCTGCCCATCGCGTGCCTGCCTCTGTGTAACGGGGGTGGGGTGCGGCAGCACGCTAGCGGCAGCGGAACGGACAATTCCCCCGAGCCGGACAGTGGTTGAGGTTCTTAGGGTGCTCTTAAGGACCGCATCGGTGGCGATTAATGGTTGAGACCTCTGCGCCTGCGCCGCCCCGTCCTGCTGCCCAGCCGCCGCTGCGCCGGGCCGCGCGTCGCGCCGCCGAGACCGATCCAGATCCGGACCTCCGTGCCGCCGAGCACCGAGTGCCCGATGCGCACGTCGCCGCCGGTCGACTCCGCGACCCTCCGCACGATGTCGAGGCCGAGTCCCGTCGAGCCGTCCCTGCCCCCGCTGTTGCCCCGCGCGAGCGCCGCCTCCGGGTCCGCGATACCGGGCCCCGCGTCCGACACGAGCACGATCACGGCGTCGTCCCCGTTGTGCACGTCCACCGAGAAGGCCGTTCCCTCCGGGGTGTGGCGGAAGACGTTGCCCAGCAACCCATCCAGCGCGGCGGCCAGTTCGGGCCGGGCGACGGGGATGCGTACGGGACGGTCCACGCCCGCGAGCCGCACCTTGCGCCCCTCGTCCTCGGCGAGCGCCGACCAGAACTCCATGCGCTCACGGACGACTTCGGAGACGTCGCAGCCCGCGCCGGGACCCGTGGCCTGCGTCTGCGGCTTGGCCTCCCGCGCCGTACGGATGATCGTGTCGACCTCCCGCTCCAGCTGCTCGACGGCGGCTCTGGTCTGCTCGGCCGCGGGGCCCGTACCCAGCGAGGCGGCGTTCAGCCGGAGCACCGTCAGCGGTGTGCGCAGCCGGTGCGACAGGTCGGCGGCGAGCTCCCGCTCGTTGGCGAGCAGCTGCACCACCTGGTCGGCCATCGCGTTGAACGCGATCGCGGCGGACCGCAGTTCGGTGGGCCCCTCCTCGGGGACGCGCGCCCCGAGCTTGCCCTCGCCCAGGTCGTGTGCGGCGCCCGCAAGCCGCTGGGCCGGCTGCACCATCCGTATGCCGAGCCGGTCGGCGACCGCCACCGAGCCGACGATCAGCGCCACGCCGACCATTCCGAGGACCAGCCAGGCGGTGGTCACGCCATTGCTGACCTCGTCCTCCGGTACGAACACCTCGACGACCGCGATCTTCCCGGAGCTGAGCGCGGTCGGCTGGAGCAGCGCCGAACCGCCGGTGACCTCGGTGATGGAGGCGCGGCCCATCTGCTCGGTGGTGGCGAGATCCCGTACGGCCGCCCGCCGGGTGCCGATCGCCAGCTCCTGGCCGCCGGTCTCGTCCGACGCGGGTATGTGGAGCGCCATCCGTCCCGCCGCGCCCGCCTGGGTCGAGGCGACGGCCCGCTCCAGCTGGTCGCGGTCGGTGGTGATGGACAGCGTGGGGCCGATGGTGGCGGCCTGCCGCTCGGCGTTGGAGAAGGCCCGGTCCCTGGCCATCTCCTGGATGACGAGTCCGAGCGGTATCGCGAAGGCGATCACGACCATGGCCGTGACCGCCAGGGACACTTTGACCAGCGCCCATCTCACTGCGGCGGCTCCAGCTTCACCCCGACACCCCGGAGGGTGTGCAGATAACGGGGGCGAGCGGCCGTCTCCCCCAATTTCCTTCTCAACCAGGACAGATGCACATCTATGGTCTGGTCGTCACCGTACGACTGCTGCCACACCTCGGCGAGCAGTTCCTTGCGCGGTACGACAACCCCCGGCCTTCCGGCCAGGAAGGCGAGCAGGTCGAACTCCCGGCGGGTCAGATCGAGCCGGTCCCCGTCGAGTTCGGCCTGCCTGCGCAGCGGGTCGATCGACAGCCCGCCGACCTGGATCACCCTGCTCGGCGGTGCCTCCCCCGCGGCAGCCCGCGAGCGCCGCAGCACGGCCGCCATCCGCGCCGACAGATGCTCCACCGAGAACGGCTTGGTGAGGTAGTCGTCGGCGCCGTCGTTGAGCAGCCGTACGATCTCCGTCTCGTCGTCGCGCGCCGTCGCGATGATCACGGGGACGTCCGTGATGCCGCGCAGCATCTTCAGCGCCTCGGCCCCGTCCAGATCGGGCAGTCCGAGGTCCAGAATCACCACGTCGAACCGGAAATGAGCCACCTCGCGCAGCGCCTCCAGGGCCGTCCCGACGCTCCGTACGGTGTGGGAGGCCTCGGTCAAGTGCCTGATGAGGGCGGATCGCACGAACTGGTCGTCCTCGACCACGAGCACACTTGCCATGGGCGGCACCGTACGCCATACGAAGTAACGCGGTCCCCCCTGGGACAGGGGTGGCGGGTGTGGTGCAGTATGGCCGGGATGCGGAGAGGACTCGTACACGCGATCGCGTGGTCGCTCGCCACGGGCGCGGCGGTCACGCTCTCGTGGTGGGGCGTGCACACGGTGATGGCGGGGACGGCGTACGACCGGCCCCGCGCGTTGCCGATCACGACCGCCGACCGCACCACGCAGGCTGCCCTCCCCCAGTCGCCGTCGACGCGGAGCTCCGAGTCGCCGTCGTCCTCGGCGTCCTCCGGCCCGGAGCCGGGCAACACCCCTGAACCTTCGGCCTCCTCACCGGCCGACAAGCCGGACGACAAGCCGGCCACGACCAAGCCGCCGTCATCGCCGCCGCCTTCGGGAAACGTGAAGAGCTACACGGTCGAGGGCGGCCGCGTCGCCTACGACATCGGGCCCGCTTCGGCGGAGCTGGTCTCGGCGACCCCGGCCTCCGGCTGGACGATGCAGGTCTGGAAGCAGCCCACGTACATCCGCGTGACGTTCTCGCAGGGTGGCCGGGAGATCGACGTGTTCTGCACCTGGCACGACACCGCTCCACGTGTCGAGATCGAGGAGCGCTGACGCCCAACGGTGAGGGCCGGGGCCCGTCTTGCGGCTCAGGCCCCAGGGGGTGCGTCGCGGAACACCGACGGCGGCGGTACGGGCGAGGGCTTGGCGCTCGCGTCGGTCACCACGGCCGCGCCACCGGTGAAGTCGGCCAGCGCCTTTCCGTGTTCGACCCGGCCCGCGTGCGGGTCGCCCGCGACCCGGCGGGTGAGCTCGGCGACGGGCAGCGGCAGGTCGGAGGCGAGCAGGACGGCGTTGCCGAAGCGGCGGCCGCGCAGCACGGTCGGGTCGGCGGCCAGCGCAAGCTCGGGGAACACGGTGGCCGCGGTCGCGATCTGGCCGCGCAGATGGGCGAGCGGCGGCCCGTCGGCGAGGTTCGCGGCGTAGTGCCCGCCGGGCTTCAGCACCCGGCGCACCTCGGCGAGGAACTCCGTACTGGTGAGGTGGGCGGGCGTGCGCGCGCCGCTGAAGACGTCCGCGATGACGAGGTCCGCCCAGCCGTCGGGGAGCTTGCCGAGCCCCGCGCGGGCGTCGGCCGACCTGACCCGGATCCGGGCGTTCGGGTCGAGCGGGAGGCGGGCCCGGACGAACTGGACGAGGGGTCCGTCGACCTCGATGATCTGCTGCGTCGAGCGCGGACGGGTGGCGGCGATGTACCGCGCGAGGGTGAAAGCGCCGCCGCCGAGGTGGACGGCGTTCACGGGCCGCCCGGCGGGCGCGGCAAGGTCGATCACATGCCCCAGGCGACGCTGGTACTCGAAGGTGAGCAGGGCGGGGTCGTCGAGGTCGACATGGGACTGGGGTGCACCGTCGATGACCAGCGTCCAGCCGCGCGGGCGCTCACGGTCGGGTATGAGTTCGGCGAGCCCGCCGTCCACGGTCTCGGCGACGGTCTCCGGGGCCGCCGTGCGACCGCGCTGCTTCTTCCTTGCCACCTGCTCATTATCGGTGGCCCCGGCCCGGGGCCCCGTCCGCGCTGCGGACGGTGAGACGTCCCCCGGCCTAGATGCTGTCGGCGGCCTCGATCATGCGGGCGGCCTCGCCGAGGGCCTCCCGGAGCACGACCGGATCGGTGACGGGACCGGTGTCGCCGGGAGGCAGCAGCCAGCCGCTGCCGGAGACAGGAGGCTCCGCGGGGATGCGCAGCCCACGGCCCGACGTCTGCGTACAGGCGCTGCCCGGCATGTCCCAGCCGGCCGCGGTGCCGGGCGGCACCAGGAAGCCGAGGGTGTCGCAGCTGCCGTCGTGGAGGACGGGGCCGACCGCCGGGGAACCGCCGCGGCGCAGGATGTCGACCGCCTCCAGCCCCTGGCGGGCCGGAACGGTCACCAGGTCGCAGGGCACGGGGTGCTCACCGGCCTCCTCGGTGCCCGGGCGTGCCGGGCCGGGTGCCGCGCTGTACTCGTCGGTGGGCAGGTGCTGAGCACTCGTCGCACTCGTCCGCGAGCCACTGCTGGTCTCCATGCCGACCTCCAACAAGGGAACGCCTCCTCGCCGAGTGGGAACACGTTCCGTGTCCCCGCATGGTTCAACGCCCGCCCGCGTCAAGGGCTACGGCGGCACGCCGCCGCAAAGGATGGCAGTTCATGGCGGATCGTGGGTGAGATATCCGGTTTGTAGCTAAACCCTGCGTACCCGGCTCGTGACAGCAGGTACGTTCTTGCCCCGCCGGAGCAAGGAAAATCTCGGTACCGGAGAAGGCGCCGGCAGTACAGGAGAGGGCTCGGCCATGGCGTCGTCACGGGCAGTTCCCAACCTCGCGTTCCGGCGGCTGCGCGGACAGCGCTCGCCGGGGGAGTTCGCGGCTCTCGTACGCAGGGCCGCCCGGGAGATCGGTGAGCAGGTCGCCTGCGACGCCCGCTACATCGGGCGCGTGGAGGCCGGCGAGATCCGGTGCCCCAACTACGCCTACGAGCGGGTCTTTCTGCACATGTTCCCGGGCTCGACCCTTGCGGATCTGGGGTTCTCGGCCCGGGAGACGGTACGGGGCCGGGGTGCGCGGACCACGGACGCCGGCCGCGCGAGCACCATCGGCGGGCTCGGCCCCCACGGATCCCACGACTCCCACGACTCCCACGACACGACCGACCCCATCGGCTCCGACAGCAGCAACAGCACCTACAGCAACGAGGAGAGCGACGTGCTACGTCGCGCATTCATGACCAGCGGCACCGTCACCGTGGCGGCCGCATCCCTGGGCCTCGGCTCCCTGCCGGGAACCGAAGGGCTCCGCGCCGACGGGCTCCGCGCCGACGTGCCCCGCCCGCGGATCGGCGAGTCCGAGGTCAGGGCCGTCGAGGAGGCGGTACGCCAGATCCGGCTGCTCGACGACCGCCACGGCGCGGAAGGGCTCTACCAGCGCGCCGCCCAGCCCCTGCGTACCGCGTACGCGCTGCTCGACGCAGGCGCGACCACGCGTGGCTCGACCGCCGACCGGCTGGCCGCGGGCGCGGGCGAGCTCGCCATCTCGGTCGGCTGGCTGGCCCACGACTCGGGCCGCAAGGAGGAGGCCCGCTCGCACTACGCGGAGGCCCTGGCGACCGCCCGGGTCGCCGGTGACGCGGCCCTGGAGGCGCACGCCTTCTGCAACACGTCCTTCCTGGCCAGGGACGCCGGCCGGTACCGGGAGGCGGTACGGGCCGCGCAGGCCGGGCAGCGCGCGGCCGGACAGTTGACGTCGGCGCGGCTGCTGGCGTTGCTGAACCTGCGGGAGGCGGGTGCCTGGGCGGGGCTCGGCGACCGGGCCGGGTGCGAGCAGGCGCTCTCCCGGGCCCATACGCTCTTCGACCGGGGGCCCTCGGACGCGGACCCCGAGTGGATGTCCTTCTTCGGCGAGCCCGAGCTCCATGCGCTCGAGGCCCAGTGCTGGTCGACGCTGGGCGAGTGGGCCCGCGCGGCCCGCCACGCCCATCGCGCGGCGGCCCTCCAGAACCCGCATTTCGCCCGCAACCTCGCCCTCTACCGCGCCCAGCTCGCCGCCGACCTCGCCCGCGCGGGTGCGCCCGCGGAAGCCGCGGCGGCAGCCGGCCAGGTCCTGGACCTGCTCGACGACGTCCAGTCCTCCCGCATCCGCGCGATGCTCGCGGAGACGGCCCGCGTGCTGACCCCGCGGCGCCGGGCGGCGGGCGTGTCCGACTTCCTGGACCGTTACGCGCAGACGGCCAGGGCGAGGACGACGCTCGCCCGGTAGGCAGGCCCGCCTGTTCCACCCACCGGCTCACTCAAGGACGACACACACCCGGGTCACGTACCCGGGTGGCTCACGCACCCGGGTGGATCACAAACCGGGTGGGTCACGTACCCAGGTGTCCCGTGTCGTTCCAGCGCTCGATGGCCGGAGCCCCGTACGCCCACCCGAGGGCCGACAAGCTCGTCGGATCCAGCTTGATGCGCGCGGCGAAGGACACGTCCTCGCCGATCCAGCGCGCGCCCAGCACGCGCAGGATGTGCCCGTGCGCAAAGAGCAGGGCGTCCCGGTCGGCCGAGCGCGCCCATTCGATGATCCCGTCGGCGCGGGCGGAGAGCTGCGCCATGGTCTCGCCCTGGGGGACACCGTCGCGCCAGATCAGCCAGTCGGGGTCGATCGCGTGGATCTCGGCCTGCGTCATGCCCTCGTACGCCCCGTAGTCCCACTCCATCAGGGCGTCCCAGGGCTGCGCGCGGTCCGCGAATCCGGCGAGTTCGCAGGTCTCGGAGGCGCGTACGAGCGGGCTGGTGCGGATCTCGGCGTCCGGGAGCCCCGACCAGGGGGCCTTCTGCAACCGCTCCCCCAGCAGCTTGGCGCCGCGTCGCCCCTCGTCCAGGAGGGGGATGTCCGTCCGCCCCGTGTGCTTGCCGAGCGAGGACCATTCCGTCTGCCCGTGCCGGGCGAGAAATATGCGCGGTGCCATACCCCCATCATCGCCCAACTGAACTCGCGGTGAAGTCCGGGCAACCCCCGCCCCGCCCGTCGCGTCCTGTACACCGTACGGTCGATCGCCGGCCCCTGGCCGCACCAATGACACGATGGAGACGCGTCCGGATGCCGCAGACCGCGCACAGGAGTCGCCGCCCGCGCAGGGAGTCGGACCGCGGACAGGACCGGCGGTCCGCCGGACGACCGAGCGGCCTGGAGCGGGGCCCACAGCCGGTCCGCGGGCAGGTCGGCCGGCCGCTCCGCTGGTGGACCGAACTGCCGCTGGTCGTCGTGGTGTACGCCGCGTACTCGGCCGGCAGGCTGCTCGCGCGGGGGGACAAGGCGGACGCGGTCGGCCACGGCGTGGGGATCCTGCGCCTGGAGGAACATTTCCGCATCGACTTCGAGCATCCGCTCAACCGGCTCCTCAGCGGCACCCCGGGACTCGGCATACCCGCCGACTTCGCCTACGCCGCACTCCATTACCTGGTCACCCCGGCGATCCTGGTCTGGCTGTTCCGCCGGCGCCCCGCCGGCTACCGGGCGGCGCGGACGTGGCTGATGGCCTCCACCCTGCTCGGGCTCATCGGGTTCACCCTCGTACCGACGTGCCCGCCACGGCTGCTGGACGCGGGGTACGGGTTCACCGACACGATGGCGCAGTTCAGCTCGTACGGATGGTGGGGCGGGGAGGCGAGCGCGCCGCGTGGTCTCGGGGGGATGACCAACCAGTACGCGGCGATGCCGAGCCTGCACGTCGGCTGGGCGCTGTGGTGCGGGGTGATGCTGTGGCTGCACGGCCGGGGCGCGCTCACGAAGGTCCTGGCAGTCGCGTATCCGACGGTGACGGCGCTGGTGGTCATGGGCACGGCGAACCACTACTTCCTCGACGCGGTCGGGGGCGTCGCGGTGATGGGTGCCGGGTTGCTGCTCACGGGGCCGGCGATGCGGCTCGCGGACCGGGTGAGGGCCCGGTTCGGACGGGGGTCCGGCGCCAACACCACCACGATTGTCAGTGGCGGATGCGAGACTTCCGCGGGTGAGCACATCCCTGGACAGCGGACCTCCTCCGCAGGCGCCGGTGACAGCACTCCGGCAGCGACTCGCTGAGCTGCGCGGCCCGTCGGCCGCGCCGCATCCGCTCGACGCCCGGGCGCTGGCGGCCCTCGCCGCGAATCCCGGGTGCAAGCGACGTGCGCTGCTGGACGGGGCCGGGGTGGACAAGGCGGCGCTCGCGCGGGCGCTGGGTTCGCCCGCGGCGTTCGGCCAGTCCCAGTTCGCGTTCATGCGGGGCAACGCCTTCGAGGCCCGCGTCAAGGCCGACGGCGGTGTGGAGCTGCTGAGGCTGCTCGGCGTCGCCGACCCTCAGGAGGCACGGGTCCCCGACCTCGCGGCGGCCGGGCCCGAGGGGCGCGCGGCACGTACGGCACTGGCCCTGCGGGAGGCGACGGGGGCGGGGGTGTGGACGCTGCTCGACCACCCGATGCTGGCGCTGGAGGTGGCGGGGTCGCCGGCGTATCTGGAGCCGGACGCGGTGGTGGTGCATCCCGACGGCCGGTGGACGGTCGTCGAGATCAAGTCCTTCCCGATGATCGACGGTTCGGCGGACGCGGCGAAGGTGGGCGCCGCGGCGCGCCAGGCCGCGGTGTACGTGCTGGCCCTGGAGCGCGTCGCGGCCCTGACCGAGGGCGCGGAGGTCGGGCACTCGGTGCTCCTGGTCTGCCCGAAGGACTTCTCGAACCTGCCGGCGGCGTCCGTGGTCGACGTACGCAAGCAACTCTCGGTGACCCGTCGCCAGCTCACTCGTCTGACCCGCGTCGAGGACATCGCCGCCGCCCTGCCGGGCGGGGTGAGCTTCGACGTGGAGACCTGCTCGGCGGACGAGCTGACGGCCTCCGTCGAAGCGGTCCCCTCCGCCTACGCCCCCGAGTGCCTGGCCGCCTGCGAGCTGGCCTTCCACTGCCGGGAGCGGGCGCGCACGGCGGGCGCGGTGGAGTCGCTGGGGCGTGCGGTGCGCGGTGAGCTGGGCGGCCTGACGGCGGTCGGCGAGGTCCTCGCGGCAGCCCGCGGCGACTCCGGCGACCCTTCGGACCCGGCCGTCGAGGCCCTGCGCCGCGCCGCCGGCCTCCGGGCGGAGGCGCTCAGCGACTCCCGCGCGGGTCAGGGGGCGGCGTGAATGCCGGGTGCGGTGTGTGCCGGTGCCGTTCGGTGGGCCGGTGTGGCCGTCCTCAATCGCCGGACGGGCTAGGGGTGCGCCGGTGGGTGAGGGGGCGGGGGCCCTCCGGGCTCGCCTCCTCGAAATCGGTGGGTACGGCGTCATCCGGTACAGGCAGTCGTTCCGCAGGGGTGAGCCGAGCGAATGGGGGCACCCCCATGCCCGAAGCGCTATGGGGGAGGGTGGGCGCAAACCACCCACCGGCCCGCAGCCGCCGTCGGTGCCCGGGTGCCGACCAGCCGGTGCGCGGGGGCGAGCCTTCAGCGCCCCGTATGCCCGCTCCGGCAAGGAGGCACGCGTGTCGCTGATCAGTACCCTCGCCCGGCTCGAGGCCGTCGAGACGGGACGGGCGCAGCCGATCGCCACCGTGCGGCACCGGCATGTGTCCGAGCGGCCACTCGTCTTCGTGCCGCTCACGACCGCCGGCGAGGCGGGCGCGCCGCTCGGTGCGCTCGTCGGCACGGACCGGGACGCCCCGCGGCTGCTGACCGTCGCGCAGCCGCGGGACCGGGATCTGCGGTTCGCGTTCCTCGCGGAGCTGGCCGGTGCGGTGCTGCCGTATCTCGACGCGTACGCGGACGACGTCGAGGCCGCCGAGCGGAACGAGACTGATCCCGAGACCGGCAAGAAGGTCAAGGTCGAGGTCGAACTGTGCGCGGACGCCCCGCAGTTGATCGTGCCGAGCCGGGCCGGTGTCGAGTTCGTGCGGCTGCTCGGGCGGTCGATGCGGTTCCGGCGGACGGCGGAGCAAGACCCGGACACCCCCTATCCCGCGCCGCCGCGCGTGCCGCTGCTCGGGCGCTGGCTGACGCACTACGGGGAGCGCGCCCGCGTACCCGGCTCGTCACTGCTGCTGGCCATGACGGATCTGCTGGGGCGGCACTGGGCGACCGGGCAGTCCCGTCTCGAGGACCAGCATCTGGGCGCGCTGCTCGCCTGGACGGCTCCTCCCGAGGGCGAGTCGGGCGCGGAGGCGGCCCTGCGCGCCGAGCTGGCGCGGGACGCGAGCGGGCAGCTGCTGTGCCCGCCTGCCGGTCCCGCCACGGACCCGGCGTTCGACAACAGGCTGCTGGCGCCCGCGATGGAGCGGTACGACCGGGCGCGCCAGGCGCTTTTCGCCGCCGAGGACGGCGGCGCGGCGGACGAGCAGTTGGGCCGGCTGACGGCCGCCGAGCGGGAGATCGGCGGGCTGCTGGAGGGGGTCATGCGGCCCACCTGGGACGCCGTGTGGCAGGGCCTGGACCTGCTGCGGGAGCTGCCGGTGGGGGCGCGGGTCGCCGACCGGTGGACCCGTGACCGCTGGTCGTTCACCGGCCACCGCGACCGGGTGCGCGCGGGCGAGCCGCCGCAGCCGCGCCGCGACGACGCGGTGACCGCGGCGCAGAAGCTCGCAGCCCGCGAGACGGCGCAGGCCCAGCTGGAGGCGCAGGAGGCGCTCGACGATCCGCTGGTGCTGGCGGGGCGCAGGCTGTCCGGCGAGGCGTTCGTGGCGGAGGTGACCGAGGTGACGATGGCCTGGTCGGAGTCGAAGCGGCCGTCCCCGCGCCCACTGCTGACCGTGCGCACGGACGACCGGCCGCGTCTTGGCCCGGGCGTGAAGGTGTACCGCTCGCTGGACGGCAGGCCTCAGTCCGCCGAGTTTGTCGAGTTTGTACGGTCCGCGGAGGACGGCTCGGCGGTGCTGCGGCTGCTGGACCGGATGGGACGGTCCAAGGACCCCGCCGAGGGCTCGGTCCCGGAGAAGGGCGAGCGGATCGCCTGGACGCTGTTCGAGCACGACCAGCGCGGCGGGCCGAAGCTCCCGGACCCCGAGGAGACGCCGTGGACGCACGGCGGTCCGCCCCGCACCGATGCCGCCGAGAGCCCTGACACCGTGACCCCGGAGGACCTGCTGTGACGACCGGTTTCGACCCGGGCGCCGAGGCCGCGCGCGCCACCGCCGGCATCCTCGACGACACCCTCCGCGGGGATGCCCGTGGCGTCGTCGTCGACTCGCCGCCCGGCGCCGGAAAGTCGACGCTCGTCGTACGGGCCGCACTGGAACTGGCCGCGGCAGGGCGGCCCTTGATGGTCGTCGCGCAGACGAACGCACAGGTGGACGATCTGGTGCTGCGGCTGGCCGAGAAGGAGCCGGAGCTGCCGGTCGGCCGCCTGCACAGCAACGACCCGGATCCGTACGACAAGGCGCTCGACGAGCTGGGGAACGTACGCAAGTCGGCGAAGGCGGGTGACCTCGCCGGGCTTGACGTCGTCATCTCGACGGCCGCGAAATGGGCGCATGTGAAGGGCGTCGAGCCGTGGCGGCACGCGATCGTGGACGAGGCGTACCAGATGCGCTCGGACGCGCTGCTCGCGGTGGCCGGGCTGTTCGAGCGGGCGCTGTTCGTCGGGGATCCCGGGCAGCTGGACCCGTTCTCGGTGGTCGGGGCCGAGCAGTGGGCCGGGCTGTCCTACGACCCGTCGGCGAGCGCGGTCTCGACACTGCTGGCGCACAATCCGGAGCTGCCGCAGCACCGGCTGCCCGTGTCGTGGCGGCTGCCGGCGTCGGCGGCGCCGCTGGTGTCGGGCGCGTTCTATCCGTACACGCCGTTCCGCAGCGGTACGGGGGCGGGCGACCGACGCCTCGCCTTCAGTGTCCCGTCGGACGGTTCCGGCCCCGACCGGGTGCTCGACGAGGCGGCGGAGTCGGGCTGGGGCCTGCTGGAGCTGCCGGCCCGGCACACTCCCCGGACCGACCCGGAGGCGGTGCGGGCGGTGGCGCTGGTGGTACGACGGCTCCTGGACCGCGGCGGGGCGTCGGTGTCGGAGCGGTCGGAGCATCCGGTGCCGCTCACCCCGGACCGTATCGCCGTCGGCACGGCCCACCGCGACCAGGCCGCGGCGGTGCGGGCGGCGCTGACGGAGCTCGGGGTGAGCGGGGTGGCCGTGGACACGGCGAACCGGCTGCAGGGCCGCGAGTTCGACGTCACGGTCGTCCTCCACCCCCTGTCGGGCCGCCCGGACGCGACGGCGTTCCACCTGGAGACGGGCCGCCTGTGCGTCCTCGCCTCCCGGCACCGGCACGCCTGCATCGTGGTGTGCCGCGCGGGCGTGGCGGACCTCCTGGACGAGCACCCCTCCACGGAGCCTGTGCAGCTCGGCGTGACGGTGAAGTTCCCTGACGGGTGGGAGGCGAACCACGCGGTCCTGTCCCACCTCGCGGAGCACCGAGTGGCGTGGACGCCGTGAGACACGCCGCTCGAAGCCTGCGAAGCAGTGCGAGGGCGGCCGAAAGAAACAGCCCGGACGGGTGGGAGGCGAATCACGCGGTCCTGTCCCACCTCGCGGAACATCGCGTGGCGTGGACGGCTTAGGTTCTGGTGTGCCGCGCAGCGCGTCCCGCATAGGTGCACGTAGGGCCTCTTGTGCGGCGCGGGACAATGGTGGGTGGTCGGGGATGTGCGAGGAGGAGACACGCATGGCGGAGTCGTCGGAGCGGAGCGAGCGGCGGATGCGGCCTGCGCCGCTGATCTTCGAGCCCTCGGAGGCCGCCTCCGACCCGGAGCACTTCTTCGACCTCGAGTCGATCGAGGACCCCCGGGAGCTGCTGTCGCGTGCGACGGAGCTGACGATGGCGTTCCAGGCCGCGGCGGACCGTGCCCTGGAGTACCAGGCGGTCGCCGCGGCACAGCTCGCCGACCCGCGCCGCTTCGACCGGCTGACCGCGGCGGACATCGCGCAGCGGGCCGAGTGGAGCGAGGACTACGCGAAGAAGATGGTCGAATTCGGCCGCGACCTTCTGCGCGCATCGGAACCCGACGACCAGTAGGCAGATACGGGCGCCGCGGCCCACACCCGTGGGCCCGGGCCCGGGCCCGCGCTCGCACGCGCGCTCGCACGCGACAGGCAAGATCTCGCATGGCATATGCCGCGGGGCAAGATACCCCTTCACGCCCCGCCCTGTCCCGGTTTTCCGCAACCCACGGAAACGGGACGTTGACTCCCCGTACATGTAAATGCCATGAGTACTTGGCTGCGCGACGAGACACCCCTGAGCCCTGGTGGTGACCACGACGAGCGGCGGCGTGACATCTTCGCGTCGCTGCGGGACGAAGGGCGGCATCGGACCGCGCACGTGACCGCGTCCGGAGCGGCGTGGCTCGCGTCGGCCAGCGCTTTCCCGCGGTCGACACTGGCACTGTGGGAGGCCGAGCCGACCGCGCCCGCGGTGGTGCCGTGCGGGACAGTGTTCGACGTCGTCAATGTGCCCGGGATCTTCGGGCGCCGGATGCTCGAGCAGCTGTGGTCGGAGGGGCCCGGCTCCGGGCCCGTGGCGTTGCACCGCGGCCGGATGCTGCTGTTCGCCGCCCCGGGCACGGCCCAGCGGCTACCTTCCCTGCTGGACTGGGAGGAGTGGGGCGCGTCCGTGCCGCCGCTGCTCAGTCACGGCACCGGCGACGCCGTCACCGTCCCGCCGCTCACCCCCCGCCCCGGCTCCTCCGGCACGTGCTCCCCCTCCCCTGGCCCGCGCTGGGTCGTGGCCCCCGACACCCGGAACCCGTGGCTCCCGGGGCCCGAGGTGCTGCTCTGGGCATGCGTACGGGCCGCCCGTGCGACCTCCGCCGCGACGGTCCGTATATCGATTTTTCCTCCCGCCGATCAGGGTGCTAAGGTCTACGACGTCAGCAGGCGCCGCTAGCTCAGTTGGTTAGAGCAGCTGACTCTTAATCAGCGGGTCCGGGGTTCGAGTCCCTGGCGGCGCACTTGCGATTTCGATCGCTGACCTGGGCGTTCTCGGTATCCGAGGGCGCCCTTCGGCGTTCCCGGCACCGGGCGGGGCTGTCGCGCTCACGTCACCAGCGCGATCTTGACCGTCCACGTTCCCGTGCGCGTCCGGTCCACGACCTCCACCCGCACCCGCTCCCCCGGGACCGTGAACGTCTCCCCCACCGTCAGCGGTGCGTCCGCCAGCGGCGGGTACACCGACTGGTCCCAGCAGGCCTCCGTGTCGGGATGCGTGTCGATCACCTCGACCGGTCCGCCGCCGGACTCGGCCTCGTTCCGTACGCGGTAGATCAGCACGCCCTCGGTGCAGGTGTCCCGGTCGTTGCCGGCCGCGCCGCGCGCCTCGATGGCGAGCGCCGTGTTCTCACCCGTCCGTACGACCGCGAGCCGCGTACCGACGGACGCGCCGCGGGCCGGCTCCGCACCGAGCGGTTCCAGGGCGAGCATCCGGTCCGACGACCTTCCGCCGGTGACGCACCGGACCTGCCGCTCGTCGAGCCAGCCCAGCTTCCACTTGTGCCAGCCGAAGAGCTCGGGCGCGAGCCCGAACTGGCTGCCCATCACGTCCCAGTCCCCGACGTGCGTGTCCCAGTCACCCTTGCCGTCCGTCGGCCGGTGATAGAGGTCGGGCAGGTCGAACACGTGTCCGGTCTCGTGCGCGAGCACATTGCGGTCGGGCGGATGTCGTTCGAAGACCGTGACGACGCGTCGGATGTCCGTACCGTCGGCGGACAGCGGCTGGTCGAAGTTGACGACCTTCGTCGCGTCGGAGTCGACGCCCGGCGCGTCCGGGTCGGCGACGAGATAGACGATGTCGTAGCGCGAGAAGTCGACCACCGGGTCGGCGACGGTGATCGCGTCCCGCAGATAGGCGGCGCGCCGCCCGGCGTCCCAGTCCCGCTTCATGCGGTACGCCGTCGAGGCCTGCGGCATCTGGATCCACTGCGGCAGCGGGTGCGCGCGGAGGTTGAACTTCCCGTACGACGCCCGCCGGAAGAAGTCGCTGGTCGCCGGGAAGTGGTCGGCGGCCAGTTCGTCCGGGCGGGTCAGCGGGACGGCATCCGGGAAGGACAGGAAGACCATGGCCGCGTCGAGGGTGCGTTCGGGGCGCGGGAACGCCCCGTTCCAACTGTCCAGTCCGAGCGAGTGATGGGCGGGGGTACGGCGGAGGGCGCAGGGTCCCGCGGAGGTGTCGGCCACGGCGGGTCCCGCCACGAGCGAGGTGGCGGCGAGAGCCGCGAGGGAGGTGAGAGCGGCAGCCATGGCACGCAGGTTGAGCCGTTCCACCCCCCCGGGTGCTCCGTCGCTCGTCTGCTGACCCTCCACGTGGACCTCCGGCTGCGGAATACGGGACGCCTCACCCACCTTGTGATGATTTTCTGTGATTCGCACCTTTCCGCTGACCTGGTTGGGTGAGGTGAGGCCGACACCCCGATGCCTCACGGAAAGTCACAACCGATCACGACGGCGTCGACCGAGGCCAGACCCGTGCAGAAACGATCGGTCTGGACCTTCGAGTGCGCTTGATCACGACGGAGAAGCTGGAACGGCCACCCGGCCAGCCTCTATGATCGGCACACTTTCCCGGCTTTCCGGCCTCGACCGGACCTGAACGACACGACGCACAGCGGGAGCGAGCGGTGAGCGGAAACACCGAAGGACCGAGTCCCGCGGCGGTCGCGGCGCCCGGGAGCGCCCTACCGCCGGTTACGGAGCGTCATGAGACCGCAGGTGACATGCGCACCGCGGGCCACTCGACGGCCACGGCGCCGGTCACCGCCCCGCCGGCCACCTCGGCCGCCCCCGCCGCGCCGGCGCCCACGAGCTCAGCCACCTCGGCCACCTCCGCCGCGCCCACCCCGCCGCCCGACGCGCCGAGCCTCGCGCCGCCGCCCGTCGCGCCCGCTCTCGACCCGCCCGTCGCATCCGGTCCCGCATCCGGTCCTGCGCCCGGTCCCTCTTCCCGCCCCGTGCTGCCGACCACCGCGGAGCTCAGCGACTACCGCGCCGCCTTCAACACCGCCCAGCTCGCCATGGCCGTCGTCGACCACGACGGCCTCGTCGTCACCGTGAACGACGCACTCGCGACGCTCCTCGGCACCGAACCCGCCGCGCTGTACGAGCAGTCCGCCGCAGACCTCGTCGACCTGGCGTCCGACGGCCGCACCTGGCACGCGTACCGCGAGGTGCTGCGCGGCCGCCGCTCCCGCTTCCGCTGTACGCGCCGGCTCAAACACCCGGACGGGCGCGCCCTCTGGGCGGAGGTCACCGTCGCGCCCGTGCCGGACAGCCGCCGCGTCCTCCTCTCCATCGCCGACATCAGCGACCGGCGCGAGCTGCAGGCGCGGCTGCGCCACCTCCAGATGCACGACCCGGTGACCCGGCTGCCCAACCGCACCCTGTTCTTCGAACGGCTCAGCGCCGCCCTGGAGGCGTCGTCGTACGAGCACGGCGGCACCGGCCGGATCGGGCTGTGCTACCTCGACCTCGACGGCTTCAAGGCCGTCAACGACACCCTCGGCCACCGCGTCGGCGACCGGCTCCTGACGGCCGTGGCGGGCCGGCTCACCGAGTGCGCGGACAGCGACGGTTACACGCGCAGCGGCGGACATCTGGTGGCGCGGCTCGGAGGCGACGAGTTCGCGATCCTGGTCGAGGACTCCACGGGCACGGAACAACTCGCCGATCTGGCACGGTCCGTGCTCGTGGCACTCCAGCAGCCGTTCGACCTGGCCGGGCAGCGGCTGTCGGTCTCGGCGTCGATCGGGGTCGTGGAGCGGAGGGCGAACGGAACGACGGCGACCGGTCTGATGCAGGACGCCGACACGACGCTGTACTGGGCGAAGGCGGACGGCAAGGCCCGCTGGACCCTCTTCGACCCCGAGCGCAACGCCCACCGGATGACCCGTCAGGCCCTGTCGTCGACGCTCCGGCCGGCAGTCGAGCGGGGGGAGTTCGCGCTCGAGTACCAGCCTCTGGTGGGCATGGCGGACGGGGCGGTGCGGGGGGTCGAGGCGCTCGTGCGGTGGAACCACCCGCAGTTCGGCACACTGGCGCCGAATCGGTTCATCGGAATTGCTGAAGAAGACGGCTCGATCGTCCAGCTCGGCCGCTGGGTGCTGCGGACGGCCTGCCGCCAGGCCCGCCAGTGGCAGACGGACCACCCCGGGGCGGCACCGATCTTCGTCAGCGTCAACGTCGCCGTACGCCAGGTCTGGGACTCCGACCTCGTCGCGGACGTCGCGGGCATCCTCGCCGAGACGGGCCTCGCCCCCCATCTCCTCCAGTTGGAGCTCACCGAATCGGCGGTGATGGGCTCGGCGGGCCGCCCGCTCCAGGCGCTCCAGGCGCTCAGCGACATGGGCGTGCGCATCGCGATCGACGACTTCGGTACGGGTTACTCCAACTTGGCGTATCTCAGCCGCCTTCCGGTATCCGTACTGAAACTCGACGGATCGTTTGTTCGCGGCTTCCGCTACGACGACGGCGCCCACCCGAATCCGGCCGACGAGACGATCGTCGAGGCGATGGTCCAGCTGGCCCACCGCCTGGGTCTCACGGTCACCGCGGAATGCGTCGAGACGGCTGGCCAGGCGGAGCGGCTGAGACGCATCGGCTGCGACACGGGCCAGGGCTGGCTGTACTCACGGGCGGTGGCGCCGGAACGTATCGACGGGATGATCGGCGGAATCAGCCCGCTGACGGTGTGACGTGAACCGGGGGCTCCGGCTGGGGGCTTGCCCCTCACGCGGCGGAGCCGCACAGCGCCACAGCCGGGAAGGGGCGGGGTGGGGTGGGGTGGGGAAAGGCCCCGCGCAGCGGCAGCCAAGCAGGCCAGGCATGGAACTGCCCCCGGCCGGGACGTGACGTCCCGGGCGGGGGCAGTGCTCATGGGGAGGGGTGGGCAGCCGGTCAGCAGACGCCGAGGTCCTGCCAGACACCCCATTCGCCCGTCGTGCCGGGCTCCTCGCCCTGCGTCCACCACTTGGCCTTCCACTTGTGGCCGTTGTGGGAGACCTGGTTGTCGGCCGTGTAGACGGCCGCCCGGTCCCACGCCGCGACGGAGCAACCCGACGGCGGGTTCGTCGGAGTCGGAGTCGGGGTCGGGGTCGGGGTCGGGGTCGGAGTGGGCGTCGGAGTCGGGGTCGGAGTGGGCGTCGGGGTCGGGGTCGGAGTGGGCGTCGGGGTCGGCGTCGGGTCCACCGGGGAGGCGCCGACCGCCGTGACGATCTCGTTGAGCAGGGTCGTGTTGGCGTCCAGGCCGAGCAGCGAGTACATCATCGCGCCCGCCAGGCCCCGGCTGTGCGCGTAGTCGGCACGGGCCTGGATCGCGCGCTTGTCGAGGCCGGTGAAGAACTCGCCGTCCTTGTAGAAGTACGCCGCCTTCGCCTCGTCGTCCCAGAAGGTAGTCGCCGCGTTGTCGACGATGCCGCCGAGCTCCTTGTAGTGGGCGATGCCCGCCTGCTGGCTGACCGGACGGGCCGTGGACGCGCCGGTCGCCGTCTGGGCGAGGCCGTTCTTCGTGCCTGCCGGTACGCCCTTCCAGCCACGGTAGTAGAACTCGTATCCGAGCGTCAGCTTGCCCGCGGGGAAGCCGCCCGCGATCCCGTAAGCCGGCTTGCCGTCGAGCCACGCGTCGATCGCGTTGTCGATCGAGTACTTCTCCGTGCCCGGCGCGATCGGGTCGGTCGGGTCGCCCGCGCCCGAGTACAGCGGCGACTGGTGGTACGTCGGCCCGTCGCCGTCCCAGGCGCCGTGCATGTCGTACGTCATGATGTTCGCGTAGTCGAGATACGCGCCGATCTTGTCCGTCTCGATGTTCTTGATCTTGTCCTGGCCGGCCGGGAGCGCCGCGGTCAGCAGGTACTTCTTTCCGCCGTGTGCCGCCCCGTACTCGTCGAGCTGCTTGCGGAACTCGGCCAGCAGAAGGGTGAAGTTGGCCTTGTCCTCGGGGCCGTAGTGGTTGCCGAGGTGACCGTCGGGCGAGCCCGGGTACTCCCAGTCGATGTCGATGCCGTCGAAGATCCCGGCCGCGGTGCCCGGGCCGCCGTATCCGCCCTCGACCGGCAGGTCACCGGCGATGTACTGCTTGATGCACGACGCCACGAGCTTCTTGCGGCTCGCGTCCGTCTTCGCCGCGTCGTGGAAGTACTTGGAGTACGTCCAGCCACCGATCGAGATATTGATCTTCAGCTTGGGGTACTTCGCCTTCAGCTCCTTGAACTGGTTGAAGACGCCCACGATCGGCTGGTTCCAGGTGTCCCCGACCCCGTCCACGCTGTCCGCCGCGGCGAAGGACCGCTGGTAGTCGGCGTACGAATCGCCCGCGCCGTCACCCGCGGCGGGGTTGCTGTCGTCGCCCGCCGCCTTGTTCGCCTCGAAGCAGGTCAGGTCGGTGGGGTGGATGTTGCCGAACGAGTAGTTGATGATGTCCAGCTTGCCCGCGATGCCCCGGGTGTCCAGGTGCTTCGGGTAGAAGGCGTTGCCGTACACGCTCCACTGGTCGTAGTACGCGATCTTCACGCCGCCGGTCGACGGCTCCGCGGCGTCGGCCGCCTGGGCGGAGCCGAGGCCGACGGAGGCGGACAGCGCGCCGACGGCGAGTGCCGCGGCGGTCAGCGCGGCGATCAAGGGTCTGCGGGGGTGCACGTGCGGCCTCCGGAGGGGGTACGTGGTACGGGAGTTGGAGAAGTGATAGCCGCCGCATGAACACCGCGTCAATGGTCTGAACCAGATTGAGGACTAGACCAATTTGAAGGAAAAAGCCCTCGTCGGAGCTGTTCCGCGCATACGCCGAGCCGCTCGCCACCATCGGTGACGAGCGGCTTAAGGCTGCCTTCAGGGAACTACCGGAGGGTGTTTCACGGGTGAACCACTCCGCCCACGAAACCCAGGATTTACCCGGCCCGCTCCGGCTCCCGCTCCGCCCGGTCCGGCAGTCCGTACGCGTCCGCGATCAGCTCGTACGACCGCAGACGCGCCTCGCTGCCGTGCGCGTTGGCCGTGAGCATCAGCTCGTCGGCGCCCGTGCGCTTCTGGAGGTCGTCGAGGCCCGTGCGGACCTCGTCCGGCGTGCCGTGGACGACGTTCCCGAGCCAGCTGTCCACGAACTCCCGTTCCATGGGACTGAATGCGTACGCCTCGGCCTCCTCGGGCGTCGGGATCAGACCCGGCCGGCCGGTGCGCAGCCGGACCATGGAGAGGGCGCCGGTCAGCACCTGACGGCGGGCCTCGCGGGGGTCGTCGGCGGCGAGGGCGGAGACGCCGATCAGGGCGTACGGGGCGTCCAGGACCTCGGACGGGCGGAAGGTTTCGCGGTAGAGGTCGAGCGCCGGGACCGTGTTCTGCGCCGAGAAGTGGTGGGCGAAGGCGAAGGGCAGACCGAGCATGCCGGCGAGGCGGGCGCTGAAGCCGGAGGAGCCGAGGAGCCAGATCGGGGGCCGGGCGGCGGACTGGACCCCGCCGGGCGCCGTGGCCTGCACCGGGCCGGGAACTGCGTGGATACGGGCGTACGGGTGGCCGTCCGGGAAGTCGTCGTCCAGGAAGCGGGTCAGCTCGGCGAGCTGCTGCGGGAAATCATCGGCACCGTCGTTCAGCCGGTCGGTGCGGCGCAGCGCGGCCGCGGTGGCGCCGTCCGTGCCGGGCGCGCGGCCGAGGCCCAGGTCGATACGGCCCGGGGCGAGGGCCTCCAGGGTGCCGAACTGCTCGGCGATCACCAGGGGGGCGTGGTTGGGCAGCATCACTCCGCCGGAGCCGAGCCGGATGCGCTCGGTGTGGGCGGCCAGATGGGCCAGGATCACGGCGGGGGACGACGAGGCGACACCGGGCATCGAGTGGTGCTCGGCGACCCAGTGGCGGTGGTAGCCGCGGCGCTCGGCGAGCCGGGCGATGTCCGCGCTGGTGCGCAGGGCCTGGGTGGCGGTGCGGCCGCTGCCGACCGTGACCAGGTCCAGTACCGACAGGGGTACGGGGGCGGTTCCGGTCGCCGTGCCTCGGATGTCGTCGCCTGCGTCCACTGCGTCCACTGGTGGGGCCCTCCTGCGTCGTCGTGCGTCAGCACAGCGCTAACAGGAGGCCCTCTCCGCTTTATTCCCGCCCCGGCCCGATTCCCGGCCCGACTCCCGGCCCGGCCGCCCGTCACGGCCGCCCGTGACGGCTCCACGTCATCACTCCGCGTCGGGTTTCCACTCGGACCGGTCCCAGTCGGGGCGCGCGAACAGCGCGCCCAGCTCGTCCGCCCACGCCCTGCGGTCGGCCAGCCGCAGTCCCTCCCACACCGTCACCTGGTTCGCCGTGAGCACCGGCTTGCCCAGCTCCGCCTCCAGCTCCTCCAGATACGCCACGGTGTGCAGGGCGGTGTCCGGCATGAGCACCGCCTCCGCCCGCGGGTCGTTCCCTGCGCGGGCCAGCCCCAGGACCTGCTCGCGCCCCCACGTGCCGACCTCGGCCGCGGTCACGACTCCGCTCGCCCGCGCCGCTGTCACCTCCAGCCCGGCCGCCCGGAGGAACTCCTCGAAGGAGGCGGTGACGTCCTCCGGGTACGTCGCCGCGACCGCGACCCGTCTGGCGCGCAGCGCCCGCGCCGCGTGGACGAAGGCGAACGACGTGCTCGACGCCGGCAGCCCTGCCGTCTGGGCCAGCTCCCGGATCTGCTTCTGGGCCCCCGCCCACCCGCGGATGAAACTGCCGCTCGTGCAGGCCCACACCAGCGCCTCCGCCCCGGCGAGCCGCAGCTCCTCGACCCCGGCCGCCAGCCGCTCCGGCGCTCCCATCTCGAGCAGCGCGTCCGCCCGGTGCGCGTCCTCGCCGATGTCGGTGTGGAAGAGCGGCAGCCGGATGTCGCTGTCGAGGAGCACCGCGATGCGGGGGTAGTCGTCCTCGGCGGAGTGCCCCGGGTAGAGGAGTCCGACGGTCGTCATGTCCATCCTTCCTGTTCCTCGGACAGTCCCTGGGGCTCGGACAGGCCCTGTGGCTCGGGCAGCCCCTGTGGCTGGGGCAGCCCCTGGGGCCGGTCGCTCCCGCCGGGCGACTGCCCCGCCGCGTCCATCAGCAGTGCCTGGTACGGGCCGACCGCGTACACCCCGATCCGGCGCAGCGCGGCCCACATCGTGACCTGGTTCGCGGAGATCACCGGCATGCGCAGCTCCGCCTCCAGCTGGGGTATCGCGTCGTACGTCGGCAGATTGGTGCAGCTGATGAAGAGCGCGTCCGCCGCGCCCACCACGGCCTGGCGCGCCATGTCCACCAGGGACCGGTAGGGCACCTTCCAGATGTGCCGCGTGAGCCCCAGGAAGGCGCGCCCCGTGACCGCTACCCCAGCTTCGCCCAGGTACTCCTCCAGCGCCCGGGTCACCGACTCCGTGTAGGGGGTGACCAGGGCGATACGGCAGGCGCCCAGCTCGTCGAGGGCTTCGAGCAGGGCGCCGGACGTGGTGAGCGAGGCGACCTCCCCCGCCTGGGTCATCGCCTCGCACATGGCGCGCTCGCCGGCCAGTCCGCCGACGAAGCTGCCGCTGGTGCAGGCGTACGCCACGACCTCCGGCTCGGACGCGGACAGGGCGCGTACCGCCTCACCGAGCGTCTCGTGCTCGCTGACCAGCCGGGCCAGATCGAGGGAGACCTCGACGGGCACGTACGGGGTACGCGTCAGCCGCAGCGAGACGTCGTCGGGCACCCAGCGCCACAGCTCACGGTCGAGCGCGAAGTCGAAGGGGGCGACCACGCCGATCCCCCGCTGCGGCGCGGGTCCGCCCAGCCAGGAAACATCGAGGGACACATTCACCACAGGCCCCCTTACGTCTTGTTGACGACGGTAGGTTCGGGTGCGAGCGTGGTCAATCCGTACATGTCAGACGTTCAGAAACGGTTTCTCCGCGATGTCGGTCCCGATTCTTCTCGTACTGGAGGCGGACCCTCCGCCGCACCTCGGAGCGCTCGCCGGCCGGGCCGAGGTCCGGTACGCCGACGACCGCCGCCTCGCCGCAGAGCTGCCGCACGCCGACGCGCTGCTGGTGTGGGACTTCACCTCGGACGCGGTACGCCGGGCGTGGCCGGGCCCGGGCCCGCGGCCCCGCTGGGTGCACACCCCCAGCGCGGGCGTCGACCGGCTGCTCTGCCCCGAGTTCGCCGCGTCGGACACCGTGCTGACCAATGCCCGCGGGATCTTCGAGGAGCCCATCGCCGAGTACGTGGCCGGTCTGGTGCTCGCCATGGCGAAGGACATCCCCGGCACGCTGGAGCTTCAGCGGCAGCGGCGCTGGCGGCACCGCGAGGGCCTGCCGGTCGCGGGGAGTCGGGCGGTCGTCGTCGGCGCGGGCCCCATCGGCCTGGCCGTCGCACGCACCCTGCGCGCGCTCGGGGTGACCGTCGCCGTCACCGGGCGCACGGCCCGGCCCGGTGTGCACGGGGCCGAGAACCTCGACCGGCTGCTGGCCCGCGCCGACTGGGTCGTCTGCGCGGCGCCGCTGACCGGTGCGACGCGCGGCATGTTCGACGCACGGCGCTTCGCGCTCATGCAGCCGTCGGCCCGGTTCATCAATGTGGGGCGGGGCGCGCTGGTGGTGGAGGACGAGCTGGTCGCGGCGCTGACCGGGCGGCGCATCGCGGGCGCGGCCCTCGATGTGTTCGAGCACGAGCCGCTGGGTCCCGACAGCCGGCTCTGGGACGTTCCGGGCCTGATCGTCTCGCCGCACATGAGCGGCGACACGGTCGGCTGGCGGGACCGGCTCGGCGCGCAGTTCGTCGAGCTGTTCGCCCTGTGGGCGGCCGGAAAGCCGCTCCCGAACGTGGTCGACAAGAAACGTGGGTACGTCCCCACCCATGACTCCTGAGCCGATCGACACGAGCACGGGCGACCTGACCGCCCTGACCGCACGTCAACTCATCGCCGGCTACGAGCGGGGCGACTTCTCCCCCGTGGACGCGACCCGCGCCGTCCTGGAGCGGATCGAGGCGGTGGAGCCCGCGGTGAACGCGTTCGTCCGGGTCGATGCCGAGCAGGCCCTGGCCCAGGCCGGGGCCGCCACCGAGCGCCGCCGCCGCGCGGAGCCGCTCGGCCCGCTCGACGGCGTACCCGTGACGGTCAAGGACCTTCTGCTGCAGGCGGGCGCCCCGACTCTGCGCGGATCGCGGACCGTGCGTCCCGCCACGGCCGTCCGGGACGAGGACGCCCCGGCCGTGGCCCGGCTGCGGGAGCAGGGAGCGGTGCTCGTCGGCAAGACCACGACGCCGGAGTTCGGCTGGAAGGGCGTCACGGACTCCCCGCTCACGGGGATCACCCGCAACCCGTACGACGTGACGCGGACGTCGGGCGGGTCCAGCGGCGGCAGTGCCGTGGCGGTCGCGGTCGGTGCGGCCCCGCTGTCCATCGGGACGGACGGCGGCGGCTCGGTCCGCATCCCGGCGTCCTTCTGCGGAATCTTCGGGCTGAAGCCGACGTACGGCCGGATCCCGCTCTATCCGGCGAGCCCTTTCGGCACGCTGTCCCACGCCGGGCCGATGGCCCGGGACGCGGCCGACGCGGCGCTGCTGCTCGATGTGCTCAGCGGGCGGCCCGACTGGCGCGACTGGTCGCAGCTGCCGCCCGCGGCTGCCACGGGTCCCGGGCTCACCGAGGGCACCGAAGGGGTGAAGGGGCTGCGGATCGCGTACTCGCCGTCCTTCGGCGGGCAGGTCGCGGTGCGGCCCGCCGTCGCCGCGGCCGTCCGCGGGGCCGTGGGGCGGCTCGCCGAACTGGGCGCGTACGTCGAGGAGACGGACCCTGACATCACGGACCCGGTGGAGGCCTTCCACACGCTGTGGTTCAGCGGGGCGGCGCGGCTGGTGCAGCACCTCGGCAAGGAGCAGCGGGAGTTGCTCGACCCGGGGCTGCGGGAGATCTGCGCGGCGGGGGCGCGGGCGTCCGCGCTGGACTATCTCGCGGCCGTGGACGTACGGATGGAACTGGGGCGGCGGATGGGGCGCTTCCACACCTCGTACGACCTGCTCGTCACTCCGACGCTGCCGATCACGGCCTTCGAGGCGGGCGCCGAGGTCCCGCACGGCTCGGGGCACCGGCGATGGACGGGGTGGACCCCGTTCACGTACCCCTTCAACCTCACGCAGCAGCCGGCGGCGACGGTGCCGTGCGGGGTCGACGGGGACGGCCTCCCGGTCGGCGTCCAGCTGATCGCGGCACGCCACGCGGACGCGCTGGTCCTGCGTGCGGCGCACGCCCTGTACGAGTCGGGCGCGACGACGATCCCGGCGCCGCGGGTCGTGTAGGCCGCGCCCGGCGGGGGCGGACGTGCCCGGCACCGCCGGGCGGGCCCCCGTGTCCGTCCTCAAACGCCGGACGGGCTCAATGTGAGCCGGTACCGCCGGAGGTCCCCACGTAGGGGAGCGCCCGGGGCGGCCCCGACGGGGCCTGGGCCACAGCCCCCAGCAAGGCCCCGGGCAGAGCCCCAACAGGGATTCGGGCACAGAGCCCCCCACAAACGGCGTCGGGGCGAAGCCTCCGACGAAGCCCGAGGCGCAGCCCCGACAGGGATTCGGGGACGAAGCCCCCGCAAACGAGGTCGGGGCGAAGCCTCCGACGAGGCCCGAGGCGCAGCCCCAACAGGGCCTGGGCCACAGCCCCCAGCAAGGCCCCAGGCGCAGCCCCAACAGGGCTTCGGGCACGGAGCCCCCCGCAAACGGCGTCGGGGCGAAGCCTCCGATGAGGCCCGTGGCGCAGCCCCGACGGGGGCTGGGGGCGAAGCCACCGGTTCGGGAAGGGGCGGGGTGGGGAGGGGCTCCGCGCAGCGGCCCGTCATGCCCGGCGGAACGTGAGCGTCTCCCCCAGCGCCCCGGCCCGCCACAAGTCCTGGCAGGCGTCCGCCATGCGGTCCAGGCCGTCGACGACCTGGCCCCACACGATCCCGGGCACCCATCCCGTATCACCGTTCAGCAGGAGGTTGTTGCGCTCGTAGAAGAGCGCGAGGTCGACGGTGACCGGGCGTGCGACGTCGCGGTCGTAGCCGTACGCCGCCGTCCCCAGCTCAGTCCCGCTGAAGGTGAAGTAGCAGAGGTCGCCCGGAATCGGAGTCACCGTCGGGTTCTCCAGCGGCGGCTCCCGGTCGGCGAAGGCGGCGAACAAGGCGTAGATCTCGTTGCGCGCGTACTTCGCGTGGTACACGTCACCGCCCAGCGGCAGCGCGTCCCACACCGTCCGGCAGGTCACGGGCGCCCGGTCGTCGAGGAGGCGCGCGGTGCAGTGCACACCGCGCTTTGCGAGCGAAACGTCGATGAAGCGATCGGCCATTGACTACGCATACCCCGCCTCGGGCCGGGTAGCCGCGCGCCCATGGCTCCACACACGGCTGAACACACCAGACATGCGATACGGCGGCGCACGCTGCTGCTCGGCACGGGAGGCGCCCTCGCCGCCGCGGGCTGCGCCCGGGTGCCCTCCGGGGACTCGCTCGCCCGGCTGAGATCGCAGGGCACGGTGCGTCTCGGGATCGCGGGCGAGGTGCCGTACGGCTACATCGACGACCAGGGCGCGTTCACGGGCGAGGCCCCCGAGCTGGCCAGGACGGTCTTCAGGCGGCTCGGCGTCACCGACGTCCAGCCCGTCGCCACGGACTTCGCGTCCCTCATACCGGGCCTCAATTCGCAGCAGTTCGACGTCGTTTCCGCCGGGATGTACATCAACAAGGAACGCTGCGCGCAGGTCATTTTCTCGGACCCGGAATACCAGATGTTGGACTCCTTCATCGTGCGCAAAGGCAATCCGAAGAATCTGCGCAGTTACGAGGACGTGGTGCGGAGCGGGGCGAAATTCGCGACCGGTACCGGCTACGCGGAAATCGGGTACGCGGTCGCGGCCGGCTATCCGGAGAAGGACATCGTCATCCTGCAGGACCAGGTGGCCGGGCTGAACGCCGTCGAGTCCGGCCGCGTCGACGTCTTCGCGGGCACCGCCCTCACGACCCGCGAGGTGGTGCGCAAGAGCAGCAAGGCGGAGGCGACCGAGCCGTTCGCCGCGGTCGTCGACGGCAAGAGGAAGATCGACGGTGGCGGCTTCGCCTTCCGCCCGACCGACACCGAGCTGCGGGACGCCTTCAACGCCGAGATCCACCGGATGAAGAAGAGCGGTGAACTCTTCCGCATCCTGCGCCGGTTCGGCTTCACCGAGAGCGAGATGACGGAGCTCACGGCGAAGGAGCTGTGCCGATGACCGCCGGACTGTGGCAGAACTGGGTGCTCCCGGGGATCTGGATCACGATCCAGCTCACGCTCTGCAGCGCGGCGCTGGCCGCGGTCGTCGCGTTCGGTGTGGGCATGGCCAGAATTCATCGCTCGCGCTTCGTCCGCTTCCTGGCGGGCTTCTACACCGAGGTGTTCCGCGGAACGTCGGCGCTGATCCTGATGTTCTGGCTGTTCTTCGTGTTGCCGCTGCTTCTGGGCTGGCAACTGGTGCCGATATGGGCGGCGGTGCTCGCGCTCGGGCTCTCGTACGGGGCGTACGGCGCCGAGATCGTGCGCGGCGCGCTGAACGCGGTGGCGCCGGCGCAGCGCGAGGCAGGTGTCGCGCTCAGCTTCACGCCCTGGCAGCGGATGCGGCTGATCCTGCTGCCCCAGGCCGTGCCCGAGATGATCCCGTCCTTCTGCAATCTGCTCGTCGAGCTGCTGAAGGGCACCGCGCTGGTGTCGCTGCTCGGCGTCGGCGATGTGTCGTTCGCGGCGTATCTGGTGCGGCTGGCGACCCAGGAGAGCGCGCAGATCTACACGATCACGCTGGTGATCTACTTCGTGCTCGCGTTCCTGATCACCCGCTCCATGAAGGCCCTGGAACGGACGACCAAGGCGAATCTGGGGGTGGTGGTCAAGTGACCTGGGACTGGTCCGCCGTCGCGGACTTCATGCCGCGCTTCTGGGAAGGCGTGCTGGTCACGCTGCAGATCCTGGTGCTGGGCTCGCTGCTGTCCTTCACGCTCGGCCTGGTCTGGGCGTTCGGGCTGCGCACCGGTCCGCGCTTCGTGCGCTGGCCGGTCGGGCTCGTCACCGAATTCATCCGGAACACCCCGCTGCTGGTGCAGCTGTTCTTCCTGTTCTTCGTGCTGCCGGAGTGGGGTGTGCAGTTCTCCGCGCTCACCACCGGCACGCTCGCGATCGGGCTGCACTACTCGACGTACACCGCGCAGGTCTACCGGGCCGGCATCGACGCCGTACCGGCCGGGCAGTGGGAGGCCGCGACGGCGCTGAGCCTGCCGGCCCACCGGACCTGGTTCGCGGTGATCCTTCCGCAGGCGGTCCGCCGGATCGCGCCCGCGCTGGGCAACTACGTCGTCGCGATGCTCAAGGACACCCCGTTGCTCGCCGGGATCGGCGTGCTGGAGATGCTCCAGCAGTCGCGGCTGGAGAGCGCGGCGACCTTCCAGTACACGGAGCCGCTGACGGTCGTCGGCATCGCCTTCATCCTCATCGCCTACCCGGCTTCTCTGCTCGTACGAACCCTGGAGCGCCGCCTTGCCCGCTGACACGCACACCGATGCGAAGAACGACACGAAGAACGAAGAGCTCATCCGCTTCACGAACGTCACCAAGCGCTTCGGGGAGAACACCGTCCTGGACAATTTGTGCTTCTCGGTGCGCCCGGGCAGGCACGTCACGCTGATCGGGCCCTCCGGCTCCGGCAAGACGACGATCCTGCGGCTGCTGATGACACTGGAGCGCCCCGACGAGGGCACGATCGACGTCAACGGCGGCCGGCTGTACCCCGCCGACGAGAAGCACCGGCGCGAGGTGCGCAAGAAGATCGGCATGGTCTTCCAGCAGTTCAACCTCTTCCCCAACATGAGCGTGCTGAGGAACATCACCGAGGCGCCGGTACGGGTGCTCGGCCTGTCCAAGGACGAGGCCGAGGAGCGCGCCCGCGGGCTGCTGGACCTCGTCGGGCTCGCCGACCGCTGCGACGCCCGGCCGGCCCAGCTGTCCGGCGGTCAGCAGCAGCGGGTGGCGATCGCGCGGGCGCTGGCGATGCGACCCCAGGTGCTGCTGTTGGACGAGGTGACGTCGGCGCTCGACCCGGAGCTGGTGGCCGGGGTGCTGGATCTGCTCAGGGACATCGCCCGCACCACCGACATCACGATGCTCTGTGTGACCCACGAGATGAACTTCGCCCGGGACATCTCGGATGAGGTGCTGATGTTCGACTCGGGAAGGGTCATCGAGTCCGGCTCGCCGGAGAAAATCTTCTCCCGGCCGGAGCATGAACGTACCCGTGAGTTTCTCGGCGCGGTGCTCTGACCTTTCATTCCTCCGACCTACTTTGACGCTGGCATATGCCATTGTCGCGCGCCCCAGCATATGGCGCTGGGGCGCGGCACAATTCTCGCCAACAGCCGCCCCGAGAACGGCCCTTGGCGGCTATCGTGGTACGGAAGCTTGCGGTCACAACCTGGTAGGGGGAAACCGTGGCGCTGAAGCCGGAGCCGACCGCGCCGTTCCACTCGGTGCAATACGCCCTGCGCGTTCTGGAGACGATCTCCAGGCACGGCGGCGGAGTCACCGACGTCCAGATCGCGCGCGAGACCGGCCTGCCCACCGGGCATCTGGCCTCTTTGCTGCTGATGCTGCGGCGCGAAGGCTATGTGGAGCAGGTCGGGGACGGCGCGTATGTGATCGGTGACTCCCTCGTCCTGCTGGGCTCCGGCACCACGCGGCGGGAGGCCCTGGAGCGCAAGCTGCAGGACACCCTCACCGAGCTGCGCGACTCCGTCGGTGCCGCGGTCTACATCAGCCGGTACATCGACGGCGAGGTGAAGATCACCCAGTTCGCCGACGGCCCGCGCACCCCGAAGGTCAACGAGTGGGTCGACTTCCGCTCGGCGGCGCACGCGAGCGCGGTCGGCAAGTGCCTGCTCACGCAGCTCGACCAGAACGGCCGGCGGGATCATCTCTCACGCCACAAGATCGCCCGGCTGACCTCGCGGACGATCACCAACGAGCGGATCCTCTTCTCGAAGCTGGACGCCCAGCCGCCCACGGTCCCGGTGCTGGATCTCCAGGAGTACGCGGTGGGCACGGTCTGCGCGGCGGTGCCGCTGACGGCCGGATCCGCGGTGGGCTGCCTGGCGCTCTCGCTCCCGATCGAGCATGCGCACCGGCTCCGCGCGGCGGCGGACACGCTGAACCGGAGGGCGGCACCGGTCGTGCTGTCGCTGGCGCTGTAGCCCCTGGGGACGGCCCGCGGGCGCGGGTGGTCAGGAGCACGCCTCCGGACCAGGTAGTATTACTTCTGTCGTCAGCCGCGAGAGCGGCGAGAACGGCAGCCCGCGCCGCTAGCTCAGTTGGTTAGAGCAGCTGACTCTTAATCAGCGGGTCCGGGGTTCGAGTCCCTGGCGGCGCACAACCTCACTGAGGCCCCTCGCAGTTGCGAGGGGCTTCAGTGTTTTCCGTCCCTCAGCCGCAGCAGCCGTCGCGGCGCACCTGCTCCGCGACCGCCCGCGAGTGGAGGCCGGCCGCAGAGGCAGCGTCTGCGCGGACCGCTGCGCGGTTCGCGTGCGGCCTCTCCGGCTCCTTACGGTCGTGAATCCGGCCACCGACCGTGACCTGCGTCACTTTTTGCCAGATCATCGATGGTGTGTGCGGGTCGCGGCGACGATCGGCAGGTCCGCGGGCTTGCCCGGCTCGGCCGTACCCACGTCCCGGTCGGTGCCGAAAACCGTGCCGGGTTCGCCGTGGCCTCGGCCGTGGCCGTCAGGAGCGCAAATAGGCGAGGACGGCCAGGACCCGGCGGTGGGTCTCCTCGGCCGGGGGCAGGTCGAGCTTGGCCAGGATGTTCCCGATGTGCTTGCCCACGGCTGCCTCGGTGACGACCAGTTCGCGGGCGATCGCGGCATTAGACCTTCCCTCGGCGACCAGGCCGAGGACCTCCCGCTCGCGCGGGGTGAGCTGCTCCAGCGGGTCGCGGCGACGGCGCAGCAGCTGCCGTACGACCTCGGGGTCGACGACCGTGGCGCCCTCCGCGACGCGGACCAGCGCGTCCATGAACTCCTCGACCTGGCCGACCCGGTCCTTGAGGAGATAGCCCACGCCCATGCCGTCGCCGGAGTCGAGCAGCTCGGTGGCGTAGCTTCGCTGGACGTACTGGCTGAGGACGAGGACGGGCAGCCGCGGACGCTCGGCGCGCAGGGCGACCGCGGCCCGCAGCCCCTCGTCCTTGAGACCGGGCGGCATGCGTACGTCGGTGACGACGATGTCCGGCTCGTGGGCGGGAACGGCCGCGCGGAGGCCGTCCGCGTCGCCGACGGCGGCGACGACGTGGTGGCCGAAGCGCTCGACGATTCCGGTGAGACCCTCGCGAAGCAGCACGCTGTCCTCGGCGAGAACTACACGGAGCGGTTCGCGTCGGTCCGGCACGGTATCTCCAGTCGCAGGACGGTGGGCCCGCCCGGCGGGCTGGTGATCGACAGTGTGCCATCCAGGACGGCCAGCCGGTCGGCGAGTCCGGTGAGTCCGGTGCCCTGGTCCGGGGACGCGCCGCCCGTGCCGTCGTCCTGGACCTCGACGGTCAGGCGGTCCCCGGTGTGGCGGGCGGTCAGGGTCGCCCGCCCGGCGCCGCTGTGCTTGTCCACATTGGTGAGGGCCTCGCAGACCGCGAAGTACGCGGCGGTCTCCACGGAGCGGTCCAGGCGGGGCAGTTCGACGTCCGCATCCACGGGCACGGAGGCGCGGTCGGCGGCGTCGGCGAGGGCCGCGCCGAGGCCGTAGTCCTCCAGGACCTGCGGGTGGATGCCGTGGATGAGCTCGCGCAGCTCCGTCAGCACGCGGCCCGCCTGCTCGTGGGCGGTGGCGAGCCGCTCGGCGAGGGGGCCGCCCGGCGGGGCGTCGAGCCTGGCCAGGCCCAGCGTCATGGTCAGCGCGACGAGCCGCTGCTGCGCGCCGTCGTGCAGATCGCGCTCGATGCGGCGGCGCTCGGCCTCGAAGGCGTCGACGAGGCGGGCGCGGGAGCGGGTCACCTCACTGATCCTGGTACGGAGTTCGGCCTCGCGGGGGGCGAGGAGCGCACGGGTGAGGGCGGCGCGGGCGCCGGCGAGCGCGCCGAGCGGATAGAGCAGCGCGGCGAGGAGTACGAGGCCGGCGGCGGCCGTGGCGAACGCCGCGGGATAGTCGGTGACGAGCCACAGCTTGGCCACGCGGGCCTCGTGCCCGTCGACGGCGAGCTGGACCGGCGCCGCCGTCATGGCGAGGGGCACGCCCACGGCACAGGCGACGGCCAGCAGGTCGAGCGGCCACAGCACGGTGGCATGCAGCACCGCGTACGCCAGCTCGCGCCAGGTGGCCTGCTCGGTGAACCGGGTCCGGGCCCAGGCGGCTATACCCGGCTCCGGGGGTGTGCGGTGGGGGCTGTGGGTGGGCTCCAGGTCCGCGATCCGCAGGCGGCGGCGCTCGACGACGGCGAGCGCCACTCCGCTGAACACCAGCAGGGGCAGGCCCACGGCCAGGGCCGAGAACGCGCCGAGCACCACCAGTCCGACGAGCGCCGGCACTCCGGTGAGCGTGCTGCTGAGGAGGTACCCGACGCCCCGCCAGGGCCAGTCGCCCCGCAGATAGTCACGCCTTGTGAGCGCCTGCCAGAGGGTGCGTGCTGTCATGCGGCTTACGCTATGGCCCGCCCTGCGGCCCGGACCATGGCCCCTGGGGGCGTCCCCGGGGTATGGCCGGCCCTACCCCGGGGGGCCTGCCTCATGGTCTGTCGCGCTCACCGCCTACATGGTGGAGCCGGACGGCCCCTGGGACAGGCAGGTGCGGTCGGGAGGTGCCAGTCCTGTTCGACGTCCAGGACCTTCACCGCCCCAGCAGCTCCAGCCTCGCGTGCCGTTCGTACTCACGCAGCAGCGCCGCCACATCCTCGACCGTCAGGACGCGGTAGTGCGCCTCACCCGCCGGGCGCCACCAGATCGGGTCGGAGCAGCGGAAGGACTCGCGGCGCAGGGCGGCACGGTGGATCTTGTTCGTGGCGGTGACCGGGAGGCGGCGCACGATGCGCACGAAGCGGGGTGCCATCTTGGTGCCCAGGTCGGACTGGGCGGCGAGGAAGGCCCCGAAGGCGGCCGCGTCGAAGTCGATGTCGTCGCGCACAGCGAGGGCGGCCATGACCTGGTCGCCGGAGACCGGGTCGGGGACGGCGTAGACCGCGGCGCCCGCGGCCCGGTCCCAGCGGGCGAGGATGTTCTCGATCACGGCCGCCGCGAGGTTCTCGCTGTCGACGCGGAGGCGGTCGTCCGTGCGGCCCGCGAAGTACAGGAAGCCGTCCGCGTCGCGGAAGAATAGGTCACCGGTCCAGTACCAGCCTCCCCGCACGCGCGCCGCGTCCGCCTCGGGGTTGCGCCAGTAGCCCTCGAAGGGGTTGCGGCCGCGGTTGACCAGTTCGCCTATCGCCCGGTCGCCGTTGAGCAGGCGGCCCTCTCCCGAGAAGCGCGCCGCCTCGCACTCCTCGCCCGTCGACGGGTCCACCACCGCGAGGTCGTCCCCGGGCGCCGCCCGTCCGACCGCACCGCGCGGTGTGCCGGGCGTGCGCTGGACGGCCGCGCCGCCCTCCGACGATCCGTAGCCCTCGACGAGCCGCACCCCGAAGCGCTCCTCGAAGCGGGCCGCATCCACCGCCCCCGCCTCCGTGCCGAAGCCGAGCCGCAGGGAATGCGAGCGGTCGTCGTCCCGCCGCGGCGTGGCCAGCAGGTACTGGACCGTCCGCCCGACGTACGTGAAGTACGTGGCGCCGTAGGCACGTACGTCGGGGAGGAAGCCCGACACGGAGAAGCGCCGCCGCAGCGCGACCGACGCGCCCGCCACCAGCGCGGGCGCCCAGTCCGCGATCACGGCGTTCCCGTGGAACATCGGCATGCAGAGGTAATGGACGTCGTCCTGCCGCACGCCGAAGTGCGCGACGAGCGACGCCCCCGCCGCCGCCAGCCGCCCCTGGCTGCAGATCGCGGCCTTGGGCGCACCGGTCGAGCCTGAGGTGAAGTAGAGCAGCAGCCGGCTGTCGGGCCGCACCGGGCGGCCCGACAGGGCGACGGCCTCGCCGGGCTTCGCGCCCTCGTACGACGCGAGGAGGTCGGCGTAGGCGTCGGCGTCGGTCACCAGCACCCGCACGCCCGGCAGTTCGAGACCGTCGAGCAGGGGAAGGTGCGCGCGCTCGGTGACCAGCACACGGCAGTCGGTGTGCAGGATGTCGCGGGCGAGTTCGGCGCCCCTGCGGGTCGGGTTGATGCCCGCGACGGCGGCCCCGGCGAGGGCCGCCGCGCTGATCCAGAGCGGGAACTCGGGGGTGTTGTCGAGCAGGATCCCGAGGTGCGGCTCAGCGCCCCGGGGCAGCAGTTCCGCGAGCAGCGCGGCCCGCGCGGCGGCGCCGGAGGCGACCTGGTGGTGGCTGAGGACGAGATCCTCGTGTCTCAGCCCGGTCCTGTGGTCGCCCCACTGGCGCTGCACGAGCTCCGCGACGGTCGTGGCACCGGTCATCCCGCCCATGGCGCCGAACGGTAGCTGACTGCTCGTCAGAACTGAACATCCGAGCAGGCGTAGAAGGCGTTCGCGGTGTCATGGATGGTCCACACCGCGAGGATCAGATGGCGGCCGGACTTCGCCGGGAGCGTGCCGGAGTGGGTGAGTGTCATCGGCGGCTGCTGGCCGTTGTAGGGGATGGTCAGGAACGGCTGGGGGTCGAGGGCCGCACGGGTGAGCGGCTGGCTCGGGTTCCACCCGTTCCTGGTGATGAAGTACTTGAAGTCGGTGGTCCTGTGGTTGGCCGTGAACTGCCACCGGAAGGTGTAGTTCTGCCCCGACGAGACCTTGGTCGTGGGCCAGGCGCCGCCGCGCGGGTCGTCGAGCTGCGCGAAGCGGCTGTTGCCGCCGGCGCAGATCGTTCCGTCGGCCGGGCCCGCCGCCGGGAAGCCCTTGGGGCCCTCGACGCTCTGGGGTTCCCACTGGATCTCACCGCAGTTGGTCACCGTGCCGTTGGCACAGAGTTTCTGACGGCTGATCGGGGAGTCGGTGTAGCCGTGGCTGCTGGCGCTGCCGGTGGCGAGGAAGGAGGTGCCCGCCACGGCGAGGCCGACCATGGCCGCGCCTATTCGCTTTCGCATGCTGTCGCTCCTGGAGAACGTGGGGGAGTTCTACGAGCCGTGCTGTGCGTTGCGGTGTGGTGCGGTGATGCGGTGGTGCGGGTGCTTGTGCGGTCGTGCACATTCCGGTCTAGACCAAGTCTCAGATTATTGGCGAACGTTGAACATGTCCAGACCAATCAAGGGCCTTCCGTACTGCCCGCGCGTGCCGTGCAGAAGGCCACGGTCAGGTCCCGGACGAGGGCCTTGCGCTCGTAGTCGTCGAGCTCCACGAGACCGCGCATGGTGAGCCGTTGCACCGTGTCGTCGACCGCGTCCACCACCGACGTCAGCACGGTGTCCCGGTGCTCGGCCTCGATGGCTGCGATACGGCGCCGGCGCATCGCGGCCGCGACCTCGGGGGCGTACTCGATACGCGTCGGCTGAGCGGAGAAGATGTCGATGCCGACCGGGACGCACTCCGCCGACAGGGTCTTCGTCAGCGCGTCGCCCACGGCTTCGGCGTTGCGGAGGGTGGGCGCGTCCTCGTGGAACGCGTCCGTGGGGAGCTGGGAGAGCACCCGCGCCATCGCCGCCTCCACCTGTTCCCGCAGATACGCCTCGTGGTCCGCGACGGACAGCACGGCGCGCGCGGTGTCCTGGATCCGCCATACGACGAGCACGACGGCCTGCAGCGCGGTGCCGTTCGCGTCGACGGCCGGCATGGGCTCGCTGCGCCAGTGACGGAGGCGTACGTCGACGCTTCGGCGGAGGAGGAGCGGGCTTACCCACATGAGACCGCTGCGGCGCACGCTCCCGCGGTACTCGCCGAACAGTGTCAGGACCCAGGCGTGGCCGGCCTGGCCGCGGCCGAGGCCGCCGAGGGAGAACAGCGCGAAGAACACGGAAACGGCGAGCAGTACCCACTGGCCGGTGCCGATGCCGTGGTACCGGCGCGGGCTCAGCCCGAACAGCTCGGTCAACCTCGCCGGGAAGGCCCCGGCCCAGTGCAGCACGGCCGCGCACCCGGCGAGCGCGACGACCCCGACGAGCAGGGCGGTCCACCCGCGCAGCACGGGTCCCGGCCGCTCGCGCAGCTTCGGGTCCGCGGGCGGCGCGGGCCGCCGGCTCGGCGCGACGACGAGCAGCCGGGGCGCGGGCGCGGACCGGCGGCCGGAGGGAACGATGGGCGCCATGGCGACGGTGTCGGGTCCCCCGTCGTCGTCCTTCCCGCCGAAGCCGTTGACGACGCCGTCCTTGCCGGCACCGTCTTTCCCGGCACCGTCCGTCCTGGCACCGTCCTTCCTTGCGACGTGCGCGACGGCGTCCCCCGCACCCGCAACGTCTCCGGGGACGTCCCGGAACAACAGGTGCAGGGGAATCGCCCCGGTCGCCTCGGCCCCGATCACGACCGTGCGACGCCCCGCCGTCGCGGGCGCGGGCACCGCCGATGTGCCGGCGGTTTCGTCCACGGCCTCCCGCCCTGACGGCTCCCACGGCACATCCAGCATCTTCACTCCAGGGTCTCCGCATCCGTCCGACGCATCGTCAGTCTCCGGCCCGGCGCAGGCTCCCCCGCCGTCCGAGCCCATCGCGCCCACCTTGCCCACCGCGCCCACCGGGTCGACCGGCGCGTCGTCGCGCCGGAGGGCAGCGCCCGCTCCTTCCCGTACGCCGCAGGCGTCAACCCGCGTACCACCTGGCGCCGGCACATCGTCACCGAGACCGGCGCCGACACCGTCACCAGGAGCGGCACGCTCGCCGCCGTCGCAGTCGCAGTCGGGCCGCCCCGCAGCCAGACCCCCCACCGGCTCCCAGGTCCACATGGGACCAGGGCCGCTGCCGGTGTAATCCGGCGCCGCCCCTGGGTCGGGTGGTTCGGCGAGCCTGGGGCCGCCGGTCGCGGACGCGGTCGCGCACGCGGGGGCAGGGGCGGGGGTGGGGGCGGGCGCCGACGTTTCCGTACTGGTCGCGCCCGGGTCGAGGGCCGGGAGCGAAGGCTCCTGCGGACGAGGAAGGCCGGGCGGCAGCGGGGCCGCAGTGTCCTGGGAGTTGGGGGTCGTGGGGGTCACCGGGGACGCCTCCTCGGGGTTGTGGCGTGGTCTGGGTGGCGGCGGATCATGAGAAGAGCCGTCGCCAGGTCTCGGGGCCGGGGTAGCCGTCGGCCGCGCCGCCGCGCCAGCCCTGGGCGCGCTGGAACGCCTCGACGTTGCGGCGGTCCTCCTCGGTCCACCGCCGGTCGGGCTCCTTGGTGTAGTGCTTGCCGAAGCCCCGCTCCGCCAACTGGCGGCCGAGCTCCTCCACATGTGCGTTCGACTGGCCGGGGCGGAAGTAGGCGCGGCCGGGGTAGCCCGGCACCCGCGCAGACGCGTTGGCGCGGGGGATGTCCTTGCCCGTGACGTTGGCCAGTAGGCGCCAGGTCTGCGGGCCGGGCATACCGTCCGCCTCCTTGCCCTTCCAGCCCTGCGCACGCTGGAACGCCTGGGTCGCCCGCCGGTCCGCCTCGCTCCAGCGCGGGCCCGGGCCCCTGGTGTAGTAGCTCTTCGCGCCCCACTCCACGAGCAACCTCCCGAGCTGGGTGACGTGCTTGTTGTTCGTGCCCTGCCCCCAGTAGTCGGCGCCGGGGAAGGCCGTGGCCGCAGCACTCGACCCGTCGGCCGTCGCGGTCGCGCCGATGACACCTTTGTAGCGGTATGCCACATATAGGTCAGAGTTGTTCCAGTACGCCATCGGCGTGGCCTGCCTACGGGCGTGCGGCTTCGCCTGTTCGTAGGCGATGTAGTACGTGTGCGTGTAGTCGGTCCAGCCGCCGAAGATCGTGACGTGCGAGCCCTTGCCCGGATCGGCGGGATTGTGGAACAGCAGGATGTCGCCGGGCTGCAGATCCTTGCGGTCCACCCGGACCCCGTACTGCGCCAGGCTTCCGGTCCATTCGTTGTTCGCCAGGTTCCACGCCATCGAGACATAGCCCGAACAGTCCTGCCGGTAGCCGTCCGACCAGTACGCGTTCATGGAGTACGGCACCTTGGCGTCCACCCAGCGCCTGGCCCGGTTGATGATGTCCGCGCGGGTCGTCCTGCGGAGCTCGGGCGCCGGCGCCCCGGCCGGGCCGGTCGTGGGACCGGGGTCCGGGCCGGTCGTGGAATCGGGGTCCGGGCCGGTCGTGGGACCGGGGTCCGGGCCGGTCGTGGGACCGGGGTCCGGGAAGCCGTGCAGCGGGCCCTGCCCACCCTGCGGGGTGTCCAGCTCGGGCTCGGGATCCCGGGCCGTGACCGGGCTGTCGGGCGCCGGTCCGCCGGGCGGGGACACCTCAGCCCCGGCCACCGTGCCGCCACCGCCCAGCACCACGCCCGCGGCGGTGGCCAGGACCAGCGCGCGCCTGGCTCCGTGCACGAAGGGGTGCACCCCTGCGCGTACCGACAGGGCGTACGCGCGGGCTCGCGCGCGCCGCTCCTGGGCGCATCCGGCACAGGGGCAGTCGATCGGCGGCTCGTACTCCTCGAAAGCCGGAACGGTCATACGGCGGCCCTTCCACCTGTCCTAAGTGTCCTGACAAATCGCATTTTGACTGATCAAAGCGAAAAAACGACCATCCGACAGGCCGGAACAGGAAAGGAAATGGTCAGGAGCACCCCAGGACGTCGGGTAGAGTTCTCCAGGTCAGCAGGCGCCGCTAGCTCAGTTGGTTAGAGCAGCTGACTCTTAATCAGCGGGTCCGGGGTTCGAGTCCCTGGCGGCGCACGAGCGATTAGGTCGCTGACCTGGGCGTTCTCGGTATCCGAGGACGCCCTTTCGCGTTTGTCCGGGATAGACTCGACCCCGCCCGTACGCGTCAACCCGTCGCTAGCAGGAGAGAACCCTCCCGTGGCCAACGCACTGCAGGAATTGGTGAAGAGCCGGCTGGAGCAGCAGGGCTGGTCCTACGGCGACGTGGCCCGGCGCGGCGGCATCCCGCGTTCCACCGTGCATCACCTGGCCACTGTCGAGCGGGTGACCCGCATGCCGCAACAGACCACCCTCGAGGGCCTTGCCAGGGGGCTGGAGCTGCCCCTTGACTCCGTACGCAGGGCCGCGGCCGAGGCCTGCGGGATCCACCTCTACTTCGAGGAGCCGGCCGACACCACGGCCGACCCCGAGGTCGCCACCCTCATCGCCAGCGTCCAGCGGCTGTCCGTGACCGACCGCCGACACGTCACCGCCCTCATCGAATCCCTCCTGCGCAACGCCTCCGACCCCGACACCGATTCCGGTTCCGAGGCCGACTCCGGCTCCGGCTCCGGCTCCGGCTCCGGCTGAGCAGAACTTTCGGACGTTCACCGCTCACTCAGGGCCCGCAGCCAGCTGATCACGGCGTTCACTGTCTGGTAGTCGAGCTCGGCGATTCGGGCGACGGCTTGGGCGTCGGTCAACCGTACGGGGAGGCATGCCGCATCCAGCGCACAGTGCAGCATCACCTGGTGCGCCTGCGTTGCCGGCAGGTCCTCCCCCACGCGCAGGTAGGGGCGCAGGAATGCGGAGATGGGCAGCGGTTGCGTCGGGAATGTCGGATATTCCATGATCATGCTCCGATTGCTCGCTCATTCACCACGAAGCCTCGAAGGCCCGCCGGCACCCTGGATGCCGGCCCGGCGCATCAGGAGCTGCACCGTTCCGTGGCTGACCGCGATGCCGTGTCCGAGGGTCAGTTCTTCGTGAATGCGCCGGTATCCATAGGTCCCGTGCGAAGCGGCGTGGATCGCGGTGATGACTTCGGTGAGCCAGGAGTGGCGGACGGACCGTGCGGAGGGAGGGCGGGAGCGCCAGGTGAAGTACCCGGACTCGGTCACTCCCAGGACGCTGGTGGCGATCCGCACGGACAGGCCCTCGCAGGCCATCACGTGTACCGCCCCGAATCGCCTTTTGGGGACGTCGCGTCACACAGCAGCTCGGTCGCGCGCCGAAGGACGGCGAGCTCGCTCTCCAGCTCGGTGATGCGCTTGTGTGCGGCCTTGAGTTCGGCCCCGGCGTGCGGGACGGACCGCCCGCTCCTGAGGTGCGGCAGGTACCTGCGCCGCCACTGGTAGATCGTCCGCTCCTTGAGGCCGAGATCGACGGCGACCTTCTTGACGGGCTCGCCTACGGCGAGCAGGTCGAGGGCCCTGCGACGCAGCTCGGGTGGGTAGCTCATGGATGGTCATCCCTCCGGAAGACGGGAGACGAGGTCCATCTCCCGGCTCGGGGAACAGATCCCCGAGCCGGGAGATGCCGAGGTTCGGTACGGAGGTGGCGGCGCCCGTCCGGACCGATCGGACGGACAGGACCTAGTCGATGTGACGCCGCATGGTGACGGTCGGCCGGAAGCTGCTCAGCGGGTTCACGTCCGCGCCGCGCGGCGCGGCGGCCACCGCCTCCCTGAGAAGGGTCACGACTTCGGCGGCAAGGGAATCGGCGCGTGCCTTGACGACGTGGATCGCCTCGCGGCTCCGCTCCAGTTCGCCCAGCCGCTCTTCGAGCAGGGCGAGTTCGTTCCGCGCCGCGCGGCTCAGGGTGAACGAGTACGGGGTGGAGACGATGAACTGATAGGCGCCGGCGAACGTCTGGCAGCCCTCGCAGTGGTCGTTGACCGCACGGCTGGTGTTCGTGGCGTTGAGGTGCGTGACGGTACCGGTCGTGGTGACGACCTGGAAGGACAGGGCGATCGATCGGCACGGGTCGTCGAGCGAGCAGCCCACGGAGCGGGCTTCCGCCCTGTTGCGCGCACCGACGCCGACGCGCGCTCCGAGCTCATGGATCGCGAACTCGTCGTCGTAGTCGACGCGATGCCTTGGGGTGGCCTTCGCGCGCGCTTCGTCCACTGCGATGCCGACATGGCGGGTGACCTTCGATGCGGACGATGTCGCTCCGGCCGGGCTCGCGGTGGCGAAGCCGGCCATGCAGGCGGCGGCCAGCATGCCGAACCGCGCGACTTTGCGGCCGGCTTGGCTGGTGCGTGGCTTTCGGTGCGTCACTGGGTGCTCCTTTGCGGACGTACGGGGAGGGTCGAGGGTTCTCGATGGGGAGGTGGGGCTATCGGCCCACCGGGGTGCTCGATGACTCCGAGGGGGTCACCGAGGACGAAGGGGATCCGGACGTCGTGGCGCTCGGCGTCCCGGGCGAGGAGCTGACGTCGGCCGACGGCGACGGTGACGCCGAGGTACGGCTGTTGCTCGGCGTCGGGCTCGTCTGCGTGGGCTTCGGACCGGTCTGCAGGAGGCTCGCGGACGGGGAGCCGCTCGCAGTGGGGGTCTCGCCGGATGCGCTGACGTCGGAGGTGGGCGCGGGCGGAGTCTCCGCGGGAGGCGAGCTGGTGAGAACGGACGACTCCGGCGGGTCAAGGCTCGGCCGCTCTGCGGCGGGAGCCGGTGCCGTCGGACGGATCACGGGGACGCCGGGCTGGAGGATGGGGGTGATGGGCGGCTGCCGCGGCAGCACCTCGGGGGTCATACCGCCCAGCCACGCCGCGCAGAGTGCGCCGGCCCCCGCCACCACGCCGCCGCAGATGGCCAGGCGCAGCCGGGTGTTGCCCTCCGTGGCGCGGAGGGTGGCCCTCACGAGTCGCCCCACCAGGCGTACGGTGAGATACGCCGCGCCGGCCAGCGGACAGATGAGCATGAAACTTCCGACGACGCCGACGAGTCCCGCGGCGATCTGACCGTCGAGGAAGGCGAACCAGGTCCCGCCCAGCTGCTCCGCCAGGGAGCGCAGGCTGGTCACGAGCAGACGCGGGAGGTTCCACAGGACATAACCGAGCTCGGCGGCGATCAGCGGCACCATGGTCAGCACCCAGATCGTGACGGTGATCCTCGCGGGGCGCTTGAGCGCGGCCACCTCCGGAGGCACCGGACGGCCCGGCCGCATGCTCCGCAGGATGGGCTTGATCTTGCCGAAGAGGTCGGGAATTCCGGCGAGGTCTCCGAGGATGTAGTAGCCGTCCAGCCGGACCACCGGCAGCAGCTGCTCGATGATCTCGAAGTGCACCAGGTAGATCGCGGCGAGAAAGAACGGCTGACCCGTGAGGAAGTACGCGCAGGCGAGCCCCAGCACGAAGACGATGTTGAAGTAGATCCCACCCAGGTCGGTCCGGATCCGGCCGGCCCGCCCGATGCGGTAGACATCGGTGACTTCGGTGTACATCGACGGCCAGATCAGGAAGAGACCGCACCCGATGCTTCCCGGTCTCGCGCCCCCGTATCTGCACGCCGAGGCGTGGCCGAATTCGTGGAAGACCAGCGAGGCCACGATCAGCACGAAGACGGCAAGCATCAGCACCGGCTGCTCGAGCACCTGCAGCACCGGTTGCATGGCTCCGTGAACGGCGAAGAGCCAGAAGTCCATGCAGAGGGCTGCCAGCAGCACCAGAACCACCACCGGTGGCCGGTGCAGCCATGCGAGCGCCTTCGCGATCCGGGCGACCTGCTGCTCGTGGAAGATCACCCGATGGCCCTTGAGGACCAGGAGGAGATCGGTGGTGGGGCCGGCGACCTGGTCGCTCTCCTGGCCGAAGGGGACGGTGACACCGAGCGGTTCGAGCTTCTGCTCAATGAGGTACTCGATGTTGTCCGCACTGACTTCACGCCCGAAGCGGCCACTGACCCGGTGCGAGATGGCCTCGGTGTCCCGTACGCCGTCGACGGCTTCGGTCACCAGGTAGAGCAACCGGGACAGCTGTACCACCTGCCCGTCTCCGCGACGGACGAGATACTTGCGTTCCGTGGAACCGGATCCCTGGTATTCGCCGAGGAGTTGAAGTCCCGCACCGAGTCGCGGAACGGGAAACAGTATCTCCGTGTATTCATACGAGGGAAACGTTTCGTCCGGGTCGCAGGCCGCCGCCCCCACGGGACCGGGGTGAACCCTTTGGCTTTCGGTCACCGCCCTGCTCTTCCTCCCGGTGCGGACCGCGCCCCCAAGAACGCGGCCCGCACACTTCCGGGCGTTGTTACTGGCTGATGCTGATGGACTGGGTGGCCTCGGACGCCGCGATGGCGTCCGGGGAGTCGAAGTTGGCCGCGAGCGACTCGTTGTGGGCGTTGACGTAGGCGATGCGCTCCGTCACGTTCGTGGTCCTGGTGAAGTTGAACCGGAGCCGGCCCAGGGCCTCGCGACCGGGCAGCAGCTCCGCGGCGGCCTCGGCATTGAGCTGTTCGTTGTTCATGGTGAAACCCTTCTTGGAATGAAGCGCCCGCTACTGGCTGACGCTGATGGACTGGGTGGCCCCGGATGACGCGATGGCGTCCGGGGAGCAGACGTTGGCCGCGAGCGACTCGTTGTGGGCGTTCACGTAGGCGATGCGCTCGCTCACGCTCGTGGTCCTGGTGAAGTTGAACCGGAGCCGGCCCAGGGCCTCGCGACCGGGCAGCAGCTCCGCGGCCTCGGCGTCCAGCTCTCGAATGCCAAGCATGGTGGGGTCCTTTGCACGAAGGGCATGGACGGACGGCATCCGATCCCGAACGCGTCCATCCATGCCGGACGATCTGTCTGACGAGATTGGACAGTAGGGCGCCGGACCACTCCGGACAAGCGACTCGCACATCCCGCTCGCCGCCGGATACGTCGCACATCCACGGAAACAGCAGGTGGGAGAGGTGGCGGGCGAGGTCGCATCAGACGTCGACGCGCGCGCAGCCTCACCCGATCGGCCCAATCCGGCGCATTCCAACAGGCAACGCCAGGGCCCCCGATGGCTATTGTCTCGTGGCTCGAGGCGGGTGGACCGCCCGAAATCCTCCGCGAGAGGGGTGCACGTGCTTGTCGTCCCAGGAGCGTTCGCGACCGCCGTCGTCCGCGACAGGACGGGAGAGCCGGTGGTGCTGCTCTCCGGTGAACTCCCCTCGGCCCTCACCCCGTCCGGCGTCAACGAGCTGCTGAATCTGGCCGCCGCCGTGCTCAACGCGGAGGAGCTGGCGCTGTTCCGCAGTTGCCTCGCGGCGCTGCGCTGCGGCGAAAAGCTCGAGGAAAGGCGTATCGAGGTGAGCGGGGCCGTGCTGACCATCTACCGCAGCTGACCACGGAACCGGCTATGCAAAACACGGGGCGGAATATCGTTCGACACCGGGACTTCCAGCGGTCCAGTCCCACGCGAATGACAAAGAAGGTGAATTCTTCAGCGCATAACGCGGTGCACCGCCGAAGCCTTTTTCGCACATTCACCACAAGCCGCAACCCGCCCACAACACACCGCAGTTGAGTCACCCTGGCGAGTGTTTCCCGGCACCGTCTCCGCACGTCCTTGAATCCTCACGAAGCAAAGCTCAGGGCGGGTTTTCGGTGTACCTGGGTCAGAAATCGGTCATGCGCCGACAAGCCCTCACGACCCGATCGCACCAATGAACCGAGTACGGGTTCCGAGTAATGTCCGGAGGGCCACCAGAAATCCATCGAAACAAGGAGAAACGTGGTGAAAACATTTGCGCGCGCCGCTGCGACGGCGGCCTTGGCCGTGACAGCGGTCGTCATTCCCCTGACGGGCACGGCCATGGCCGCCCCCGCCCATTCATCAGTGACCGCGCACAGCGTCCGCGACTTCGACGACCGGTGCAGCAACTTCGGTCAATGGCACCACAGGCACAGCACCTGGGAACGCCGCTGGAACCGGTGGGGCGATGACTGCCGCCACCGCTGGGACCGCCGCAGCGCGCACAGGACGTCCTGGCACACCTACGGGAGGTACGGCAACCACGACTGGTACGGGTGGGACTACGAGAGGGATTGCTATCGCCGCTTCTGATCCGGCTTGATTCGGTCTTGCTTGATCCGGTCTTGCTCCGGCCGGAACCGAGCTTGGGCTCCCGGGAGAACTCCCGGGAGCCCTCGGCTGTTCCGTGGTCAGCTGCGGTAGATGGTCAGCACGGCCCCGCTCACCTCGATACGCCTTTCCTCGAGCTTTTCGCCGCAGCGCAGCGCCGCGAGGCAACTGCGGAACAGCGCCAGCTCCTCCGCGTTGAGCACGGCGGCGGCCAGATTCAGCAGCTCGTTGACGCCGGACGGGGTGAGGGCCGAGGGGAGTTCACCGGAGAGCAGCACCACCGGCTCTCCCGTCCTGTCGCGGACGACGGCGGTCGCGAACGCTCCTGGAACGACAAGCACGTAGTACCCCCCTCTCACGGAGGCCTCGGGCGGTTCATCCCACCCGCGGGGGAGAGGATAGCCCCAATCAGGCCTATTTCTTGCCTGATCTACTGTTTCGCCGGGACATATGCATCACTGGATATGTCATGGGCCCCGCCGACCTGAAGTCTGCGATCTTCATGGACATATGACGCACAGCCAGAGACCTGGAGGTTGGGCGGCACATCAGGTGACACCGACCGCCGACGACGGCCATCACCGGTCAAGAGCGCTCGCGGGAACGGGTGTCGGCGCCGGTGTCGGGGTCGGAGGCGTTGCGCAGGAGGGATTCGATGAGGGCGGTGACGTGTCGGCGGTCGGTCACGGACAGCCGCTGGACGCTGGCGATGAGGGTGGCGACCTCGGGGTCGGCCGTGGTGTCGGCCGGCTCCTCGAAGTAGAGGTGGATCCCGCAGGCCTCGGCGGCCGCCCTGCGCACGGAGTCCAGGGGCAGCTCCAGCCCCCTGGCAAGGCCCTCGAGGGTGGTCTGTTGCGGCATGCGGGTCACCCGCTCGACAGTGGCCAGATGATGCACGGTGGAACGCGGGATGCCGCCGCGCCGGGCCACGTCGCCGTAGGACCAGCCCTGCTGCTCCAGCCGGCTCTTCACCAATTCCTGCAGTGCATTGGCCACGCGAGGGATTCTTCCTTCTGACACGTCGGTTGGCCAAAACTCTCGTAACTGACTTGCAGCGAGGCGCCGGACAGGCTAGCGTCCAATAAGTCCGGACGATCCGTCCGAGAGCGTTGGACGCTATGTTCCACAGCCGCCGCTGCGACACAGCTCATAGGTTCAACGCTTCGCGCCCAGGTGGGTCACGGCCCGGCGCCGGGCGCCCTTGCGATCACGACCTCTCTCCGAGAACCTGTCCTGGAGTCCGCCGCCGCCCATGGGGAGGCAGCGGACTCGAACAGTTACCACTTGGGGCGGTTCGAGGGGGATTCTCCGGTTGCACCGACCGCAGGGTGGGGGCCCTGTTCGCGAACAGATGTCCGGGCCGGGCATCATGCAACCGGAAGGCCGCCATCTCATGTCTATGGGGACGGGGGCCTGCCATTGACGCGTCCGGGACGGCTGGTCGAGGGGGACCGGGGGTCCGGGCGCAGAGACCGTACGATCACGCAGCCAGCAGGCATGCGGGGGGATGACTCATGACGTCGACGCCGACCGGCGCCCGGCAGCAGGACAACGACCCATCCCGGACCACTCAGCTTCGGGTTCCCCCGCAGCTCCGAGCAGCCGGGTCCCGGTTGCGCCCGAAGAAGACGGCGCTTCCGCGGTACGACTACGAGCACTACAGCCGGCTCGCCGGCCCCCTCACCCAGCCCGACCCGTCGAAGCCGTACACGGTGCAGTACCGCTCGCTGCTCTCGCAGGAGCCGCACCGCGTCCGGGCCGCGCTGCTCCTGGGCGCCGCACCGCTGGTCTCACTGGGCCTGTTCGCCTGGCTGATGCAGCCTCAGCACTGGACCGAGCGCGACCCGAACCTCAAGAACGACCTGCTCCTGTGGCTCGACATCGTCATGCTCGTCTCGATCGGCCTGATCGAGCTCTTCCGGACGATGAACGTGCTGTCCAACGCGCACGCGACCCTCGTCGCCCGTGACCCCGTCCCCGTCGTGCCGGAGCACGGCACCCGGGTCGCCTTCCTCACCTCCTTCGTCCCGGGCAAGGAGCCCCTGGAGATGGTGACGAAGACCCTCGAGGCGGCGGTGAAGATCCGCCACCGCGGGTTGATGCACGTCTGGCTGCTCGACGAGGGCGACGACCCGGCCGTCAAGGAGGTCTGCGCGCGCCTCGGGGTGCACCACTTCTCCCGCAAGGGCATAGCCAAGTGGAACCAGGCGAAGGGCGCCCACCGGGCCAAGACCAAGCACGGCAACTACAACGCCTGGCTTGAGGCTCACGGCGGGGACTACGACTTCTTCGCGTCCGTCGACACCGACCACGTGCCGCTGCCGAACTACCTGGAGCGGATGCTCGGCTACTTCCGCGACCCGGACGTCGGCTTCGTCATCGGCCCGCAGGTCTACGGAAACTACGACACCTTCGTCACCAAGGCCGCCGAGTCCCAGCAGTTCCTCTTCCACGCACTGATCCAGCGCGCGGGCAACCGCTACGGCGCCCCCATGTTCGTCGGCACCTCCAACGCCGTCCGGATCAAGGCGATCAAGCAGATCGGCGGTCTGTACGACTCGATCACCGAGGACATGGCGACGGGCTTCGAGATGCACCGGGCCCGCAACCCCGAGAGCGGCAACAAGTGGCGCTCGGTCTACACCCCGGACGTGCTCGCCGTCGGCGAGGGCCCGAGCGCCTGGACCGACTTCTTCACCCAGCAGCTGCGCTGGTCGCGGGGCACGTACGAGACGATCCTCAAGCAGTACTGGAGGGGCTTCGGGACGCTGCCGGCCGGGAAGCTCTTCAACTACACGATGATGATCATCTTCTATCCGATGTCCGCCCTCAACTGGATCCTGGCGGCGCTGAGCTGCGCCCTGTTCCTCGGCATGGGCGCCTCGGGTGTGCAGATCGACCCGGCGATCTGGATGATGCTGTACGGCAACGCGTCGGCGCTCCAGATCGGCCTCTACATCTGGAACCGCCGCCACAACGTCTCGCCGCACGAGCCGGAGGGCTCCGGCGGCCTCGCCGGCATGGTGATGTCCGCGCTCTCCGCGCCGATCTACGCACGCTCCCTGATGGACGCCGTACTGCGCCGCAAGAGCAAGTTCGTCGTGACCCCCAAGGGCGACTCGTCCAGCCCGGACACCCTCTTCGGCACGTTCCGGATCCACCTCTTCTTCATCCTGGTCTTCGGCGGCTCGCTCGCGGCCTCGTTCTTCAACGGGCACGACCACCCGGCGATGATCACGTGGGCGTCCCTCGCCCTGCTGATCACAGCGGCGCCCATCTTCGCCTGGCGGTACACCGTCCGCGCGGAGAAGAAGAAGCGCAACGCGCAGCCGCCCGCCGGAGACGGCACGCACGGTCCGCAGGGCCCGCAGCCGCCCCCCGGCGCGCATGAGCCCCAGCAGCAGCCGCATTGGGCCCCGGCGGACCAGACCATGCAGATCGCCCTTGGGGGACGTAAGAAATGAGCGCACTTCCCGTCCGGCCGAACTACCGCAAGAACCGGGCCCGACGGATCCTGATCGGCGTGGCCGTGGTGGCAGTGGTGGCCGGCTTCAACGGCCCCGCCCTCTACCGCTACGGCTCGGCGGAGTACCACGAGTACAAGATCAACCGCCCTGAGTACAAGGCGGCGAACGGCCACTGGGACTTCCTCGACGTCCCGTCCGAGTACCGGATCAACTCGATCCACGCCGCCCTGCTGCACACCGGCAAGGTCCTGCTGATCGCCGGCTCGGGCAACAACCAGAAGAACTTCGACGCGAAGAAGTTCGAGTCGGTGCTGTGGGACCCGAAGACGAACGACTTCAAGCTGATACCGACGCCCAAGGACATGTTCTGCTCCGGGCACACGCAGCTGCCCGACGGCAAGCTGCTGGTCGCGGGCGGCACCAAGCGGTACGAGAAACTGAAGGGCGATGTCTCCAAGGCCGGCGGCCTGATGATCGTCCACAACGAGGACCCGGACAAGCCGATCACGCTGCCCGCCGGCACGAAGTTCACCGGCAAGAAGAACGGCAAGACGTTCGTCTCCAAGGACCCGGTGCTGGTCAAGCGGGCGAAGAAGGTCTTCGACCCGGCGACCGGCAGGTTCCTGCGCACCGAGGCGGGCCTCGGCCGGATCTACGTCGAGGCCGAGGAGTCCGGGAAGACGCACGAGACGGGCACCGAGGACAACTACCGCGTGCACGGCCTCAAGGGCTCCGACACCCGCAACGTCTACGGCATCGCGCAGAAGCTCGCCCTCGACAAGAAGGACTTCCAGGGCATCAAGGAGGCCTACGAGTTCGATCCGGTCGCCGAGAAGTACATCAAGGTCGACCCGATGAACGAGGCCCGGTGGTACCCGACCCTGACCACGCTCAAGGACGGAAAGGTCCTCTCCCTCTCCGGTCTCGACGAGATCGGGCAGATCGTGCCCGGCAAGGACGAGATCTACGACCCGGAGACGAAGACCTGGGAGTACACGGGCATCGAGCGGCGCTTCCCGACCTACCCGGCGATCTTCCTGATGTCCAACGGGAAGCTCTTCTACTCCGGTTCGAACGCCGGGTACGGTCCGGCCGACATCGGCCGTGACCCCGGCATCTGGGATCTGGAGACGAACGACTTCGAGAAGATCCCGGGGCTGAGCGACCCGGACAAGATGGAGACCTCGGCGACGGTCATGCTGCCGCCCGCCCAGGACCAGAAGTTCATGGTCATCGGCGGCGGCGGCGTCGGCGAGTCCGAGAAGTCCAGCAAGAAGTCCCGGCTGGTCGATCTCAAGGACTCGAACCCCCGCTTCAAGGACGGCGCTTCACTCGACAAGGGCACCCGCTATCCGAGCGCCTCGCTCCTCCCGGACGACAGCGTGCTGGTCACCGGCGGCTCCGAGGACTACCGCGGACGCGGCGGCTCCAACGTCCTGGAGGCGCGGACGTACGACCCGAAGAAGGGCACGTACACGCGTGTGGCCGACCCGCGGGTGGGGCGCAACTACCACTCGGGGTCGGTGCTGCTGCCCGACGGTCGACTGATGATCTTCGGCTCCGACTCGCTCTTCGCCGACGACGCCAACACCAAGCCGGGCGTCTTCGAGCAGCGGATCGAGATCTACACGCCGCCGTATCTCTACCGGGACGGACGGCCGGAGATCAGCGGCGGGCCGAAGAGCATCAAGCGCGGCAAGTCGGGCACGTTCAAGAGCCCGCAGGCGGCGAAGCTGAAGACGGCGAAGCTGATGCGGCCGAGCGCGGTGACGCATGTGACGGATGTCGACCAGCGCTCGATCGCGCTGGAGATGACGAAGACGGCGGACGGTTTCGAGGTCACCGTGCCGAAGAACCGGTCCCTGGTGCCGTCGGGGTGGTACATGCTCTTCGTCACGGACGACAAGGGCACCCCGTCCGAAGGCGTGTGGGTGGAGGTGCCGTAGGCCCCTGCCCGGCCCCGTACGGACTCCTCGGGAGCCTGCACGGGGCCGGGGCGCCTACTTCGTGTTGCGCGCCAGCTCCAGCGCGTACTCCGGATACCAGTCCCCCGCCTTCGGCCCGCCCTTGCAGTCCCCGTCCGACTCCCCCGGCCGCTTGACCCACAGATACGCGTCGACGAGCGGATCGCCCGTCTTCGTCGTGGGCGGCTCACCGAGCGCACGCCCCGGCGGGTTGCACCAGTTCTCCTTCGGATCGCCCTGCGTGTACGGCCCGTTGCCGTTGCGGCTGGTGTCGACCACGAAGTGCTTGTTCCCCACCTTCGCGGAGAGCTTCCTGCCGAAGTCCTTGCTGGCCTCGATGGTCTGGAAGTTGGAGACATTGACCGCGAAGCCGTCGGCCTTGGCGATACCCGCCCACTGGAGCGGCTCGAAGAGGGAGTCGGGCTGGGACCAGCCCGCGTTGCCCGCATCCAGGTAGACCTTGGTGGCGGGCTGCTGCTTGAGCCGCTCGATGGCGCCCTTCAGCAGATCGTAACGCTCCTCGTGGAACTCGTCCGGCGTGCAGCCGTCCACGAGGTGCAGGACGGCGTCCGGCTCGAGGACGACCGTGGCGCGCCGGTCGCCGATGCCCTTGGCGACCTTGTCGACCCACTCCCGGTACGCGTTCCCGTCGGCGGCGCCGCCCTTGGAGAACTGTCCGCAGTCGCGGTGCGGGATGTTGTAGAGCACCAGCAGGGCGTCCCGGTCGGCCTTCTCGGCAGCCTCCGTGAATCCCTTCGCCTCGGCCTCCGGATTGTCCGGGCCGATCCATTCGCCGACCGGCTGCTCCGCGATCTTCCTGATCAGCTCGGCGTTCTTGTCGTCGCCTCCGTCGAGATACGAGGCGACCTGCCTGGCGGCCTTCCCGTCGGGATTGACCCAGAACGGGTCGGTCCCCTTCGGCTGCTGGGCGATCGACGCCCGATTGTCACCGCCGCCGTCACCGTCACCGTCGGCGGACGAACACCCCGCCAGCAGCAGCGCGGCGCCCGCGGCGGCCGCTCCCCAGCGGGCACGCCCGACGTAACTGCCGTACATCCACTCCCCCTTGGTGCACTGTCGCACGATGTCGAGGCCACCCCCCAGGCGCCCCGCTCCCGGACAAGACCGGGCGAATCCATCCTGTCAGATCCCGCGGGCGTCCGTCAGATACGCCGACACCACCACGTTCGCCGTGTATGACCCCGACATGCGGTCGTAGGTTCCACCGCAGGTGATCAGCCTCAGTTCCGCCCTGCCCGGCTGCCGGGCCCCGTACACCTTCTGCGCGTCGAACCGGTCCCGGCGGAAGACCTGCACATCGTCGATCGTGAACTCGGCGACCGAGCCGTCGGTCCGGGTCACCCGGACCTTCTGGCCGGGACGGGCCGCACTGAGCCCGTAGAACACGGCCGGCTTGGTCTTGGTGTCGACATGGCCGACGAAGAGCGCCGCGCCCTCGGTCCCGGGCAGGGTGCCGGTGCCGAACCAGCCGACGGTCTGCGGCATGGCGTACGGCGGCGGATCGACCGCTCCCGTCGCGTCCAGGCCGCGGGCCACGACCGGGGCTGTGATCCCTATCGAGGGGATCTCCACCTTGCTCGGCTGGGAGGGCTTCAGCGGGTCGCGGGCGGGCGGCAGCGGTACGCCGGGGGGCCGGCCGACTGCGGCCACATCGCCGGTCGTGGGGGCCGAGGTGCTGCCGGGGCCTTCGGTCGCCTCGCGCCCCCACAGCCACAAGGCCAGCAGCAGCACGGCCCAGGCCACACCCGTGAGCAGCCTGCCGGTGCCCGACGTACGGCCGCCGGAACCACCGTCACCGGGTTCCATGGCGGTCAGTCCGTGTCCGCCGGGCCCACGCGCCGACGCCGTGTGCTGCGGAACGCCACGGCCACCGCGGCCACGCCCGCGAGGACCAGTCCGATCACGGTGTGGGGAGTGCCGGGACCCTGCTGGTCGGCCCGCTCGGCCTCCTCGGAGGCGAGGGACGTGGCGGTACCGCCGCCGCCGGCCCGTACCGGGGCGTAGGGGGTGTCGTCAGGATCGGGAACCAGGGTCTGGTCGTGGTCCTGGCCCTCGTCCTCGTCCTCGTCGTCGTCCTCGTCGCTCTGGCCCTCGTCGTGCTTCTTGCCCTGGTCGTGGTTCTGATCCGACTTGCGGCTGTCGTCCTTGCGGCCGTCGTCGCGCTTGCCGCCCTCGTCCTTGTCGCCCTTGCCGCCCTTGTCCTTGTCTTTTTCCTTGTCCTTGTCCTTGTCCTTGTCCTTGTCGCCCTTGCCGCCGTCGTCCTTGCGGCCCTCGTCGCGCTTGTCGCCCTCGTCCTTGCTGCCCTTGTCCTTGTCGCGCTTGTCCCCGTCGTCCTTGCCGCCCTCGTCGCGCTTCTCGCCCTCGTCGTCGCGCTGCGTGGTCTCCGCCCGGTTCTCGGCGCCCTGCTGGGCGACGGTGAGCGTGCCCACTCGGGTGAGGTGGTTGCCGTCGCACGTGACGCTGATGTCGTACGTACCGGCGCCGACGCCGGATCCGATCGTCGTCTCCCCGAAGAGGGAGCTCTGCGGCCCCACGCTGCCGGACAGCTCGGCGTCGGCGACGAAGGCCCGGGACCTGGCGGTGCCCGTCGCGCCCGGGCAACCGGTGACATGCAGCTCCACCTCACCCCCGGGTCTGGCGGAGGTGGGGCTGACCCTTGCCTTGGTCTGCCCGCCTTCCTCGGCGTACGCGAGCCCTGCGGCGGGTGCCAGCATCAGAACACCGGTGGCCGCCCCCACCACACGGAGAGCAATCGGAACAGAACGCATTGTGAACCTCCTGGTATCAGCAGATTCACGCGGTTTGCCCGTTTCCGCATCTCCAGGAGACCCGGATGGGTCATCGCCGGGAGACGCCGGGAGCCCCCAGCAGGTCAGATGCGGTCGACCAGATCGGCGATCGAGTCGACCACGTTCGACGGGCGGAACGGGTACCGGTCGATGTCCTCCGGTGCCGTCAGGCCCGTGAGCACGAGGAAGGTCTCCATGCCCGCCTCCAGCCCCGCCAGGACGTCGGTGTCCATCCGGTCCCCGATCATCGCGCTGGTCTCCGAGTGCGCCCCGATCGCGTTCAGGCCCGTGCGCATCATCAGCGGGTTCGGCTTGCCCGCGAAGTACGGGGCCTTGCCGGTGGCCTTGGTGATCAGCGCGGCGACCGAGCCGGTTGCGGGCAGCGGGCCCTCCGGGCTCGGACCGGTCTCGTCCGGGTTGGTGCCGATGAAACGCGATCCCGCGTTGATCAGCCGGATGGCCTTGGTGAGGGCCTCGAAGCTGTACGTACGGGTCTCGCCGAGGACGACGTAGTCCGGCTCGTGATCCGTGAGGACGTAACCGATGTCGTGCAGCGCCGTGGTCAGCCCCGCCTCGCCGATGACGTACGCCGTGCCGCCGGGACGTTGGTCGTCCAGGAACCGGGCGGTGGCCAGCGCGGACGTCCAGATGTTGTCCACGGGCACGTCCAGGCCCATGCGGGCGAGCCGGGCGTGCAGGTCACGGGGGGTGTAGATGGAGTTGTTCGTGAGGACCAGGAAGGGCTTCCCGGTCTCGCGGAGCTTCTTGATGAAGGAGTCGGCGCCCGGGATCGGAACGCCTTCATGGATGAGAACACCGTCCATGTCGGTGAGCCAGGATTCGATCGGCTTGCGCTCTGCCATGGGCGTACTCCTGCTGGGTGCGGAGGTGCTGATGGGGCGCCGCCACAACGATGTACCGGCGCCCCCCAGCCTAATCAGGAAGACGTGACCTTGACCCCGGTCGGTCCACCTTCAGCTGCCGGTCGCGGTCTTCCACGAGTCGACGTACTTCTGGAGGTTCTTGTCGATGTCCTTCCAGTCCGGCTCGAAGACCTGGACGCCCTCCAGGATCTTCGCCAGCTCGATCGCGTTGGCGTCGGTCGCCTTGACGTCGCTGCGCGCGGAGAAGCCGCCGCCGATCTCACTGACCTGCTTCTGGGCCTTCTCGCTCAGCAGGTAGTCGAGGAGCTTCTTGCCGTTCTCGGTGTGCGGGGCGTCGTCGACGAGGCCCGCGGCGTACGGGAGGGCGAACGTGGTGGGCCGGCCGCCCTGCTTCGCCGGGAACCAGATGCCGAGATTCGGCATGGACCTGGACTGGGCGAAGTTCATCTGGACATCACCGTTGGCGACGAGGATCTCGCCCTTGTCGACCTTGGGGGCGAGCTTGGAGGTGGAGGAGGACGGGCCGACGTTGTTGGCCTGGAGCTTCTTCAGGTAATCCATCGCCGGCTCTTCGCCGCCGAAGTCGTGCATCGCCTTGATGACGACGGCGGTTCCGTCGCCCGCGACACCCGGGGTGGAGTACTGGAGCTTGTCCTTGTACTTCGCGTCCAGGAGCTCTTCCCAGGTCTTCGGCGCCTGGGCCAGCTCCTTCTTGTTGAAGACGAAGCCGAAGTAGTTGTTGACGACCGAGGTCCACTTGCCGTCGCCGGACTTGTCGGCGCCGTTGACCTTGTCGGAGCCGGCCGGCTCGTACGCCTGGAGCAGCCCCTTGGAGTCGGCCTGCTGGATGAACGGCGGGAGGGTGACGAGCACGTCGGCCTGCGTGTTGCTCTTCTCGCGGGCGGCGCGCTGCACCATCTCGCCGGAGCCGCCCTCGACGTACTTGACCTTGATGCCGGTCTCCTTCTCGAAGTCCTTGAAGACCTGGTCGTACCAGCCGTCGCCGTTCTCGCCCTTGAGGCCGTCGGCGCTGTAGACGGTGACGACCTTCTCGTCGGAGGCGGCGGAGTTGCCTCCGCAGGCGGTGAGGCCGGCGGCGAGGGCGAGGCTGCCGGTGACGGCGGCGGTGACCGTGGTGAGGTTGCGACGCATGACGATGTACAACTCCTTGCGAATGAGGGGAACGAGGGGAACGGGGCTAGAGGGGAATCAGCGGAATGGGCGGATCCACCGGATCAGCGGTAAGAGGCTTTGGTGCGGATACGGGAGACGGCGAGCAGGACGAGCAGCGTCGTGGCCATGAGGACCACGGCGACGGCTGAGCCGGTGAAGAGGGAGCCACGGTCGGTGGCGGTGAAGATCAGCACCGGAAGTGGCATCCAGTCCGGCGGGTAGAGCATCATCGTCGCGCTCAACTCGCCCATGGACAGGGCGAAGCAGAGCCCTGCGGCCGCGTTCAGCGACGGCAGCAGCAGCGGGAGCTTCACTCGCCACAGGACGTACGAGGGGCGCGCGCCGAGGCTGGCCGCCGCCTGTTCGTACATCGGGTCGAGACGCAGGATGGCCGCCGAAACCGACTGGTAGGCGAACGCCGTGACAAGAACGGTGTGCGCGAGGATCACGATCCAGCGCGTGCCGTTGAGGAGCATCGGCGGCTGCGAGAAGGCGACCAGTACGGCGAGGCCGACGACCACGGACGGTACGGCGACCGGCAGCATGAACAGCGCATCGAGGACGCGGCGCCCACGCCTGTTGAGCGAGGCGGCGGCGAGAGCGGCCCACGTGCCGACGGCGAGCGCGAGCGCGCTAGCCGTCACCGCCGTGATCAGGCTGGTGGTCAGGGCCTGGAGCGACTCGCCGCGGACGGCCGCCGTGTAGTGCTCGGCTGTCGGTCCTGAGGGGAACGCCCCTGACCAGTTGGTCGAGAGCGACGCCGCGACGATGACGAGGAGCGGCAGCGCGAAGAGCGGCAGGAAGAGGGCGAGGAACAGGGCCCAGGTGGCCCACTTGCCCGTACGGCTATGCACCAGCACGGCGGCTCACCACCCGGTAGATCCCGTAAAGCCCCACGGAAATCGCGATGTTGACGACGGCGACCACGCAGGCGGCCGCGTAGTCGGATTCGAGGATCGCCTTGCTGTAGACGAGCATCGGGAGCGTCGTGACGCCCTTGGCTCCGGTGAACAGCACGATGCCGAACTCGTTGAGGCACATGACGAGGACGAGGCTGCCTCCGGCGGCGAGCGCCGGGAGGGCCTCGGGCAGGATCACCTGCCGGATGATCCGGGCCGGCCGCGCGCCCAGCGAGGAGGCGACCTCCAGCTGTGCGGTGTCGAGCTGCGAGAACGCGGCGAGGAGCGGGCGCATCACGAAGGGCGTGAAGTACGTGATCTCCGCGAGGAGCACGCCCCAGGGTGTCGTCAGGAAGTGGAACGGACCGCTCGGCGCCCCCGTGACGTCCGTCCACAGGCCGTTGGCCATGCCGACGGTGCCGTAGATGAACAGCAGCGCGAGCGTGATCAGGAACGACGGGAAGGACAGGAACACGTCGATGAACTTCGCGACCGCCCTGCCGCCGGGGAACGGCACGAACGCGATGATCAGCGCCAGCGTGAACCCGAGCACGAGACATCCGGCGGTCGCCCCGACGGCCAGCCACACGGTGGTGGTGAGCGCCTCACGGAAGGCCTGCGAGGCGAAGACGCCGGCGTAGGCACCGGGGGCGAGGGACTCCTGGACGACGAGGGCGAGAGGGTAGAGGAACACCACCCCGAGCACAGCGACAGGGGGGAGAACCCACAGCGTTGTGGGCATTCGTTCCGCGAGGGCGGAACGGGTGGGCACAACCCCCGGTACCGGCTGCTGTTCCGTGAGGCGTCCGCTCGGACTACGCATCGCTCACCCCTGCGGCCAGCAGCACCGCGTCCTCGGGCGCGAAGTGCACCGTGACCTCGTCCCCGAGCGCGGGGGTCTCGCGGAGTTCGCGCAGGTCCGCCTTGACCTGGTGCCCGTCGACGTCCACGTACACCCGGTGCGTTGCCCCGCGCCACTGCACCTCGGCGATCCGCCCCCGCAGCGCGTTCGGCCCCTCCCCCAGCCCCACGAGGTGCGGCCGTACGCACAGGGTGGCGTGGGCGCCCGGCGCGACACCGGCGGTGGGGACCTTCAGTTCCTCACCGGCGAAGGTCACCACGTCCGAGCCGACCGTCACCGGCAGCAGATTCGCGTTGCCGACGAACGACGCCGTGAACTCCGTCCGCGGCCGCCGGTACAGGTCCTGCGGCGTTCCGCAGTCCTGGAGCCGGGCCTTGTCCATGACCGCGATCCGGTCGACCAGGGTCAGCGCCTCGACCTGGTCATGGGTGACGTAGAGGATCGACACGTCGGGCAGTTCGCGGTGCAGCCGCGCCAGCTCGGCCAGCATCCCCGACCGCAGCTGCGCGTCCAGCGCGGACAGCGGCTCGTCGAGGAGCAGCACGTTCGGCCGGATCGCGAGCGCGCGGGCGATCGCGACGCGCTGCTGCTGCCCGCCCGAGAGCTCGCGGGGGTACCGCTTGGCGTACGCGGCCATGCCGGTCATCTCCAGCGCCTCGGCGACGCGCCCGGGTATCCCGTCCTTCGGCGCCTTCTGCGCCTTGAGTCCGAAGGCCACATTGGCCTCGACGCGCAGGTGCGGGAAGAGGGCGTACTGCTGGACGACCATGCCGATGCCGCGCCGGTGCGGCGGCAGGCCGGTGACGTCCCGGTCGCCGATGAACACCCGCCCGGAGACGGGCCGTACGAATCCGGCGACCGCGCGCAGGGCGGTGGTCTTGCCGGAGCCGGAGGGGCCGAGGAGGGCCATGACCTCGCCGGGCTCGACGGTCAGGTCGAGGCTGTCGAGGACGGTGGTACCGCCGTACGCGACACAGACGCGGTCGAAGCGGATGCCGCTGGTCATGCGTCGTCCTCCACCTGCGCCAGCAGCGCGGGCAGTTCGGCGACGGAACCGAGGACGTGCGTGGCGCCGTTCCCCGTCAGCAGCGCCTCGTCGTGGGCGCCGGTCCGCACACCCGCCACGACACCCGCACCGGCGCGTACGCCGCTGAGCATGTCGTACGAGGTGTCGCCGGCGACCACGATCTGCCGCACGCCGACCACCGCGCCCGTGCGCAGGAACGCGGCGAGCACCATGTCCGGGTACGGGCGACCGCGCCCGCCCGCGTCGGCCGGGCAGAGGGTGAGGTCCGCCAGGCCCTGCCAGCCGAGCGCGTCGAGGATCGCGTCCTGGGTGACCCGGGCGAACCCGGTGGTGAGGACGACGGTCCTGCCCTGCTCCCGGAGTTGCTCGATGGCGGCGCGGGCGCCGGGGATCTCGGCGATGCGGCCGCCGTCGACGAGCTCGCCGTACGCCTCCTCGAAGGCCTTGTTGGCCGCCTGGGCCCTGGTCTCGTCGCCGAAGAGGTGACGGAAGACGGAGATCTTGGACTCGCCCATGGTGGCGCGGACGTAATCGAGCATGCCGGGCATCGACTCCGGCGCGGCGCCGATGCGTTCGGCCGCTGTGGTGAATGCCTGCTCGACGAGGCCGCCGTCGGCGACGGTGGTGCCGGCCATGTCGAGGACGACGAGGTTCAGCTTCTGCGGAGCGGTCGTGGGCGTGGGCGGGGTCGGGGTCGTGGTCGCGGTCGTGTCGGTCATGTGGTGGTTCACCAGCCCAGTTCGTCGGCGGTCGTCTCGGCGATGGCGGGCGAGCAGGTCATGCCGCGCCCGCCGGGTCCGGTCACCAGCCACACGCCGTCGCGCACCTGCCGGCGGTGGACGACGCGGGAGGTGTCGGTGCACTGCGCGTACACGCCGGCCCAGCGGCGGCGGATCTTCGGCAGTGGACGGCCCAGGAAACCCTCGATGACCTGCGTGAGGTGCTCGTAGGGGTCCTCGAGGGTGTCGAAGGCGAAGGGGTGCTCGTACTCGTGCGTGTCGCCGATGGTCAGCCCGCCGTCCCGGCGCTGGACCATCAGCAGCTGCATCTTGTGCGCGGCGGCCGTGGGCTGCTGCGCCTGCCCGGCGTTGAGGGCGTCGAGCGCGTCGGAGGCGTACGCCGGGTAGTAGCGGAAGGAGTCGGCGTCGGCGACGGACGTGGTGAGCGGCTCGCCGAGCGGGTCGGTCTGCGCCATCTGGAGCCGCACGCGGCGCACGGGGAGGTCGGGGGCGAGCTCGCGGACGAGTCCGCCGAGCCAGGCGCCGGTGCACAGGACGACGGCGTCGCCGCTGTGCACGTCACCGTAGTCGTCGCGCACGGCGCTGCGTCCGTTCTTCCCGGGCTCGATGACCTCGCGGACCTCGCGTCCGGGCAGGAAGGTGTAGCGGCCGGACGCCAGCAGGGCCTTGCGCAGCGCGAGTTGTGCGGTACGTGGCTCCACGGCCGCGTCCCGCTCGCAGTACAGGGCCGATACGAACTCACCGCGCAGGGCCGGGTTGATGACACGCGCCTCGTCCGCGGTGACCAGCTTGTAGCCGCGGGCGGCGGCGTCGGCCCGGGCGACGGCCGCCTCGGCGACGGCGAGCTCCGGATCATTGCGTACGGGCGTCAGCGAACCGATGGCCCGGAACCCGAGCTCGGGGACCCGGGCGCCGATGCCCTCCCACAGCTCCCGCGCCCGCAGCGCGGTCTCCAGCTCCTCGCCGCCGGCGCGGCCGCTCACCCATATCTGCCCGAAGTTGCGCAGGCTGGCCCCGCGCGCTTCGGCCTCCCGCTCGATCTGTACGACCTCGTGGCCGCGCTCCACTGCTTGCCAGGCGTGCATGGTTCCCACCACGCCGGCTCCTACGACGATGACTCGCATGGCCGCAACGCTCCTCGCGGCCGGTGGCCCGATGGGGGCCGGTCGGCAACGGGACGGTGAACGGGCCATCAAGCTTGGCCTAGACCCATTATCCTTTCGTGACTATTACGGGGTGGCGCAGCAAGGCCGCCGCAGGCGCTACGACCCGCCCACCAGATGCGCGGAGAAGCTGAAGCGGTCCCCCCGGTACAAGGTCCGCACCCGCTCCAGCGGCCGCTTCGCCGTGTCCCGCGAGACCCGGTGGATCAGCAGCATGGGCAGCGCGGGCGGTGTCCCGATGAGCAGCGCCTCCCGCGGTGTCGCCAGTACCGTCTCGATGCGCTCGTCCGCGTCGCCGAACTCGATCCCGAGCCGGTCGCGGAGGTACGCGTAGAAGGACGAGTCCGGGTCGAAGTCGCTGTCGAGCCGCGGCACGCGCGCGACCGAGACGTACGTGCTCTCCAGCCCGACCCGCTCCTCGTCCGCGAGCAGCACACGCTCCATGTGCCAGACGGGTTCGCCCCGCTCAAGACCGGTCTCCTCGGCGAGCCGCGGCGTGCACGGGAAACGATCGAGGGAGATGAGGTTACGGCCAGGCGTACGGCCCTGACGTCGCACACCCTCGGTGTAGCTCGCGAGCGACAGCGGCTGCTCCAGCTTGGGGCCCGCGACGACGGTGCCCCTGCCCTGGCGGCGGAGCCGGCCTTCGAGGAGGAGCTCGCGCAGCGCCTGGCGAACGGTCTCGCGCGAGACCTCGAACCGTACGGCGAGGTCGCGTTCGGTGGGCAGCAGTCCGCCTTCGCCCAGCTCGTCTATCAGGGCGGCCACTTGGGCCTTGACCGCGTAGTACTTCGGGATACGGCCGTGCTCGGGGATGCCGGAGCGGACGGGCGCGCCGGGCGCCTGGTCGCTCGGGTAGTTCGGGTGGTCCACCGGGGGATGTTCGCAGACGCGGGTGAACGGCCAGGTCAGCGGCGCCCGGAACGCAGCCTGCGGGCACCCACGAGGAGCAGGAGCCCGGCGGCGACGAGTGCGCTGACGGCGGCGGCGAGGCCGATGTCGTACTGCGTGCCGGTCGGGGCGAGCTCGTCGGGGTCGGGCAGGGCCTCCTCGTACAGCTGCTGCTCGGAGGCGAGCAGGCTGAAGGTGTAGTCGCCGGACTGCCCCACCCAGTCGCCGTCGGCGCCGCGGCGCTGGACGACGGCCGCGTTGGCGACGACGGAGTCGGCGAGCGTGTCGGCGGCGGGGAACGCGAGGCGGACGGGGATGGTGAGGGTGGCGCGGCCGGGGAGGGTGAAGCCGCCGAATTCACTTTCGCGCGTATTACCCCCACCGAACGCGCCGACCGCCTCCCCCTGGTCGGTCTGCTCGAACGTCACCGGCCGCCAGATCCCTCGCCCCTGGTCGTAGAACTCCATCCGGATCCTGGCGGGGGTGAGCACATGGTCCCGGCCCAGGAGCACGACGACCGGGTGGATGTTCCGGCAGGGCTCGGCGGTGGTGTTGACCAGCTCGACGGAGAACTCCCCGGCACCGGAACCGGCCCGGTACGCGGCCGGGCCGCCCTGGATCCCGGCGACGACGGGGAAGGCCGTGGCGCGTACGTCACCGCAGACGGGCTGCATCGGCGGTTCCGCGCTGTAGGCCTGGGCGGCCGCGACGGCCTGGCCGACGAGGACGACGGGGACGATCACGACCGCGGCGAGCGAGAGGGCGAGGGCGTTGCGCATATGTAGAGGCCTTTGCTGCTCGCGGACCGCCGTGGGGATCACCTGGCCTTGGCCGGGGACCACCCTGCCCCCATCAAAACCGCCCGAGCGCAGCCACACGATCGCGTAGGGCCGAACAGCCGCAATACGTCCTTCCTATCGGCGCTTTTCACCCGGCGGCGGTTGGGTGCGAACGTCATGAGGTGCTGCGGTCATGAGGTGCTGCGGTCATGAGGTGCTGCGGTCATGAGGTGCTGCGGTCATGAGGCACGGCGGTCATGAGGCACGGCGGTCATGGGGCACAGCAGTCATGAGGCACGGCGGTCATGAGGCACAGCGGTCATGGGGCACTGCGCGGCTCGGCCCTCAGCGGTGGCGGGGACGCATACGCCGCCTCCGCCCGCCCGAACACCGGCGCGAGCACCAGCTGGGCCGCGCCCTCGGCGACCCGGTAGGCACCGCCGCCCGCGGGCCCTACCTGCGCCCGGGTGCGAGAGACGAGCGTGGCCCGCACCCCGCGTATGAACTCCGCCTCGGCCGCGGCGACGACCCGGCCGCCGAGCAGCACCTGGTCGATGTCGAGCAGCTCGACCAGGTTCGCGACACCGACCCCGAGCACCCTCGCGGCTTCCGCGACGTCACCCCGGGCGACGGCGGCGAGACACAGCGCCTCGATGCACCCGCGCTTGCCGCATCCGCACGGGGGTCCGTCGAGCTGGACGATCTGGTGACCGAACTCCCCGGCCCCCGTCCGCACTCCCCGGTACAGCTCCCCGTCGAGTACAAGTCCCGCGCCGATCCCGGTTCCGAGGTGCAGATACGCGAAGGAACCACCCGTCCCGCGCAGGACGAGCCCGAGGGCGGCGGCATTGGTGTCCTTGTCGAGCACGACCGGGAGCCCGAGCCGGGCGGCCAACTCGTCGCGCAGCCGGTACCCGTCCCACTCCGGGTACCCGGTGACCCGGTGGGGCACCCCGGCGAGGTGGTCGAGCGGCCCGGGCATGGCCACCCCGACGCCGAGCACCAGCGCGTGCTCTCCCTTTCGCGGAATGCGGCCGTCCGCCGCCTCCTCGGCCGTCCTCTCGGCCATATTCCCGGCCGTCTTCCCGGCCGTCTTCCCGGCCTCCTCCTGGGCCGATGAGGAGGCCAGGGAGTCGGCCAGCAAGGTCTGCACCTGCTTCGTCGCCTGCCCGGTCACGACATCCGGGCCGGCGCCGAAGTCCAGGGGAACGACCCGTGTGGCGACCCGCGTACCGGCCAGGTCCAGCAGCACCGCCGTCATCTCGTCGCGGTCAAGCTGCACCCCCACCGCGTACGCCGCCGACCGCACCAGGCACAGCACCGTGCGCGGCTTGCCCCCGGTCGAGGCGCGGGTTCCGGCCTCGGCGACCAGCCCCTCGTCCCGGAGCCGCGCCGTGATCTTGCTGACGGCCTGCGGGGTGAGGCCGGTGCTGTCGGCGAGCTCGAGCCGGCTTATGCCGTTCTCTCCCGCGGCGCGCAGCAGATCGAGCACCAGGGCCGAGTTGTGAGTGCGCAGCAACGGCAGATTGACGCCGGGTCCTCCGCCCGCCGCGGCCCCTCCGGCAGACCCGCCCGCGGACGCGCCCGCACCCGCGTCCTCTCCGGGTGCTCCTATCGCCCTGGCCCTGTTCACCCTCACGCTTCCCATTGTGCTCCCCGCTTGCCCTTTGGCAACAGCGTTGCTTAAGTAGGAGGCGTGACTGGTACCGCCTCCCCTCTGCGCGTCGGACTCGTGGGCTACGGCCTCGCGGGCTCCGTCTTCCACGCTCCGCTGATCGCCGCGACCGAGGGTCTCGTCCTCGACACGGTCGTGACGTCGAACGAGGAGCGCCAGAAGCAGGCCCGCGCCGAGTTCCCCGACGTCCGTTTCGCCGCCACGTCCGACGAGCTGTGGTCGCGCGCGGAGGAGCTCGACCTGATCGTGATCGCGTCCCCGAACAAGACGCATGTCCCGGTCGCGACCGCTGCCCTGCAGGCCGGTCTCCCGGTGGTCGTGGACAAGCCGATCGCGGGCACGGCCGCCGAGGCACGCTCCCTCGCGGCCCTCGCCGAGGAGCGCGGCCTGCTCCTCTCGGTCTTCCAGAACCGCCGCTGGGACAACGACTTCCTCACCCTCCGGGCGCTCCTCGCGGACGGCGAGCTCGGCGAGGTCCAGCGTTTCGAGTCCCGCTTCGAGCGCTGGCGCCCCCAGCTCAAGGGCGGCTGGCGCGAGTCCGGCGCCCCTGAGGAGATCGGCGGTCTGCTCTACGACCTGGGCAGCCACGTCGTCGACCAGGCCCTGGTCCTCTTCGGCCCGGCGGTGCGGGTGTACGCGGAGTCCGACGTACGCCGTCCTGGCGCCGAGACCGACGACGACACGTTCATCGCCCTCACCCATGCGAACGGCGTCCGCTCGCACCTGTACATGAGCGCGACCACGGCCCAGCTCGGCCCCCGCTTCCGGGTCCTCGGCTCGGCCGCCGGCTACGTCAAGTACGGCCTCGATCCTCAGGAGGCCGCCCTGCGCGACGGCAAGCGCCCGTCCCCGGACGACGACGCCGGCTGGGGCGTGGAGCCGGAGTCCCTGTGGGGCCGGATCGGCTCGGGTGAGTCACCGCTCACGGGCGGCGGGCGACCGGTCCAGACTCTGCCGGGCGACTACCCGGCGTACTACGCGGCGATCGCCGCCGCCCTCCGCGACGGCACCCCGCCTCCGGTCACGGCCCACGAGGCGGCCGCCGCCCTCGACGTCCTGGAGGCGGCCCGCCGCTCCGCCCGCGAGGGCATCACCGTGGAGCTGGAGCTGGAGCCGGAGCTCGGCGCATGAGCGCCGCCCCCGGCCCCTCCGGCGCCCCCGGCATCGAGGCGCTCGAGACCCAGGAACGGCAGCTGACGCTGCGCCAGTTCACGTACAGCGACGCCTGGACGCTCGGCTCGATGCTCGTCGAGCTGGCGCGCGAGCGCCGCGCGCCGGTCGCGATCGACATCCGCCGCGGCGGCCAGCAGCTCTTCCACAGCGCGCTGCCGGGCTCGTCGGCCGACAACGACGCCTGGATCGACCGCAAGCGCCGCGTCGTCGAACGCTACGGCGAGAGCTCGCTCCTCGTCGGCAGCCGGTTCCGCGCCAAGGGGACGACGTTCGAGGAGTCGTCCCGTCTCGATCCCGACCGGTACGCGGCGCACGGCGGATCGTTCCCGATCCGCGTCAAGGGCGCCGGCGTCATCGGCACGGTCACGGTCTCCGGCCTTCCCCAGGCCGAGGACCACGCGATGGTGGTCGAGGCGCTGACGCGCCTCATGTCCACCTGAGCCCGCGGAGGGGGTGAATCCCCCGCACCCCCTCCGCGGCCCCTACTCCGCGGGCCCCTTCTCCGCGGCCCCTTCTCCACGGCCCCTTCTCCGCGCCGTCACCTCTGTAGCGGCTTGGGCTGTCGGCGTCTCACGGGGCGTGAACTGCAGTTCTCTGGAGGAGCCATCTGCTGACCGGAGATATCAGCATTCAGGTGGTTTCCCTGGCCACCTCCCTCCAGCTCCCGGTCATTCGCCGTTTCCCCTCACACGATGAGCGCAGGAATCCCGATGCGTGGTTGCCTCGCGACCGCGAGAACTCGAGATGAGGACCTGCCTTGACGTCCAGAACGAGAGCCCGGCGAGTTCTGCCGCTCCTGCTGGTGACGCTCGCGCTGAGCTTGGGCCTGCCACGGACGGCGGCCGGGACCACGGCGAACGGCGAACCGTCCGCCGTGGTGGCGACGGACGAGATCCGGGTATCCGCGGCGAGGGTCGCCACCCCAAGGGGTCACGCCCAGCCCGTGAAGCAGACCCCGGTACCGGCGCCGCGGCTCACGGCGACCGCCCGGCAGCTCGCCGCGTCCCGGGCGATGAAGCCGCCCGAGCGCCCGGCGGTTCCCGTTCGGCGGTCCGGTGCCCTCGCGCCACCCGCACTCCAGAGCAACTTCGAGGGGCTCGGCCAGAGTCCGTCCGGCCAGCGCCCGCCGGACACGCACGGCGCCGTTGGGCTCAACCACTTCGTGGAAGTCACGAACGGCCGTGGGCTCGGCATGTTCCAGAAGTCGAACGGCGCGCTCGTGAAGAGCGTGACGTTCGCCAGTTTCTTCGGCTACACGGCGCAGACGATCTTCGACCCGCGGGTCGTCTACGACAAGAAGTGGAACCGATGGGTCGTCGTCGCCACGGCGTTCCAGGAGAGTGCCACGATCCAGAACGTTTTCCTCGCGGTGTCCACGACCTCCGACCCCACGGGCTCCTTCTACTTCTACAAGTTCGACGTGCCGGAGCCGTCAGGAGACTTCTTCGACTTCCCTCAGCTCGGCATGGACCAGGACGCCGTGATCGTGACGGCCAACATCTTCACCGGGAACACCTACGCCCGTTCGCGGGTGATGGGCTTCGCCAAGTCGGACATCTACAACGGACGCGCCTTCTCCATGCTCTACCTCAGCCTCGGCGCGGTGGGCTCCTTGGCGCCTCCGATCGTGGAGGACAACAACGCGAACGCGTTTCTCGTGGTGGCCGACGTAAGCTCGCCCACCGTACTGAAACTGTTCCGCGCGAGTGGCCTCGGCCGGAGCAACGCGAGTATCACCGCCCCGGTCAATGTGCCGGTGCCCGCGTTCTCGTTGCCGCCGACCGCCCGTCAGCCCGGAGTCGCCGACCGGCTCGACACCCTCGACGCCCGTTTCCAGAACGCCAGTACGCAGATCGGCAACCGGCTCCTGAACGTCCACACCATCAACGTGGGCAACTTCCCGACACCGCGGTGGTACCAGATCAACACCAGCACCAACACGGTGGCACCCACGGAGATGGGCGTCCTCCGCGAAGGCGTCGATTCGGACGACTTCAACCCCGCGGTCGCCGGTTCGGCCGTCGGCGGCACCGCCCTGAACCCCATCGGCCGGATGTTCTTCACCTGGTCCTCGACCGATGCGGTCGGCGCGGGCCAGCACCACGCCGGTGTGAAGGGGAGCGGGCGCCTGGCCACCGACCCCGTCAACATCACCGGGGGCGCGACCCTCACCACGGCGACGACTGCGTACAACCCCTCGACCAGCACCGTCGAGCGATGGGGCGACTACTCCGCGGTGTCGATCGACCCCGTGGCGTCCGGCACGTGCGCTGCCGGCCAGCGTGCCTGGATCGTCAACGAGCGGCACGTCAACACGACCCAATGGGGCTCGCGAATCGGCGGGTTCGGCTTCTGCTGACCGGGTACGCGGTGGCGGGGTGGTCCGGAACGACCCCACCCCGCCACCGCTCCGAAGGAGTGAGCGCCATGTCGGAGCGTCCCGGCCGGCTTCACCGTCCCACCGCGTGCGGAAGGTCCGTACGGCGATGCCGCCTGTTCACCGCGACACCGCTGGTCGTGCTGGCCGGGCTGGTCGTGCTGGTGGCGCTCACCACCGGATGCAGGAGCTCACCCGACGTGAAGTCCAGCAGTTCCCCGACGCCGCCGGCACTGCCGACGCCTCCGACGTCGGGGGTGGTGGGTGTGGTGGTCCTGTACCCGGTCTGCCCGGTCGAGAGCGTCCCGGCAGAGGGCAGTGAGGACCCCTGCCGGGCGGTACCCACCGAGGCGACCGTACGGGTGCGCGACGCCTCGGACGCCCTCGTGGCGACCACGCGCAGCGGGCACGACGGCAGGTTCCGGGCCTCGCTCCGGCCCGGCGAGTACGTGCTGGAGGCCACGGCCCCCGGGAGCACCGGCTGTCACCCGATCGGCGTGACCGTCACGCCCGGCACGTACGCGAACGTGACAGTCCACTGCGACACAGGCATCCGCTGAGTCCGCAGAGTGCGCGCACTCACCGGCGGCCCGCGCCGCACGGGGCCGGGGCTGGAGCCGGGGACAGCAGCTGCCTGGCCGCCGCCCCCGCCGGAAGGCCTTACGCGTCCTTCAGCTCCTGCCGCTGCCGCCCGAGCCCCTCGACCTCCAGCTCGACGACGTCCCCGGCCCGCAGGAACGGCTTGGGCTCCGGCTGCCCCAGCGCCACGCCCGCAGGAGTACCGGTGTTGATGACGTCCCCCGGGTACAGGGTCATGAACTGGCTGACGTACCGCACCACTTCGGCCACCGGGAAGATCTGGTCGGCGGTGGACCCGTTCTGCTTCAGCTCGCCGTTGACCCAGAGCTTCAGCGACAGCGCCTGCGGGTCGGGCACCTCGTCCCGCGTCACCAGCCAGGGGCCCAGCGGGTTGAACGTCTCGCAGTTCTTGCCCTTGTCCCACGTACCGCCGCGCTCTATCTGGAACTCGCGCTCCGACACGTCATGCGCCACCGCGTAGCCCGCGACATGCGCGAGCGCCTCCTGCGCCGACTCCAGGTAGCGCGCGGTACGTCCGATGACCACCGCGAGCTCGACCTCCCAGTCCGTCTTCACGCTGTTGCGCGGTACGAGCACGGTGTCGTTCGGGCCGACGACCGTGTCGGCGGCCTTGAAGAAGACGACCGGCTCGGCCGGGGTCGCGGCACCGGTCTCCGCCGCATGGTCGTGGTAGTTCAGCCCGATGCACACGACCTTGCCGATGCGCGCGAGCGGCGGGCCTATGCGCAGCCCAGCCGCGTCGAGCACGGGCAGCTCGCCGGCCTCGGCGGCCGCCCGGATCCGGTCCAGTGCGGCATCGTCGGCGAGCAGGGCCCCATCGACGTCCGCCACCAGCCCGGACAGGTCGCGGAGGGTGGTCCCGTCCTGGTCGAGCAGCGCCGGACGTTCCGAGCCCGCCGTACCGACACGCAGCAGCTTCATGGTCTTTCTCCCTGTGGTCGAGGTGGCCCCGGCCGATGGGGTGCGGCCATCGGAGAATGCAGAGGGTTGGTCGATCCTCCAAGACATCCGACCACCCCGCAAGACCCCGTTCACACACTGGACCGTTACCCGGCGGTAGCCGGGTACAGGAACACCCTCTCCACCGCGCCCCAGGTAGTGCTGGTGACCACGTACAGCGCCACCGCCAACGGCATGACTGCCACGGTGACGAGCGTGCCGAAGGAGAGCAGCGGCAGCACCTTCGTCATCACCCCCGCGCCCGGCAACTGCGGCTGGTCCTGCCGGCCCATGACCGCGAGCTGCCGCCTCGTCCGCACATACGTGAACGTGGCCACCGCACCGACGATCGCGAACAGCGACACGTACACGAGCCCTGCCGCCCCGAACACCCCGCCGTCCGCGAGCGCATCCGCCCACCGGCCCCCGAGCGGCGCGGCGAAGAGATCACCGCTGACGCTGCCGCCCGCGAACAGGTGGTACAGCAGGAAGAACGCCGGCGCCTGCATCAGGCCGGGCAGAAGCCCGGACAGCGGCGACACGTTCTCCCTCGCGTGCAACTCCAGGACCGCCTTCTGCAGCCGCTCCGGGTTCTTGCCGTGCTTCTTGCGCAACTCGCCGATCTGCGGCGCGAGTCGCGCCCGTGCCCTCTGCCCGCGCGCGGCCGCCCGCGAGAGCGGATGAATGGTGGCCCGCACCAGGACGGTGAACAGGACGACCGCCACGGCCGTCGCGGAGCCGTGGAACACCGGCTGCACAAGGTCGGCGAGCTGGTCGACCAGAGCAGCGAAGAAGGACGTGATGGATGTGATGGATGCGGACGCGGACGTGGACGCGGACATGGAGGCCCTCCGGGGCTCGTCGTGCCGGAAACAAACAGACATGTCGGCATGACGGCATCGCGAAGGGGTGAGCGGGTGCGCCCGTGAACAAATGACCTCGAGTGTGGGTGCTCGGGTGCAGGTGGTCTCGGGTGCGTGCGGGTGGACTCGGGTGTGCCCCTACGCGGCCGTCGTGGAGGGGCAGCCGGGAGCTCGGGGCCTGATGCGGCCCGAGGCGTCGGGGTCACGCTGCGGCAGGAAAGCCGTGCGCTGCTCACGGTCGCGTATCGCGGTCCGTATTCGCGTGGGCTGCACTCGCGGCACCGACCGCGAGAGGACCAGCGCGCAGGCGACGAGCGCCGCACCGACCGCGGCGGTGGCGGCGAGGGCAACGGCGGTGGAGAAGCCGATCCCTTCGGCAAGGAACACCTCGACGAGGATGAAGAGCAGCACCGCGAGCGGCCGCAGCATCCGCCACGAACTCCCGTTCATGCGTGCCCCCTTCGCTCTCCCCGTCGGGCGATGCGAACTTTCATTCGCTCCTTCATCGTTATACACGAGCGACATCGCCCCCGGGTTCCCTGTGGACAACCCTCATCGAACCCCGCACCGGACTCTCATACACGTTCCGTTTCGAGGGGTTCCAGCAACCGCCGCGGCCGCAGCAGCGCGCGGCTGACCGGATCCGCGGGGTCCGGGTCCAGGGCCGGCCCCGGGTGCATCTCGACGTCCGCGGGCGGCACGCCGACGCCGCAGGCCGGGCACTCGCCGTACGCGCCCAGCTCCGTACCGCACGCGGCATGCCGGAAGAGACGCACCCGTCGGCCGCCGGGGAGGTCGCGCCCCCACCGACCGAGCGAGCGCAGGACGGGCCAGAGCTCCAGGCCGCGCTCGGTGAGTACGTACTCGTCGCGCGGCGGGGACTCCTGGTACCGGCGCTTCTCCAGCACCCCCGCACGGGTGAGCGCCACCAGCCGCCCGGCCAGCACGGCGCGCGGGGCGCCGAGGTGCACCAGGAAGTCGTTGTATCGGCGCACGCCGTAGAAAGCGTCGCGCACGATGAGCAGCGTCCACCGTTCACCGATGACCTCCAGCGCGCGGGCGATGGAGCACTGCTGTGCCGCGTAGTCCTTACCCAGAGCCATGGCACCAGCGTACTCGCCGGCAGTTCAATGACCGAACCCACTGTGCTAGGGTCACGAAGAGGAAGAGGGTTCATTCACCGAACCTTGCTTTCCGTGACGATCCGAATCGACTTTGGGAACCCCATGGCACAGGCCCAGGACACCCACCCCGACACGGCCTCCAGCACCGGCACCGGCACCGGCACCGGCACCGGATCCGCCCCCGGCACCAGCACCAGATCCGCCCCCGGCACCGGCACCGCCCCCGGCGCGACCCTCGCCGTCACCAGCGCCGCGACCGCCGTCGCGCTGATGAACTACACCGCGCCGATGCTGACGCTCCCCGACATGGCGGCCGCGTTCGGAACCCCGCCCTCCGCCCAGGCCTGGCTGCTCAACGGCACCCCGCTCGGCCTCGCCGCCCTCCTCCTCGTCGCGGGCGCCCTCGCCGACGACTACGGCCGACGCCGCGTGTTCCTCGCGGGCACGCTCGCGCTCGCCGTCACGACCGGCATCGGCGCGTTCGCCGACTCGACCCTGACCTTCACCGTCGCCCGTATCGCCCAGGGCGCGGCGAGCGCGGCGATCCTCGCGAGCAGCCTCGGCCTCCTCGTCCACGTCTTCCCCGCGGGAACCGCACGGATCAGGGCGACCGGCGTGTGGGGCGCGTTCGTCAGTGCCGGGATCGCCGCCGGCCCGCTGCTCGCGGGCGCGCTCGGCACGGTCGACTGGCGGCTCGTGTACGGCGTACTCGCGCTCGCCGCCCTCGCGACCGGCGCGCTCGCCTTCCGTACTCTCGCCGAGTCCCGCGCCCCGCACGCCGGACGGCCCGATCTGCCGGGCGCGCTGACCCTCGGACTGGCGCTGACCGCGCTGCTCACGGCCCTCACCCTGGGCCGCGACGGCTGGCTGCGCGCGCCCGTCGGCCTGCTGGCGGCCGCTTCCGTGGTCCTGCTGGCGGTGTTCGTGCTGGTCGAGCGCCGGAGTACGGACCCCATGATCGACCTGGGGCTGTTCCGCCGGCCGCTCTTCCTCTCCGCCTCGTCGGGCGCGCTGTTCACGGGCCTTGCCGTGATCGGCCTGTTCAGCTATCTGCCCACGATGCTGCAGCAGGCGACGAGGATCTCTCCGCTCGGCGCCGCGTGGTTGTTCCTGCTCTGGTCGGGTACGGCGTTCCTGGTCGCCCTGCAGGCGAAGCGGCTGCCGGGCCGGGTCACCGCCCGCCACCAACTGGCCCTGGGCTTCGTCCTGTCGGCGGCAGGCGTGCTCGCGATGCTCGGCGCGGTGTCCCCAGCGGGTGGCTGGGGACGTCTGCTGCCGGGCCTCGCCGTCGCGGGCGTCGGCAGCGGACTGCTGAACGCCGCCCTGCCCCGCCTCTCCGTCGAGTCCGTACCGCCGGAGCGCGCGGCGATGGGCTCGGGCGCCAACAACACGGCCCGCTACATCGGTTCCTCCGCGGGCGTGGCCCTCACGATCGCGGTGGCGTCGGCGGGCACGAACGCGGCGCTGACCGTCTCGGCGGGACTGTCACTGCTGGGCGCGGTGGCGGTACTGGCGTTCCGACCGGGACGCGCCGTTCCACGTGCCCCCCGCTAGTGGCGGTCGACGATCGCCGTGCCCGGCGCGAAGTGCGCGACGGCGGCGGCGAGCCTCCCCTTGTCGAGCCGCCAGCCGTTCACGGCCCTGGACGCCATGAGCAGATCGACCGGTACGGGCGCGAGCGCCCCGCCCACGGCGCGAGCGAACCGCCCCTGCCCGGGCCCCGGCAGCGGCGGCGCGCCCTCGGGGCGAGCCACGCCGATCCACGGGATGGTCGCATGGGGCACGCGCTGCTGCCAGAGGACCACGGCCGTGATGTCCTCCCAGGGCACATGGACGGTGGTGGCCCGGTAGCGGAGGGGGCTTCCGCCGAGTAGCACGCCCGACTCGTCGACGCGGAACGCCACTTTCCGGGTCAGCGCCCCGGCGGTCATGAGCAAACCCCCGCCGCCGAACAGGACCAGGGTCGCGATCTGCAACCTCCAGGAGAAGTCGGCCCCCGGTATCAGCGCCGCCGCACAGAACAGGGCGGAAACGGCAAGGACCGCGACGGTCCGACGGTCGAACCCGTACCGCGCCTCGTAGACGGGCGCCTTGCTGTCACTCATGCACGGATCATGACAACAACCCGCCCCTGGGGGTAGGCGCGAAGCGCGTGACGAATCACCGGCATGGGCTGAGATGTGCGGTCCGGCACGCCGGTCCGACGACCGGACGATCCACGACTGACCGCCTAACGGGGCCGCATCGAGGCGAGCTTCCCCCACACCACGAGCCGGTACTTGGACGTGTACTCGGGCGTGCAGGTCGTCAGGGTCATGAAATAGCCGGGCTCGCTGTACCCGTACCCCGGCTTCACCACACTCCTCGGCACGGCCGCGATCACCCCGCCGTCACGCGCGGACGTCTGCGGCAGCCTCTTGTCCACCAGATAAGTGAAAACGGCGCCCCGCGTCTCGATCTCGACCTTGTCCCCGCTCCGCAGCCGGTTGATGTACCGGAACGGCTCGCCGTGCGTATTGCGATGCCCGGCGACCGCGAAGTTGCCGGCCTGCCCGGGCTGGGCGGTCCGCGGATAGTGCCCGACGTACCCCTTGTCCAGTACGCCCCGTTTCCCGATCCCCTGCGCGACGGGCGCGACGACCCCGAGCCGCGGGATGCGGAGGACGGCGTACGCCTGGTCCCAGCGTGGTGCGGACCGCCGGGCGCCCGGGGCCTGGCGCCCCGTCCCTCCTCCGTCCCCTCCCTGCTCGTCGGCCTCCGCCCCACCCTCGGAGGCGTCGGGAGCGTCGGAGGCCCCGGGAGCGGCCTGCTCCCCCTCCCATTCCCGCTCCAGGACCTGGACCTGGCGTTCGGCGCCTTCCCTGGCCTGCCGGTTGGTCCACCACAGCTGGTGTACGACGAGGAGCAGTACGACTACGCCGAAGGTCACGGCGATCTCGGCGGCGGCCCACAGCCCGCGGGCGAGCGCCACCCATCCCCGGGTCCGCCCCCGCTGAACGACCACAGGTATCCGCTCCGGCATCAGCTCCCGCACGGCCCGCACGATAAGGGCAGCCCCTCCAACTAACCAGGCCCCTGCGCGGCCCCGTACAGCAGTACGGTGTGCTGCATGCGCCCCGACACGCCTGCTGACCACACCACCGAAGCCGAGCGCCTGCTGCGCACCGCGGAGCAGTACCCGGAGGACCGTGAACCGCTGCTGCTCCAGGCCGCGGCCCATCTGGAGCTGTCGGGCGACCGTGCCCGCGCGACCGGCCTTTACGACCGCCTCCTCGCCGCCGGCCCGGAGAATCCCCAGCTGATCAAGGCGTTGCAGGCGGCGAACCTGTGGGAGTACGGCCACGAGGCCGAGGCCCGCGCGATCATCGACGGCATCCGCGCGGCCGCCCCGGACGAAGCGGCCCCGTGGGAGATCGTCGCCGAGACCCTCGAGGCCCATGACGAGCTCGACGCGGCCCACGACGCCTTCACGACGGCCGTCACCCGCCTCGTCGACCCGGAAGACGAGATCCCGTACCCCTCGCAGTCCCTCCTCACCGGCCGCCACCGCGTCCGCCGCCTTCTGGCCCTCCCCCACGACGACTGGGACGTCCTGGCGGACCGCCTCCACAACGCGGCCGTGCCCCTGGACGAGCTACACGACCCCAAGCGCCTCTGGTCCCTCGGCTCATCGGACCCCATCGAACTCCGCGCCGAAATCGACCGTCTCCGCTCCGAGCTGGGCACCTACCGCGCGGCCCTCTCCCGCCCCTTCCCGGTCGCGATCCTCCACTGGCCGACCCCCGAGCTCGCCGAACTCCTCGCCGCGTACCCCTCCCTGGCGGCGGAGTACCCGACCCACGACGCCCACCTCACGTCGATCGAGTCCGCCCTCCGCGACCTCTCCGCCACGGGCACGGGCAACCTCGGCATCGTCACCGGCACGGTCCCGTCCTACGAGGCCTTCGCCGCCTCCGAGGCCGCCTCCCCGGCCGACCCGAACCTGCTGCCGCAGTACGCGACGACCCTGGCGGCGAGGGGGCGGGCGGTGCCGTGGCCTCCGGCGAGGGGGGCGGGGTGCTGGTGCGGGTCGGGGCAGCCCTACCGGGAGTGTCATGGGGTGGGGCGGGGCTGACCCATTCCCAGAACGCCGATCATCACTCGCCCCTATCGACAGGCCGCCAACGAACAATGAGCAGTGCAGCACGACCTTCCTCTCCCGGCGTCTCCCAGCGCATGAGTCGCCAGGCCAGCCGTGACACGACCGCAGAAGTGGCCGTACGGAGGTTGCTGCACGCATCTGGCCATCGATATCGGCTGCATGTCCGAGTGCCCGGCATGCCCCGCCGGACGATCGATATCGCCTTCACGCGCGCCAAGGTCGCGGTATTCCTGGACGGTTGCTTCTGGCACGGCTGCCCGCAGCACGCCACGCAGCCCAAGGCGAACGCCGAGTGGTGGCGAACCAAGCTCGACCGCAACGTGGCGCGAGATGCGGAGACAACCGAGCATCTCATCGCCGCCGGTTGGACGGTTCTGCGTTTCTGGGAGCACGAGGAACCGACGGCGATCGCCAAGCGGGTGGCGTCGCAGGTTGCCATGAGACTCAAGGCACCGGAGAGCCTGTAAGCGCCGGTGGGGAAGATCGCGATCGGACTGTCAGTGACGCCTGATATCACTAGGCGGATCTGAATGGGGAGGGAAGCAGTGAAGGGCTTCATCGATGGCAATCAGCCTGTTGCCGGGCTATACGAGCAACTGATCACTCTACGCCTCGAAAACCAGCTGAGGTCCCTCGACGCTGAGGGTTGGCACGCCATCGACGACGCCGTGGGACCCGAGTCAGCACCCCACGTCATCGCGCGGCACGTTGCCGAAACGATGAGGCGCGTACTAGAGAGGCTGCCAGCAGCGGAGCGCGTTCACGCGGCCAATCACATTCTCGAGTCGATGAACACCATCGAAGGCGCTCGCGAGTGGGTGGACCTGGTCGCTGACGGCCCCCGGCAATTGCTCGCCATCGCCGAGCAAGAAGCCAAGGGCGTGTACGCGATCCGTCCCGCAACACCCCTGTCCGAGACTGCGCTCATCACGAACTCCCCAGAGGACCCAAGCCTCGGCTTTGAACTGCGTGCAGAGCTTGCGACCGCTGACCGCGTGGACTTGCTCTGCGCCTTCGTGAAGTGGCACGGCCTTCGGGTCATTGAGCAATCCCTTGAAGCCGCTCACGCTCGCGGCGTACCGATTCGCGTCATCACCACCACCTACATCGGCGCCACAGAGCGACGAGCCCTGGACAGGCTGGTCCAGAAGTTCAACGCCGAGGTGAAGGTCAACTACGAGCTGCGGTCCACTCGCCTCCACGCCAAGGCCTGGCTCTTCCGTCGTAACAGCGGGTACGACACGGCGTACGTGGGCAGCTCCAACCTGTCGAAAGCTGCGCTTCTCGACGGCCTTGAGTGGAACGTCCGCCTCTCGTCCATCGCCACTCCCGATGTGCTGCGCAAGTTTGAAGCGACCTTCGACTCGTACTGGAGCGAGTCGGCCTTCGAGCTGTACGACCCCCAACGTGACGCCACACGCCTCGATGAAGCGCTGCAGCAGGCAGGCCGGGGAACCAGCAGCACCGACGGTCGTCACATCACCCTTTCCGGGCTGGAGGTACGCCCGTACCCCCACCAGCGCGACATGCTGGAACGGCTTGAGGTGGAGCGCGGAGTCCACGACCGTCACCGAAACCTGCTGGTCGCCGCGACAGGCACTGGCAAGACAGTTATGGCCGCTCTTGACTACAAGCACCTGAGGCAGAAGTACGGCCGGGATCTGCGCCTGCTGTTCCTCGCCCACCGTCAGGAGATCCTCCGGCAGTCGCTGCGCACGTACCAAGACGTGCTGGTCGACGCCAACTTCGGTGAGGAGCTGCACAGCAGCATCGTTCCCGAGGATTGGAAGCACGTCTTCGCCAGCGTCCAGTCCCTCAATGCCCGCTCTCTGGAGCGCTTTGCGCCTGACCACTTCGATGTCGTCGTCATCGATGAGTTCCACCATGGGGTGTCACCCACCTATCGAAGAATCATCGATCACTTCACACCCCACGAGCTGCTCGGCTTGACGGCCACGCCGGAACGGATGGATGGCCGCAACGTCCAAGACGAGTTCTTCGACGGCCGCATCGCGGCGGAGATGAGGCTCTGGGAGGCCCTTGAGAACGACCTGTTGAGCCCCTTCCACTACTTCGGTGTGACCGACAACACCGATATGAGCGCCATCACCTGGAAGCGGGGCTCGTACGATGCCTCGGCGCTCAGCAACCTCTTCACTGGCAACGACGCCCGCGCCCGCCTCGTCGTTCAGGCCGTCATGGACAAGGTCACTGACCCTGGTTCCATGCGGGCCCTCGGCTTCTGCGTGTCCGTCCGACATGCCCAATTCATGGCGGACTTCTTCCGTCGTGCCGGCCTGAACGCCATCGCACTGTCCGGCGATACACCTCGTGATGAACGCAAGGCAGCACTCGACGCCCTGAGGTCAGGTGAGCTGCAGGTCATCTTCTCGGTCGACCTCTTCAACGAGGGTCTGGACATCCCGGACGTCGACACCCTCCTCCTGCTGCGCCCGACGTCAAGCGCCACTGTCTTCCTTCAGCAGCTGGGACGCGGGCTCCGACGCACCGAGGGCAAGCCAGTGCTCACCGTCCTGGACTTCATCGGCCAGCACCGTAAGGAGTTCCGCTTCGAGGAGCAGTTCCGAGCCCTGACCAATCTGACGCGCAACCGACTGCTGGCCAACATCGAGCACGACTTCCCCCAGCTTCCCTCCGGCTGTCAGATCGTCCTTGAGTCCAAGGCCAAGGAACTGATCATCGACAACATCCGCAGCCAGATCAGCGTCAACGTGACGCAGCTTGCCCGAGAGGTCAGCCAGTACGGTGAGCCTCGGCTCTCGGAGTACCTGAAGGAGAGCGGCCGCGAACTCAAGGAGATCTACCGAGGCAACGGCAACTCCTGGACGGGTCTCCTGCGCCGCGCCAAGCTCCTGCCCTCTCCGGCCCCGGAAGGCGAAGAGGCACTTCTCAAGCGCGTCTCCGCGTTCCTACATGTCGACGACCCACAGCGCGTCGCTGCGTACACGAAGCTCCTCGAGGACGCCGCCCCAGCGTACGACGACCTCAGCGAGCGCGAGCAGGCGTACGCGCGCATGCTCTACTTCTCGCTCTGGCCTCTTGGCGGCTTCGCTACGTACCAGGAGGCGCTGGACTCACTCCGCCCGCACCACGCCTTCCGCAGCGAACTCCGCCAGGTCCTGGCCCACGTCCTCGACCGTGCCGACCACGTCCCGGTCCCCCTCCTCGGCGACCTTGCCGGCCTTCCCCTCACGGTCCACGCCTCGTACAGCCGCGAGGAGATCCTCCCCGCCCTGGGCCAGTCCTTCATCGGCGGCTTCATGCCCGGCCACTTCCGCGAGGGCGTGAAGTGGTGCGAGAACATCCAGACCGATGCGCTCCTGATCACCTTGGAGAAGGACGAGAAGGACTTCTCCCCTCAGACGCGCTACCGGGACTACGCCATGAGCGACTCTCTGTTCCACTGGGAGTCGCAGAACCAGACGTCAGACACATCCCCAACGGGTGTCCGCTACCAGACCCACAAGGAACAGGGCACCCACGTCCTCCTCTTCGTCCGTCGGTACAAGAAGACGGACATCGGCGGGCCTCAGCCCTGGATGCTGTTGGGCCCGGCAGACTACGTCGAGCACAAGGCCAGCAAGCCGATGGGGATCACGTGGAAGCTTCAGCGCGAGATCCCGGCGGATGTGTGGACCTACTCAGCAATCGCCGCGAGTTAGACGGACGCACAAGCCCTGAAGAGTCGCCGTTGCGAGGCAAAGTCATCCGACCCTCATATGCCTGAGCTGCCAAGTCTTTTACCAAACAACCCCGCCTCGGGTAGCACTAGTTGTTTCCTCAATCTCCGCCTCGAAGTGCATCTGAGCCCGGTCCACGGCTTCGTCCGGATTGCAGCCGTGCGCCCGAAGCCAGTGGAGGAGGTCGGCCATCACATCGATCGCCGCCTCTTCCGCACTGGCGAGGCTCAGCCGGCTCCGCCCTTCGGACTTCTGCAACTCGGCTAGGCCATAGAGACCAAGCACAGCCTCCGCCCTTGAGACGCGAGGGCCACCTACGTGACCCTCGGGTGACGTAAGACCTGTCGCCAGCTCGCACCAGGTGACTTTGGTGTCCATTCGCAGAATGACGCCCCATGTGTCAGCAATGCCATCCACCAAGGCGATACCTCGTCCCTTCTCCGCATCCCGTTCTGGAGCGAGGAGAGTCGGCAAGGTGCGAGTGTCCGGATCGTGAACCTCGATGCGCAGCCGTGTGCCGCGCATCGCGACGGCGAGTGTCGTCGGTGTGCCCGAGCCAACGTGAGTGATGACGTTTGACACCAGCTCGCTGACGCAGAGTTGGGCTGCTTCCACCAACTCGTGCAGTCCCCACGCGCCAAGATGCAAGCGCATGATGCGCCGCAGCCCGGCGACCTCCCGAGCCTCAGCCAGGAAGGGGAGCTCCCAAGCCTTGCGCGGTACCTCACAGCGACACTCGCTCATTTCTGTCAATCCTCCGGGGAACCTCGAGCGTTGCGTTGTGTAGCCTCTTGCTTCTTCAGCGTGACACTGAAACTTCCAAAATGGAACTCTCAAAGGGGCCCTGAGGTAGCACGGGGAGGGCAGTGCGCCCCTGGCGTACGCCGACTTGTCTGGGCAGCACTGAGGCATGCACGCTCAGGGAGATCGACACGGAGGGCCTTGACCATGACAGTTGGACCGACCACCCGCAGGCGCCAGCTGGGTGCAGATCTGCGTCGTCTACGAGAGCGCAAAGGCCTCACGCTTGAAGAGGCAGGTGCACTCGTCGGGATCTCAAAGGCGACCCTGAGTCGGTACGAGAAGAAGGAGGGAACCGTTAAGTGGCCTGCTATCGATGCACTTTGCCGCGAGTACGAAGCCACGGACCAGGAGCGACAGACTCTCGTTGAGCTGGCCAAAGGCGCCAAGATTCAGGGCTGGTGGCGATCCCTCGCCGACCCGATCCCCGAGTCGATGAACCTCATGCTCACGCTGGAAGACGAGGTCGTACGGGAGGATCACTACGCCTGCATGTACGTCCCGGGGCTGCTCCAGACCCGCGCTTACGCCGAGGCAGTCCATCGCGCTTCTGAGATGCGGTGCAGTGAGCAAGAGATCGCGCACATGGTCGACATCCGCATGAAGCGACAGGAACTTCTGACGAGAGAGGATCCCCCGCATATCTGGGCTGTGATCGACGAGGCCGTGATTCGCCGCCTGGTCGGTGGGCGTACAGCCATGCGTGAGCAGTTGGAACACCTGGTCTCCCTGACCGAGGTGCCCCACATCACCGTCCAGATACTGCCGTTCGCAAGTGGCGCACACGCCGCGGCCGTCGGCAGCTTCGTTGTCCTCGGCGGGCCTGCCCCGGAACTCGACGTGGTGTACGTGGACATCATCGGCGGAGGCCTCTTCATGGAGAAGCCCGAGGAGCTCGAGCGCTATAAGTTGGCGTTCGAATACTTGCGCGCGCAGGCGTTGGACATCCCGTCGTCGGTCGCGCTCCTCGATCAGGCCTGCAGGGAGCTGTAATGGATCGCGACGACATCGAGTGGTTCAAGTCCTCGTACAGCGGTGGCAGCGGGACGGAATGCGTGGAGGCTGCACGCGTGCCCGGAGGAACCGCCGTTCGGGACAGTAAGCATCCCCTGGGGCAACTGCTCGCGTTCCCCGCGCAGGTCTGGAACAGCTTCACTGGTGCCGTACGGGACGGCGAGATCGGCTGATTGGACATGTCAGGTTGCCCAACTGATGCTCTGATGATCCGGGGTGGCTGTGATCAAGAACCGATCAAGGCCAGGTGCGCCGTCCCGGCGCCAGCGAGCAACGTAGTCCTCGACCTCGTCCCACACACGCCCCGGGCCGCCTTGCCGTACGAGCCAGCGGCTCCCTTCTCGGTACAGCGCCGCCCACGAGCCGGCCTCCACGTCCAGCAGCACGTCCGCCGCCGTGTCGCCACCGCCGAGCGACATCTGGAAGCGCTGGGCCCTCGGGGCCGCGAGCTGGGCGACGAACCGGACCGTCCAGTCGTCGAGAGCGTCCGCGCCGACAACCGCTTCGCGCGCGCTCGCGTCCGTCACCCATAGGGACCACCTTCCCGTGCGGAGCGCACCTTCCCGGTCAACTGTGGACAGCAAGGTGCCGACAACGGACGGAGCCGCTATGGCGATCATCGTGGAGCTCAACATGACCGGAGCCACTCAGGACCAGTATGAGCAGGTCGCCAACAAGGTGACCGGTGGGCGCGGACTGGTCAAGGGACGCTCGGACTGGCCGGTATCCGGAGTCATCGCGCACGTCGCCGGGCCTGGCGAGAACGGCTGGTTCGTGGTGGATGTCTGGGAGTCCGAGGAGGCGTGGCAGCGGTTCGCGGAGATCCTGATGCCGTTTGCGCAAGAGGCCGGAATGCCAGAGTTCCAGCCCAGGATTTACCCGGCCTTCAATGTCGTGACCGAGTAGTGGGCACATGTCCCATGCGGCGCAGAGCTCCGGCTGACGAGCAATTATCAAGAAATTTCTTCGGGTGACGCATGATCAGGCAGCGGCCGCCTCTGCGCGCTCGACCAGGACGCCGTTTTCGAACTTGGCGCCCGTGCGGGCCAGGGCGACGAGGTGGGCGCCGGTCACCGCACGCCAGCGGGCCTGGGCGGACTCGACGAGCTTGAACACCATCGCGAGGGCTGCGGCCGGGCTGCCGGCGCCGCGGGTGACCTTGGTGCGGAGCTTGACGGTGGAGAAGGACTCGATCGGGTTCGTGGTCCGCAGACACCTCACGATGCCAACGCGTCAAGCCGCAGCGGCGAGTTCGGTGGGAAAGGCGGTGTGTTCGTCGAACGGCTTGCAGTGCTGGAGGCAGTG